>JBAUZZ010000163.1:0-6361 GCA_049585495.1 Chthoniobacterales bacterium | reverse complement strand
CGTACTCACGCACAAGCCCGACTCGCGCCCACAGTGGAATCCAGCACTCTACGATTTCACGCCGGCGGATCAGTTCGACGTCCATGGCACTTACGTCACTGAACGGACCACGCGCGACGGCATCGGCGCACCGGTCGTCGCGGTTGGACGCGAAGCGAATAAAGAGGCACGTGCGAACTTCTCTCTATCACGCATCTACTACGGCGTCACCGCGATCGCACGTTTTGACGGCCGCCGCTGCGTGCTTTCCTTCGAAGATCCGCTGGCGGTGGAAACCGTCCGGATGGACGGGCAGATCTTTCCTCTCGCCGCGGATTTCACGGTGCCGCTCGCCGTTATGCTCGCGAGCACCAATCCGAAGAAACTCGAACTCACGCGGCTCCTTAACCCCGCCAAATACGCGGAGACGGCTCGTATCTCGCGGCTTCAGCCTTACGACCCGAACAAAATTGTTGTGCTGGTGATCCATGGGCTCATGGATTCGCCAGCGACCTGGACGCCGATGCTCAACCGTCTCCGTGGATACGAGGAGATCCGGCGCAACTACCAGTTCTGGTTTTACAGTTACCCGAGCGGCTATCCCTATCCCTATTCCGCCGCAATCCTGCGGCGTGAACTGGACGCTATCGAGAAGCGCTTCCCGCTACGCAAGCCGATGGTCGTGATCGGCCACAGCATGGGAGGCTGCATCAGCCGGCTTCTCATCACCGACACCCGTGACAAGCTCTGGATCGAGCTTTTCAAGAAACCGCCAGAGCAGGTCCCTCTATCTCCAGAAAGCAGGAAGCTCTTTACCGAAGCGCTTATCTTCCAGCACCGCCCGGAGATCGGACGCGTAATCTTCATCTCCGCGCCCCTTCGCGGGAGCGAGCTCGCGAGTAACTGGCTTGGCCGGATCGGATCGAGCTTAGTAAAATCACCGATCACGCTCCTCAAGGCGGGTAGGGACGTAATTAAGATTACTACGTTTCGGTCGGGCGAGCTGAGGCTGAAACGCATACCCAACAGCGTGGATACCCTCGCGCCGACAAACCGCTTCGTGCTAGCAATCAACACGATCCCGATCACGCCCGGCATCCCGTATCACACGATCATGGGCGACCGGGGCAAAGGCGACGCTCCGAATTCCTCCGATGGTGTCGTGCCGTACTGGAGTTCGCACATGGACGGCGCGAAGTCCGAGCTTATCGTTTCTTCGGGCCACGCCGGACACCAGAACCCCATGGCCATTGAGGAAGTCCGCCGCATTCTAACACTTAACGTGGGCCTCGCTAGCCGCGGCAAAACACCGGCAAACGATCCGTCGGATTCTGACTAGTGGATGGCGGCGCTCTTTTCGTAGCCGAGCACTGGGTTCAGGGCCGTGACGAGACTGATGGAGTTTTGCGCATAGTTCGTAAAGTCCGCAGCGCGGGCCCGGCGAGAGCCAGCGCAGGTCGTTGCAGATTTGGATAGCTGAACGGCGGCGGTTTTCATCACCCTGCTCATTAATGCGAACTCGCCTGAGTCCTGCGTGGCCTCGACGAGATCGCCAGCCAGCGCGACGGGCACAGAATACGTCCGGGCCTAACCGCCTGCCGCCGACGCGGCGAGAGTGCGTGCTTAGGAACTACCTCGATGATCGTATCTTGTTCTATAAGACCCGCAATGAGCAACAGCTTCGGCAGATCAATACCAATACGGCTCAATTGCAGAGCGAGCTGTGGACTGCGGTCAAGACCCCGTCCACAGTGCAGCCGACATGCGTCGTCGCCTTGGCCATTTCGGGCATGAACGATGTATTGAACTCGCAGGGATACACGCAGGCTTCCTGGTGGAACCGAATCCCGCTTGCGGCCTGGGGTCTGATGGCTGTGATCGCCATCTGCTGCAACTTGTTGGTCGGTTATGGTGCGCGTCACCTCGAAGCGGAAGGCATCCTGATGTTAATTCTACCGATTGTGGTGTCAGGGCATTTCAAGCCTATTAGCTGAATTGACGCAAAATACTAAACTAAATACTATCCCCGCCGAGTCCATAGATCAAAGTATGAGATTCTTACAATCTTAAAAGAGAATTGAAGATCGACAACTTACTTCTGACGCTCTCAATATTTGCATAACTCTAACTCAGCTCTGCAGAGTGAGAAGATCCGCCAAGGCCCTGCAAGTCCGGGATACTGGCGAGTTTCAGATCCTCGGGTAGAACATAGAGCTTCTCGATCGTGCGATCCAGAAGCTCGAGTTCTTTGCGCAAGGCAGAATGACGTTGCGCTGGTAGCGTATCCGTAAGATTTACAATCATCGCGCGTAACCGGCGTGCGATCTGCATGTTCTCCGCCCCGTAAAAACGGATTTCGCTGAAAGCCAGATGAACAAAATCCTCCCAGTTAGGAGTCCGGAAGATCACACGGAGTTCCCCGGCTCGATCGAGGATTTGATCGGTCCTGAGATTCCGCGTTCCCGCGCTTCGTAGAAGTCGGTGCAGCTGATCGATCGCAAGCACAGCGGTCGTTGGATCATTGATCGCTTTTGAGAGTCCCTTGATCGCAATATCGACAAGAATGCGAAACGCAAAGAGCGGGTCCTGCTCCATTGTGCGCTCGTCGCCAAGGACGACAGATGCCCGCAGCTTCCGTTCGTCGATGGCGTCAGCTCCATCGTGCAACAGGAACAGCGGTTCCGCCGATCCAACAAAATCCCCGACTTGCGGGGCAAATTCGATCACCCCTTTCGCTTTCTCCGCCTCGGCCACAAGCGCCTCCACGTTCATCGCAATCACGATCGCCGATTTGCCGCGATGAAGGATTGTCCGCTTCACCGACCCGGGACTCTGCCGTGATGCCGCTATGTTTTGCGCTTCCGAGGACTGCTCAGGATAAACACTCTCCATCACCTCGAGTCCGTAAGCCCCTACGCGCCCTACCAGACTGACCGGGCGCAGCATTCTCGCCGCGTAGTCGATCAAAAACAGGAAAGCTACGATGCAGATTAAACCAAGGAGCCCTACGACGAACGCGACTAATTGGTAAACGGTCTTCTCCGTTCGGTCCGCAGCCTTGATCGCGAAAAGCAACGTGAAAACGAAAAGGCCCACGGTACAGCGGATGACGTTGTCGCGCAGCAAGGTCGTCGCAATTATCCGTGGTGTGTATTGCCCACTAGCGACCTGAATTGCTACAAGGAGGGACCCAAATGTGAAGACGATGAACGAAAGCGTGAGCGTGATGACAGCGTTGAACATCGCCTGCGCACCGGTGACGCCTAGTGCGAGCCCCTTCCAGGCCAACCGGGTGTCGAGTGTGTGCGCCAGCACCCAAGCCACCTGCTCGAGTGGGACCGCAACAAACGGGATAATCCAAAGGGCTGATCGGAGGTAGCTCTTGACTTGATAGCGACGGTTCCAGGTCATGGGGGTCCTAAGGTCAGCTAGCGCGCAAAAATCACGCCCTCAAAGTCTCCATAGCTGCGCTGCGGCCGACGAGGGAAAGCAGCCAGTGGCTCCAAGGTTCTCCATGGAATCGGCATGCTACCATCAGCTTCGCTGCTACAGCAAGCTCGCATTGGTCAACTCCTCGTTTTGGAGGAGCGCAAATAATACTTTCGCTTGAGCTTATAGGCTGTCTCCGCGCGCTATATCCGCGCGGTGGTGTTCCTGGTCATCTTGGATCCTTGCAGGCCGAGGACGTCATCGCCATGAGTTGGCCCCGGGGCTTGTCGCTCCGGCTTGAGACGGCCGACCGAGATTATCAATCAGGATGTAAAGACTGACCAACAGCACCCAGAGAGGGAATAACATTAAAATCCACTCAATGTAGCGCCCGCTCAGCAGCAGAAACAGCGCGAACGCATAGCCGAGCAACGCGATCCAGCGTGCGATGACACCGGTACGGATCGCGAGAGTGGATGTAGAGATCATGAACACCGCCGCCATCTTCACCGCGTAGAGGTTCATGATCTCGTAGGTGACGGCGCGGGCGAAGGCGAACGTCGCCGAGTCGAGCAACCCTGCGGGCCTTGCAACATAGGCTGTGATGATTCCACCCCCCACTGCGGCCGAGGCGAATAGCATCGCGAGGAACAGAAGTCCGCTGCCGAGAAAGACGGTGGCAAAGAAGCGGTCTTCAAGCTCTCCCAAGCGGTCGCGCAGCACGCCGATGAACCATAGAAAGGCAATGCCGGCGAATGGCACCAGGTTCAGCGCCAGAGCGACTGTGTTGGAACTGGTCTTCAGCCAGGCTCCTGCCTCCAGTGGATCTGCCCGCACCGAAAGCCGGAACAGTATAAGGCCCGTACCCAGGAGAACCGAAAATAGGATACCGGCAAAGGCGGCGGCGCGCGGCGTCTTCAAGCGCGCACGGATCAAGTTTACTTCCTGCTTCATCAATTCCTCCAATCCAGTGAACCTTGAGCGGAAACGTTACCCGTTAGCGCCCGATTAGATTAACCACCAGCCCTCGCTTCTTACGGGCCAGCGAATGAGAACTGGATCGGCTTCCTGAATATGGTGCGAGGTGAGCGTATGCACGGTTCCGGCCTCTGATGATGCAGCCATATGATCCGACCAAGATTCCAAGCCCGATTCACTCGATACCTCTATTCACCTTTTCCGAACTGCGAGAAGGCGATCGTTACCCCAAAGTTAACACTCCACTGCGACGTGATTGGTGAATTTTGGTGGTAAGCCATCCATTGTGCCGAAACATAAAAGTTAAGTGGTGGTAAACCGGGACGAACCATCACCCGACCCACTCCCAAACTCAACGGCAACAGAGACGGGGAATGACGGCGCCATCCATACACCCACGTTGCATCCGCGGATCGCAAGTACCAGCCATCCCAGAGAGATAAGAGCACCACCGGCTGGAACGCAAGGGTGTTCTGCGAGGGCCTATCAGGTGATGTGTATGCGAAGGAGATTGGATTCTGCAAAAGGAAGCCCATCAGCAGCCTAGGAACGCCGGTACAAACTGCAGCAAACGCCGGACCCGCCTGCCAGGCGCCTTGACCAGCGAACTTGGAGGTCGCGGTCGGGAACACGAATGTCGGTCCCAGTCCGAACTGGAGACCCGTTCCCGGCGGTGGCCAAGGCGATACTGCCAGATCAAACAATTGCATGTCGCCGAAGTCGGTGCGCGTGCCGCCCCTGGGAGTCGGAACGGTCACCAGCGAGAAAGTCGGTCGAACGAGTTGGACGAAAGGCAATAGTGTATTTGGTGGGATTCGTGGGATGATAGCGCGTGCGACCACCTGATTCGTCTGAGCGTTAGTGCCATAGTTTATGGGAGAGAAAGCATCCTTTAAGAAAACTTGAGGCAAAGTCGTCAATGGGTCGGTGAATTCCCGCTCGAGGTTCTCAAGTGTTCGACCGGTGGTTTGAATTTGGGCAAATCCCGAATACAGGCTTACACCCCACAGGATAGCCAAGAGCGCACAAGGGACCTCACCATTTCCCGATAGTGGCATCCTTGAAGTCTTCAACGGCGTAAAGTGTCCTGTCGCGGAAATAATATAGCGAGTCAGGATCAATTCAATCGTGCGCTCGATGGCGAAATGCCCAAAATGCCGCTCGAAAAGGGGCGGCGACGCCCGTTCTACTATTTACCCAACTGCTACGGCCTTTTTTGCCGCAGCAATCGCGTACTCCCGGTTCAATCGAGAAATGAACGTTGCGCTGATCTCAGCGGGGCAAACCGCTTCACACTCATAGTGATTGGTGCAGTTGCCGAAACCTAACTCGTCCATTTTTCGGACCATCCCGAGGACGCGCCGACTCCGGTCCGGCTCACCCTGGGGCAGTAATCCAAGGTGGGAGACCTTGGCCGCAACAAACAACATTGCCGATGAGTTCGGACAAGCCGCGACGCAAGCACCGCACCCGATACAAGCCGCCGCCTCCATCGCCAGATCCGCCGCCGCTTTTGCGATCGGTAGGGCGTTCGCGTCCGGCGCCGAACCGGTTCGGACCGGGATGTAACCACCAGCCTCGATGACGTGATCGAAAGCGCTCCGGTCGACTACCAGGTCCCTTACAATCGGAAACGCAGCGGCCCGGAACGCTTCCACCCAGACCGTATCCCCATTCTTAAAGCGTCGCATGTAAAGCTGGCAGGTGGTCTTGGCTCCTCCGGGTCCGTGCGGGATGCCGTTGATCACCAGCGAACACATGCCGCAGATCCCTTCGCGGCAATCCGAATCGAAGGCTATCGGTTCTTCATTCCGCTCGATCAGACCTTCGTTTACAATGTCCAGCATTTCGAGAAACGACGCCTCTTCCGGAACGTCTTTCGCCTCGTAGTCAGTGAACTGTCCACGAGAAGAGACGTCCTTCTGCCGCCAAACCTTAAGTTTGAAATTCACTTGTAGCTCCTCTGAGCCAGCTT
>JBAUZZ010000162.1:0-1573 GCA_049585495.1 Chthoniobacterales bacterium | reverse complement strand
ATCCATAACACTATGCCGACAACCTTCGGCAAGCTGAATCTCAAAGACCATAAAGAGATCCTGGTCCTCAACGCTCCAGATACGTTCGAGAAGGAGATTCGCGGACTCCGTGACGTGCGCGTGTTTCGTCGCATTGAAGACATGAAGGCACTCGCGTTCGCCTTGTCCTTTGTGACTCAGCGAGCCGAACTCCATCGCCTGTCGAGGAAGCTCGCGGCGAAAGCTAGCTGGTGACGCATATTGTGGTTTGCGTACCCAAAAGGTACGTCGAAGAAATATTCGTGCGATTTCAATCGGGACGATGGCGGGGAGGTGCTGCGTCAAGCGGGGTTCGATAGCGTTCGCCAAGTCGCAACTGACGATGATTGGTCTGCTCTTCGCTTCAGGCGCGTCGAGTTCATCAAGCAGTCCAAGCAGTAGCCACGGGAATCACGCCACCAAATGGCACCTGGTGACACGACTGTTTGGTCTACCCCTGTCAGAAGCCCTCAGAAGCGCATGGCTGGTAATGCCGTGGCTGACGCCACGTCTGTCGAAAGGCTCACGTCCCGCCACTGCGCGCCCTCGGCCGCCCGCGTTTTCTCGGCTTCGGCGGCGAAGCGAACCGCGTCGCTACCGATCAAGAGGTGCGCCGGAAGACGGTCACTGGACGCCAGACGAAGCACAACCTGAGCTACCTTGGCGGGATCACTGATCTCTTTCCCCCAATACGATTTCAAGGCCTTGGCAACGGCCCCGACGGAGGGTTCATAGTCCGGGAGCAGTTCCGGCGTGTCCTGATTAGCTCGGGCGCCCCAATTCGTCCGCATGCCACCGGGTTCAAGGGCGCACACCTTCACGCCGAACGGGGACAGCTCCTGGGCAAGAGATTCCGTGAAGCCTCCGACAGCCCATTTCGCTGCATGGTACGGCGTGCTGCCGGGCCGAGTCAGGCGGCCGCCGACCGATGATATCTGGAGGATGCAGCCGCTCCTTTGCTCGCGCATGAGCGGTACGGCCGCACGGGTGACGTTAACCACGCCATAGAAGTTTGTATCCATCACCGCCTTGAACCTCTCCGCGCTCAACTGTTCGAACGGCGCGATATCGCCGTACCCGGCGTTGTTCACGACGACGTCGAGACGTCCAAATGTGGCCACCGCCATCTGCACGGCGGCCTGAGCGGCGCTTTCATCTGTCACGTCAAGAGGAACCGCGCGAACGCGATCGCCGTATTTTTTTACCAAGTCATCAAGTCGCTTTGGGTCGCGTGCTGTGGCGACGAGGCGATCGCCGGATTCGAGTACAGCTTCCGCGATGTTTCGGCCCAAACCGCTCGCACTGCCGGTCACCAACCACACTTTATTCATAAATTCCTACCTTTCTTCTTTGCACTTATTGCCTGGTTTCAGATCGTCGGAGCACTGCCCTCAACTGGGAGGGTGTCGTCCCTTCCCACGTTCGGAAGTGTCAGTTCCAGAAATATCTGCGAATGTGAGCTGATCGTGCAGAAATAAATGCGAATGTAGCAATGCTATTTGCGAATAGCTTTGAGAGTGAGATCTGCCTCGGGGCTCCTTGATGCTCTCGGACT
>JBAUZZ010000161.1:0-1842 GCA_049585495.1 Chthoniobacterales bacterium | reverse complement strand
CAGCTACAGAAACTGTTTTTCCAGGCACCGATCTGCGCCTCGTTTACGAAATCTCCGGCTCATCCTAATACAAGGGGATCTGGCGGTCTGAATCTGCTAATCAACGCCATCGAAGCCATGAGTGAGGTGAGCGAGGGTCCGCGAGAGCTGTGGGTGAGCTCGCAGAAATTTACTAAGATGGCGGCCCGGGAGCCAGGCGCCCTGCAAACCGGTGAAGCGGAGGAAGACGTGCTCGCGGCTGGAGCCTTGGCCGAAGCGGAAGGGACCCACGTATTGATTGGGGTACGAGATTCGGGCCCGGGTCTGGATCCGAAGGGTCTTGATCGTCTTTTCGACGCCTTCTATACAACGAAACCTCAGGGCCTGGGCATGGGGCTAGCGATCAGCCGCTCGATTATGAGGAGAAGACACGAAACGGAATTTAATGCACGTTAAGGACCGCGCGGCGAACCTGGCCGACGCCACCCGCCAAGGTAAACCCAACTAACGCCGCGTGTCAGATGCATCAACATCACGACACACTCGGGCAAGTGGATAAGTTCCGGTTAGCCGACCATCCGCGAACTGGCTTGGTGTGCGGTTTCCGTAGTCCGTCTCTTACCGCGTCTCAGACTCCCGGACCGTCGAGCTCTTCCAATCTGATATCGCGTGTCTCGCGAATGAAGAGCAGAGCCAGCATAGCAGCGGCTCCGTACACTGCGTAAACGAGGGGTAGAAAGTGCCAGTGATGAGTAACGTCCGGGCCGATCAAACTTGCTAGAAGAGGCGGCACGATCATTCCAGCGAGAATGCCGGACAATCCATAGGAAATACCCGCGCCCGAGTATCGAAATCTTGTCGGAAAGGTCTCGGAGGTAAGAATCGGCACAAGCCCGTGCAACAATCCCATCCCGAAAAGCACAATCAGAAATTGTAAAACTGCTACGAGCACGACGTGCCTTCCGACGATCGCAAGGGCAAAGGGATAAGAGATCAACGTTGTCGCACCGATAGCGAAATAGGCGAGCCTTCTGCGCTTGCAAATGTCGGCTAATGGTCCGCTGAGCAGCACTCCCGCGACATCGGCAAAGCGGCTGAGAAAGATGATGATCGCCGCAGTGCCCAACGGGATACCTGCGAGATGCATGAACGAGACGATGTAGGTTCCCGTCACGACCGTATCCAAGTTCTGAAACGCGGCAACCGTCGCAAGAAGGAGGATCGAACCCGCGTGTTTCCGGAAGACATCAAAGCTGGGCAAACGGGCAAGTTTCTCCTTGCGCTTGAGCTGCTCAAACAGAGGGGAGTCGGCCAGCTTATAGCGCGCTACCAGAGCGGGAATGACTATGATTGCGGAAGACAGCATGGCGACACGCCATCCGGTGGTTGCGAAACTATTTCTGAGGAGCAGGAACATGCCGCTGGCAGCCATTATGCCCAGGGCCAGGCCGAGATTCGCGAGCGACATCCAAAACGCTCGAGAGCGGCGTTTGGCCCCAAATTCCGCGAGCAAAGACGTAGCCCCGCCAAATTCACCCCCCAGTCCGATTCCCTGAATGATGCGGAGGAGAACCAGGAGTATCGGGGCCGCGATGCCTATCGTTGCATAGCCAGGAAGCAAGCCCGTCAGACACGTGCTAGCTCCCACGACAACAATGTTTATCAGGAACGCAAACTTGCGCCCGGACCGATCACCAAAGTGGCCGAAAATGAAGGCACCGAGTAGGCGTGCAGGATGCCCGGCTGCATAGGCCAAGAAGGAAAACACCTGAGCTTGGGCGGGAGGCAACTTCGGGAAGAAGATCTCCGGAAAGGCACTCGCTACCGCGAATCCGAAAATCGCAAAATCGTAGAACTCCACCA
>JBAUZZ010000160.1:0-1502 GCA_049585495.1 Chthoniobacterales bacterium | reverse complement strand
TTGCACAACCAGCGCGAGGCTAAAATAGTTGAAGGCCACAGACTCATCGTTCGGTTGAAGGTCGGACAGGTGAGGCGAGACCGGCAGCTCGATAGGAGCGAGTCCGGTGTTGAGAATTTTGAACTCTACTTGGAACGGCTCGGCTGCATTGATGTCCGTCGGAGTGACACGGAGTAGGTAGATTCCCAGAGCGTGCGGGTCGCGCCGGTCGGGGGCGCCGTCTCCCACACTACCGCCCCCACTGCCACCGCATAAACCTGCATTGCAATCCGGCGCGGGAGGATGGCGGAGTACCGTGCGCTGACGAACAGTAGTGAGGTCGATATATTTGATCTCTTGTGCCTTCAGGAGACAGGGCCAGGCGAGCAGAAGCATCAGGAATAGCTTTCGAGAAGGCATAAACGATTGCCGCCGTTTCCAGTAGAAGTCTATCGCAATGAGGGGTCCAAGTGCCCGGTAAGTCGCGTTACCGGACATGTGGTTTTGGGTCGATTTCACTTGTACAATTGCCGCATTTACCGGGCATGTTTCCAATCCGATCCTACGAATCGGAGATTTGAAGCGAACTATAAGTGGCCCAATTGTCTCAGGCCAGCGATGTTGTCCCATTCAGCCCAGGCCTCAATCAGTTGGCCGTTCCGAACACGGTAGATTGCGATGTATTCCGCATTCATGATCTTGCCAGTCGCTGGGTACAAATCCATCGCACCGCGTTGAGTTCCGCTGAAATGGTGCCTCACGGCAACCTTCTCGCCTTCAGCAAATATGTCGAGGATTATTTCCTGAGCGTCCGGAAAGATCTCAAATTCGCGGCGAAGAAACATCACGAGATCGGAACGGCTTCGGACGGGCGGGTCGCCAGCGGCAAAACTGTGCCGCACAAAGTTCGTCGCAACAAGTGAATCTAACTTACTCCAATCCTGAGAGTTGATGGCATCGATAAAGGCCTGAACGGTCTGTTTCGGATCCATAGTGGGCGCGCCTCGAAGAAGGTCCACGCCCAAGTCTACTCGCAAGAAAGACAAATCGTGGCGCCCCAGTGTCACATCCCTTCCACACGGGCAAATGAGGCGGTCATAGACGACAGCCAGATAAACGGGCAAGTTCTCCGAGCATCCAATTGCTCGGTTAGCGCTTTTACCGGGAGTTGCGCCTACGTCCTGGTGCCGGGGTCGTCACGTCTTCGGGGCCGGGCTCTGGGTCGCGATTCCCTTCACCAACAGGATTACTGATCTCGCTCCGGCCTTCCGGTCCTTCGCGATCTCCAAATAATCGGGGGACTCGACCCAAGCCCGAAACGAAGTCTCATCCGGAAACGAGAGCACGACAACCTTGTCGCCGTCCCATGCTCCTTCAATAATCATCGGACTTTCGTCAGCCACCAGCACGCGCCCATTGTAGTTCTTGAATACGTCCATAAACCTGTTCAGGTATCGCCCATACGCCGCTGAATCGTGAATCCACAATTGCGCAATTGCGTATACGCTCATCGAGCCTCCTCC
>JBAUZZ010000159.1:0-16405 GCA_049585495.1 Chthoniobacterales bacterium | reverse complement strand
CGGAGCAGATGGAGCGGCAGTTGGCGACGAGCCTCATTGGCCCAATGAACGTCACCCGCGCTGTCCTGCCGGTGATGCGCAAGCAGCGCTTGGGGCACATTATCTCGATCTCCTCGTCAGCGGGCCTCTCGGGCTTCGAGTTCGGTACCGCCTACGCCGCGTCGAAGTTCGGCCTCGAGGGCTGGATGGAGTCGCTGTACGCCGAAGTTGCGCCGTTCGGCATCACCACTACCATCGTCAACCCAGGGTTCTTCCGCACGGAGCTCCTCACGGAGCAATCGACGAACTACGCCGAGCCGTCCATCGAGGACTACGACGAGCGCAGAGCGAAGCAGCTCGAGTTTTGGAAAGCCCAGAATGGCCAACAATCCGGCGACCCGGCGAAGCTCGCGCGAGCGCTCATCATCATTGCGAGCCAAGAGCCACCGCCGCGCCGCTTTATCGCCGGCGCCGATGCCATTGCCACCGCGGAGCAGAAGGTCGCCAATCTGAAGGCGCAGATCGACGCTAACCGGGACCTCTCGACGTCCCTCGCTTTCGACTGAGAGCCGCCGCGCGGGCAATGTAGATGGTGATGCTGGTGAACGACCGAAGGGACTTCTTCGAGCGGCTCCTGCAGCTGATTCAAAACGAGAAGCTGGAAGTCGTTTTCCCCGCACTCCGACACAAACAATACGGTTCGGCTCTTTGTCAGAATCGGCCGCGGCGTGTTTCAGCGCCCCGGCGCGCCCAAGGAGCCACCCGCCAGGTGGATTCACGGATTATCGCCCTGTCCCGTCGGAAAACCGTAGACGCGGACGTGCCGACAAGCAGTCAGCCTTAGGCGCCACTCTCCAGCCTCATGACCACATCCGAGCCGTGACGCAGCGTCTGGTAAACGACACAATAGCGCCCAGTTGTTTCCAGGAGCCGCGCCCGCTCCTCCGGAGCCGCGTCGGTGTCCAGGAGGACACGCAACCGGATCTGCTTAAAGCCGACCGGAACATCTTTCGCGATCCCCAAGGTGCCTCGAAAATCGAGTTCGCCTTCTGCGATGATCCGGCCGCTTCGCAGCTTTACGCCCTGTGCGGTCGCAACGGCCGTCAGTGTGACCCCGGCGCACGCGACGAGGGCTTCGAGCAGCATATCACCCGAGCAGGCCGCCAGCCCGGTTCCGCCCGTCGCTGCGTGAAGACCGGCTTCGACAAGCGCTCTTCCTGTCGCAACTCGGCAAGCAACCCGATCATCAAGAGATCCCTCTGCCCGAAGAGTGATCAGGGCGGATTCCGGATCCTCCCGATAGCGTTGCTTCAACGGTGCCTGCAATGCTCGAAGTTCATCTCGCTCCATACGCATCTCCTTAGTTCTAGAAAATGTCCCATAGCCTTTTCTTTTTGGCGAGGATGGTGGCGAAGCATCCAAACATCGTCATGAAAGCGAGGTCCCAGCCGACGAAAAAGTAGACCGACAACAGCTAAGCGTCGACTACAATACCCTAAAGAGCCGCGCCAGATCAGCCAGGAGCTGACGAGCGCTTGGGCAGGAGCAGTCATTTCACACGCGCGTAGGCATAGTGTGTTTCCGGATTTGCCGGAGGATAGTTCGTACGGATTAGCAGAGTTGCCCCGGCCGGCTCCTTCGTGCTTGGCGGCGTCACTTTGACTTCCCATTCTTTGCCTGGCCGGATCTCGTGAAGTTCGAGCTTCACTGCCGCATTATCGGCTACCACTGAAACAATCTTTGCAGACATCCCCTCCGGAACCGCGATCCGAATGGTCTTGGAATCCGGTCGCTCGCCGAGGCGCCACAACACCAACTGAGGTTCAATCTTAATGGCCTCAGGGATGTCGACTTTCAAACGCAGCACCACAGGTTCCACCAGCGCCGCGCTCGTCGTCACGAAAATCGACTTCTCCTGGTGGCCAGTCAGTCCGGCAATTGTAAACGTCGCATCAATCTCGCCCGATTCGCCCGGATGATATAGCTTCTTTTCCAAGGCCGCCGTCGTGCATCCGCAGGAGGTCCGTACTTCATTGATCGTGACTGGCATGGTTCCGATGTTGGTGAACCGAAACTTTGCGACAACTTGTCGATCCAGCGGCTTCGGCGCGAAGCTCTGTTCGGGATTGTCCCACTTCAGCTGACCGAATACAGGCGTGGCGAGGGCAACGAAAAGTAACGGGAGCAATCTCATGGCTGCGTTCGCGTAGTGAAAACTCAAAAGATGGCGAAGGGAAAACAGAATGACGCACTTCTAGCTCTCATCCAGGGGGTCGCTTAGTCCCGCTAGGTATCCCCGACAATCCTCCACGCTCGCTCCCGCTTTCAGTTCCCCACTCTCTTGCGCCTCCACTATCCGCGCTAGCTGCTCCGGCCTTAATTCCAGCATGAAGATCTGAAGCGACGCCCGCTGCTCCTGCCCAGGCTCATTCCAGCCATGTACCACCGCTGCGCTTTTCGCCAAACTCGACACCGCCACATGCTGCTCAACCACCTCTGGCCCTTCCAGCCCTTCCAAATGCGCCGCCCCTTCCTTATCGCCTCGCTCAAATGCAGCCGGCTTGCTACCCCGTTCTCCGCTATCACCTCAGTCGTTGTCTGCCGTAGCTTCTTAACCAGTTCCTGCCGCTTGATCCCTACTGGCTCTGCCTTCGCCACCCCAAACGTCTCTCGAACTTTCCATTTCTCCCGAAACGCTCGGTTTACCAGCGTCCCGTGTTTCACCTTCAGCCGCCGGCTTATCTCGATCAGCGGCATCCCTCCTAGCGCCAGCGCTCGGATTACGTCCCAGTCGTACTTTGGTGCCCGCCCAATCATTCCCTCAGCAGCCTATGCCCTTCAGCTCCCACTTTGCAATCCCTGCAATCCCGTTTGCAATTTCGACCCTTCTTTTCTCGCTATTCCACGCCTCTCACATCCGGAACGATGCGAAATAAGCTGGCACTCGGGAACCTTTGGAAGACCGCTAGGCGATTTACGACACTGCGAGTTTTTTTGCGAAACAGCACAGGTCCGCGCGGCGGGTTCAGCTCGCGGCTGCACCATGTCTGTTTAACCGTACCCATCGCCCATCGAGCCATTTACGATCGCGTTCGTCGAAGAAATCCGCCTCGTAAACATGTTGCCGGGCGAAGTATTGGTCATCGTCCGCGGCGTTAGCACTTGCTACCGAGCGAGCGACATCGCGCAATTCAGCTCTGCGCAAGGCAGTGAAGAAATCGCGTTCCGGATAGTAAGCGTGGCGCATGCGTCGTAGCTCACGAGTGAAGTCCACATAGAAT
The DNA here is from genome assembly GCA_049585495.1 of Chthoniobacterales bacterium. Lineage (GTDB taxonomy): Bacteria > Verrucomicrobiota > Verrucomicrobiia > Chthoniobacterales > JAFAMB01 > JBAUZZ01. The sequence continues at coordinate 13,145 of JBAUZZ010000159.1, read as the reverse complement.
TGATGGGGATCGAAAAAATGATGATCCGGTCTCGCGCCTGAGCCATTGCCGGGGGACATACCAATCCAACATATAGCCGAATTCCGAAGGTCCCGTAAATCCCCCCAACCGCGGAGAACGCCCCAGGATCGCGTTTGATGCGCCCGCCGCTATCATTTGGCCTGGGGGTGAGGGTTTCGCGCGTCCCTGTTGCCATGGCGTGTTACCATGAGCCATCGTAGTGAAACGCTGATCGGCGCATAATGCCTTCAGGACCAAGTGCTCTGTCTAAAGCAACGCCTGGCCGGGATTGGAACCGCTAGTTCAACGTGGCTAGCCAACCTCTGTCGAGGGCGCCCCGTTGATCTGCGATTGATCCTGGCGCCGATCTCCGATTGACTGTGTGCGAATCGAGAGCGCGACGCGGTCTCGAGTTGACGCAACTTTTGCGGGAAACTCGACGTGAGAACGGCGGATCAGCCCCGCGCCGGTCAGGCAAGGGGACTGCGCATTCGGGACCTCCTTTCGGTCGCTGGCCAATCGATGAGCCCGGCGCCGCGCATAACCAGAACTCACGTCGAAATCGGCCAGCGCCATTCTCTCTGGCCGGATAAAAACGGAAGTCATCTTGGCGCAAACGACCGTCCCCGCTACCCACCGGTGGGGGGGCGAATTCCGGGCGTACGCCGCGCCCCTATACAGGTCTCAAAATGGCTCTGTAAAAGGGTGGTCTTCGTTTCCAGTTTTGTTTCCAGTTCGTTTCCTATTAGGACCTAATATTGCCAAGGGGGAGGCGGGCTTTGTTTCCGTATCTATTTCCAAACATAGGGGGTTCGTTTCCAAAAACAGGCCACTCGTTTCCTTCCTATAGATATAGATATCTGGAAACGAAGAACTTTTTGCAGGGAAGGCGTCACCTGACGGTGCCTTCCCGCAAGGTTCATTTTTCCAACCTTTCAAGTCCCCGAATTGGATAGTCTTGTCAGCTGGGTTGATTCTGGACTCAAGAGTGGGTTTCATTATGCATAAATCCCCGCGGCTCATACCTGGTTCTGTTTCCGTTGCCGCGCCGCTCGATGAATTTGTCCCTTTCCAGGCGGGTTGCAGCCTTGGATACCGTGCTCTTGGCTACCTTCAATTCCTCAGCGATCTCGCTGTTGGTATGGAGTCCGGCCTGGATCGAGGCAAGCACCTTTTCATCAAAGGACAGCTCGACACACCCACAGCTCACGGTTCCATCGGTTTCAGTCTTGAGGATCCATTGTCTGGAGGATTCGGGCGAGTCGCTGTTGCGCTGTTTAGTGAAAGTCGTCTCAAAACGCGCCCCTTCCTGTTGGGGAGAGTGGTCGGCAAGTTCTTTGATAGCGATTACCCAGAATGCTGCATCCTCGCGTTTGGAGGTCCCCCGCATATGTTCACCATCGTGGCCGGTGTGGTGGACGATCAGGACGGCAATGCGCCTTCGACGCAGCTCCAGCAGCCAGTTAAGCACCAGTTCCCAAGCGTCAGCATCGTTCTCTTTTAGCCCGCTGAAGAGACAAGAAAGGTTGTCGAGAACCAAGAGCTTGGCCTTGGTTTGGAGGCAAAGCTCGGTTATGACACGCTGCTGCTTGTGTTCGGTGAGGTTCATGACCGACCCAATGTGCTCGAAGAGCATCTCATGGTGGAGCAGGTGGAGACGCACGTTGAGGGGGGTGAGGCCCTTGAGCCTGTTGCGACAGTCGTCTAAGGGCATTTCGCCATCGACCAACAGGACATCGACTGATCGGGGAACGTCCCAGTCGCAGTCCTTCAACGGCCGGCCTGTACTCAGAGTGGTAGCGATCAGGTAAACAAACCAGGTCTTGCCGCTATCTCGACGGCCAAAGCAGAACCCGAGATCGCCCTCCTTCATCCATTTGCCCAACAAGGGCGCGCGTGGCGTGATGGGAAAAGTTTCCAGCTGGGCGCTGGTGCAGAGCGCAGACTGGTACTTGGCCAGCAGGTTCTCAAAGAGCTGCTCTTCTGGGTCCGGAGACTCGCCCCGTAGCATCTTCTTAGGTATCTGGCGCTTCTGCTCTTGGGTCGGCACCGCATTGGCCGCCTGGCCTTCCTTGATCCACTGACGCGTCTCAGGACGTGCATTAAAGATTGCTTCGCGTTCCTGTGGAGTTCTCTCTTTGGCCTTGAGGAGTTGCCTCCAGCAGATGGCATCACGCTGGGCCTCGTTTAAGCGCTTGGCCTCATCGGCCTCGTCCTGGTCTAGCTCTCGAGCGCGCCTCTGAAGCCTGCTGAGTTCGGCTCTCAAATTGGACGGGAGCTTGGCGGCCGCGGATCCTGCTGGCGGCTCAGAGATAACCGCCCTTTTCTCGAGCGCTTCCTTCCTGGCTTGCTGCGAACTTTTGACGCTCATAAATCGAGGGGGACTGCTATTTTTGCTGCTTCCCAGCGCTGCCAGATCGCCCGCGGATCTTCGCGGAGCGGTCGGCGGCAGATCGGAGTCGAATCAGCATTGGGGGCTAGATAGAGAAGTTTCTGAAGCTGGCCGGTCTCGCCCCGCTGGCAATTGGGTAATCGGGTAAGGCGCAAAGGGGTCAGTGTGCCAGGGCAGGCCCCCAACTTGATTAAATGCGCCCGATACGGACGCACGAGGAGATTCCACTCTTCATGCGAGTGGGCGCCAACTCGGAACACAGCGTGTGGTCCGCGTTTGCCCGAGAGGTAAATTGCCAAAATTGGCAGCTCGAGTAGGGCGAGCGCTTTCAGCCATAGATCAGCTGGTGCCTCATCGGTTTCCAAGACCCCGTGCCGCCAATCGGTTACGCATTCGGTACATCGCAGGGAGAGCCCGTTTGGATTGCGGGGGCTTACCAGACGCTCGACCTGATGCACGCGTCCGTCGACGGGATTCGAGATATACCAAACACCAGCATGTCCACGCCGGAGGTGGTCGAGTTCGGCTAGGTTTTGTGCAGGGCCGTCGTGGTTCCAGATCCAGCCATCGCCAGACTTATCATTCGCTGTGACCCAAACCGATTCGCCTGGTTTGAAAATTTTATGCAGAAAGCCAGCCGGCGACCGATTCCAGCAGCTGAATTCGGAGCGGGATTCGAGGTATTCTTCGTCGACGGTTACTAGAGCGAGCTCTTGGACGAATGTCTGGAGGTAATCGGGCTCATACTCCGGTTCGGGTTCATGGACAGGCTGAGGTGTCGACGTCGTTTCGGTGGAGAGAGGAATTTCATCTCCATCCAGCAGATAGCCGGGCGCAGGGAAGTCTTTGTGGGTAGGGTTGAAATTGGCCGCACTGGCGAGTTTGTCCTTGAGCTCTTCCTCATTCCAGGGCGGCTCGCAACGTTTGTTGTATTGGCGCAGGAATGGGAGCGCTTCTTCTTGGCTCAAGGAGAACCCTCGCACCAGAGCCAGAGCTACAAGGAAGGCGGTGGTGTGTCCAGATTGTCCACTGACGGCGGGTTCACATTTTTCGAGGTATTTCTCGATACGAAGCGGAAGCATTTTTTGGCGGCCCTCTGTCAGTCGATCGCTGACATCCTCGAAAAGAACGTCGGCGGGATTAGCAACACTGAACTTCTCCAGGGCTGCTGCCTGTCGTATCGTGCATAGTCTCCCTTGGCGACGCTCCTGCAAGTGGTCCAATAATGCTTGTGCGGATCGATCTGTGAATTTGTCTGGGTCGATTCCAGTTTTTTCCAGGGCTCGGATTTGGCGAGGGGAAAGTTGAGTAGACCCCTGGTGTGAGAGCTCCAAATGAGGCAGTAGGCGCCTGACGTCGTCAAATTGCAGCGCCTTCACCTTCTGCCTTCTTCCCTTGCGCCCGTGCGCTGCGTGGACCAGCTCGCCGCTGGCGCGTCTACGGGTCGGAGGTTTACCGAGACGTAGCGATTGCCGTTGCGGTCTAACTTTTTGTAAACATTCGTCCAGAATTTCCTGCCCTCGATCACCATGATGCCGGTGAAGTCAGCTGGGTGTTCGCTTCTCGGGTTTCGGGGTGGAAAGCAGGACGCCCAATTTGGACGATCCTCCCAATGTTTTTCGGTTCTTTGCTCGCTCACTTTCTCACCTCTCTTCCGGGTAACGGGTCAGAGTCCTGGATGGCAGAAGCAGCAAGAATAGTCTGAATTTTACGAGTACTGGCCTTGTCCAGACGTGCGACCTGCAATTCCAGGCCGAGCCGGCCGCTTTCCAGGTCAAAACAGCGGCGAAGGGTCGCGAAAACGCCGGAGACGTTGGTTAGTTCCTTAGCCTCATTGAGAGCTTCCTGGAATTGAGCAGCCTCTCGCCCGCTAAGGAAAATTGTAAAGACGCGGCTCACTGTTCAGCTCCTTCCTCTAATCCCGCTTGGCGCAGGAAATCGAAGATGGCCGTGCGCTTGGCTTCCAGAAACGCTGCGTCTTGCTTCTCTTGTTCGAGCTCGCGGTTGAAGGCATCGAGGTCTAAGACTGCATCGATGGCATCGGTAAGTATTTCCTCGAGGTCTGAGGGTTCCAAGGCTTCCAGTTCGAAAACATCATCACCATGGCGTTCGACAAACCGCGCGTAGTTCGAACTGGTGTCCTTGGCCGACATAATCGGTTCCAGTCCATAGTTCTCGACTTGGTCCGCAGTGATCGCGACCTTGATAACCTCGATCCGACGTGACCAGACGCCGAAATCATCGCGGAGACTCCTGGCGAAGCTGTGCGCGATTTCTTCACCATCGGGATCGAAGTCGGAGAGAAACAGCAGGACTAGCTTCTGTTTTCCGCTCCGGCGGTAACGCTGGATTAATTGGTGACGAGGATCTAAGGAACAATACCCGCGTCCGATTGTGTAAGGGAGGCAATAACCGGCAGCTACCCGACTAATAATGCCTTCGACGGTCTTCTTCTCGCCGATCAGCTCGACATAATTGGGCTGGGATTGAAGCAAGTTGCGCGAGTAACCGCGCAAAAAATTCTCTACATGTCGCGTGATAAACGTTTGCGGATTGCGGAAGCCGCTTTCGGACTGCGCTGGTCGCGTTTCATCGGCGATTGCTCGCCAAGGAATGTGACCTTCAAGCCGGGCTCGGGTGAGTAGATCGCACAGATCGTTGTAGGAATTTCGGTTGTTTCGGTAAGTAGAATTCGGCTTGGAAGCGTGCCGCAATGGTGGATCGTTGAGCAGCCGATAATGAATTTGGCGATCACTAAGCGGCCAGTAACCGCGGTTGGCCCGGATAATCGCGGTAACCGCATCCAGCATCGGCTGCTTAGCCGGACTAATTGTCGCACGGGTCCTAAAGCCGCGGAGCTCAATTGTCTGGAGGCAATCTTTATCGATCCAGCTCTTTTGCTCCCGATAGTCAATCAGGGATTGGTAAGCCACGCTCGGGTCGGTGTTTACGATGGCCTCGCGCATGAACTCATCGAGACTTTTTACCCTTTGCTGATTGTAAGCGGTAAGCAGCGGGAGAAAGCGCGAATCATTCGAGCTAATATCTTCAATTCGGCACGGCACCTCTGAGATTCCAGCCAGTTGACAGGCAGCGAACCGCCTGTGACCCGAGAGAATGAAGTGATCGCTAGCTAGTGATGACGATTGGCTCCCGCAATCCGAATCGCTCGATACTCTTGGCCAGATCCGCTACTGCGGATCACCGGACGACACCGGCCGATACACCTGATTGTTTACTGGCGAAGGCTTGAGACTAGCCAGAGGCAGAATTCGGACATGCCCGAATTCGTCGTTATTCCCATTGCGGTTGGCAGAAGAGCCGGCGTCGGCTATGTTCGCGCCGGAATCTGTTTTTGCCCTCGGTTCTTTTGCCGGTACCGGGGGCCTTTCCTTTCCAGGTAGACCCATAGATCACAAGTCCTCCGGCAGATTGTCCAGGAACCGCAAGAGGTCCCCGTAGTGAATCAGGCGAACCTTTCTTTGGCGCGCCTTACCGAGTGAGAATGCTCGGGTGCGAATTTTGTTCGCTGGGTCTTTGATGACCGTATAGATCGAGCTTTTGCCCAGATTGCAGACAACTTGCGCCTGAGCAACCGTGACGTACTCCGGCAAGATTCTGGGAGGTGCTCGCTCTATCTGTGAAGCGAGAGTTGATTCCATGGACGGCTATCGTAGCCGCTCACGGTCTATGAAATTAACCGCTACTTTTCAGAAATTTTTCCGGGTAATTTCAACTACGAGGTCGGCCTGCTTTGGCTTCCGGCAACCAGGCCAACTTTGCTGCTGTAAAAAGCTCTCCCCAATATTTGGTTCCGGTGGCGTCCAATCTCTTCCATAGCGTTGCCGCATTCGCCGAATGGTTTCTTCCCGGACTTCTTTTTTGGTCGGCCACCCGTAATATTCTATGTGGCCTCTGGGCCGGTTCAGAAACGCAAGCTGTTCCTTCAACGCAGCAGGAACTGGCGCGGTGCGGTTCAACACAGCTTGAACGTTGATTTGAGGCGAATGCCGAGCAAAAGCGAGTAGTTGCTTATAGGCAGCTGGATTGGACCGCGCGAGCTGAGTTAACTTTTGGTCAACTTCTGCTTGCGTTTCGTCCAGAAAACGGCGGTGCCGTTCGGCGCACAGTTCGTGGAAGACCTCCAGTATTGTTTTTAAAATCGGTCTGCGGTTTCGCTCGTCATCTTCAAGAATTTGTTCTATCGCCTTCGCTACGGACTGAAAGAAAGCGACATCGTTACGACTAGCAGCCTTGCCGCATTCGGCCTCAAAATCGCTCTGAACTCCAATCGTGACTTGGAATTTGTGTTTAAGCACCAGCTGCCAAACCCACTCTGCTCGATCCGTTTTCGCAAGCCGTTCTTCTTCAGCTTTGACGTCGCTAACTTCCTTTAGCCTTTTGGCAACTTCACGGTCCAGCGCTTCGCTTCTGGCTTTTATTGAGTCACGCCACTTCTGGAGTTCCTCTTCAGGCATTAGGCAGCTCTCTTCCCCGGCCGGCTAAAGCGTCGGGAATTTCTGGAGCGCCTCGGCAAGGGCTGCTTCTCCGACGTGAGTGTAATTCTGCGAGATCTCCGCGGACTCGTGGCCGACCAGTGCCTGTGCGATCGAATGTGGAACGCCGCTGTTCTTCAGCATGGAAACAGCCGAATGGCGCAAGGAGTGAAATGATAGTTCGCTAGGTGTGCGAGGCCCGCTTCGGCCCTTGCCGGTTGATTCGTGAGTCCGCGGCAACTGCAGTCCTGCCTCAACCAAAAGCTCATGGAACTGGTGCGACAAAGATCCGACCCGCCCCTGCTGGCTCTTAACCAACTCATAGGCTCGGGGGTGCAACGGTTCTTTGGAATTATCACTGGAGGGTAACGACAGGAGATGTTCGCGAAGAGGTCCGGTGATCGGCAGCTTGATCTTCTGCCCAGTCTTGCGGGTGATCAGGCTCAACCGACCCTGCACCAGATCTACATCTTGCCAGAGCAGACGCGCCAGATCGCCTAACCGCTGCCCGGTGTACAGACCGAGTTTTATCAAGCTCTGCCACTCGGGATTGGCAACCGCCAACACCGCTCGGATCTGCTCTTCAGTCAATGGGCGGCGCATTCCGTGCGCATCGTCTTTGATGCTGCGCACGCCTTCGGCCGGATCTTCAAAAATGTAGCCGTCCAGCCGGGCTGTCCTAAAGAGCGAACGTAAGATTCTTAGGTCCCGGTTGACGGTGCCAGGCGCGAGCTTCCGTTCGATCACGAAATTGCGGTATCTCTCGATGTCGCGCTTGCGAACATCAATCAGGCTACCACTGGCCCGCACAGGTCCGAGGAAGGCGAGGAAGCGCTCGACGAGGTTTTCGTAGATCGAGAGTGTAGCCGAAGCCTTTCGCTCGGCCTTGCGGTTATCTAGCCAGAGCTCACAAAAGTCTTGGACCGTCGCGCTCGGGGTTTCATCACCACTGACGATTGCTTGCAATTCGTTAAGCGCATCCCAGAGCTGGCGCCGGGAGGTTTTCCTGGTGGCCGCCAGTTCGTATTTGTCGGCGATCTTTTGCGCGACCGACTTGCGGATCTCTTCGGTGGACTTGCGGTGCTGTTTCCCGTTCTTATCCCGGAAACAGGCGAACCAGTATTTGGAGGTGGGCTTTCTGGTGAGACTAGCCATGGATCAGTGGACGGTAACATAGTGGTAACTTCCATTACTGTCCACAAGCGATTGTAACAGATTGCCTAAGTGCTCACTCTATAGGGAGATAAGTCGGTAGCGCCCGGTAGCGATCAGTAGTGAAAAGGCCAGGTTTTGACACGAGAGACGAATGCAGGCCGGGAAGTGATTCACCTGGCATGATCGTAAGGTAGTCTCATCGCTTTAGCAATTTGCCGGCGGCGTCTTTGATGTTTCTCCGGGGGCAACTTGGGCGCTCATTCCAGTTCTGGAAAATCCTTTGCTATTGGGCAACCGCTGTGATCTTTCGCAGTTGTGGACTTTCATCGCGCCGGACTGAGTCCCGTAGCCGCTTTACTCCTTGTTCCCGTGACGGGAGCATGCGCCTCCTATCCCAAAATTCCCGTCCATGGTTACGTGGCAGAAAAGGCGATTTCGACAACCGTTGATTCCGAACTGGCAAAATACTATTTGGAAAACTACTTCGCGGGCAAAGCGACAAATCCAGCATTGGACGCGCGAATTTCTGATATTGAGCGACGGTTCAAATCGCGCCCTCTTGACCGGTTGGAGCTCAAGGAAATCTCGGACGAGACCTCACCTGATTTCGCTACCCTGTTTTTTATTAAGAAAAGTTTGTCTGACTTCATCAATGACAGGTTTCAAAACAACTATAGCAAAGAGGTAAAAAGGGTGAAGTCTCGGACCCACCTGAGCGGCTGGGCAGGGATTGTCCGCCCTGAGCTCCAACAGTATAAGCTGCTCTTTGTCCCCGGGTTCCATTACTTGAGCGATAAGACTTCTGGAGCAGATTTCTTCTACGAGCGACAACTTATGGGTCAGCTCGGGCTCCAGGTTCAGCTGGTTGCCACTGAAGAAGATGGCACGATTGAAAATAATGCTGCGATCATCGCCGGCACCATTCGTGCGGAGAGCGGGGAGAGGGCGAAACTGATTTTAGTAAGTACGAGTAAAGGCGGACCAGAGACCGCCCTCGCGCTTGGCAAAGTACTGCAACCAGGCGAAACAAGTTCCGTAAAAGCCTGGGTGAGTGTCGGGGGATTAATGCGAGGAACATTCCTGGCCGATCAGCTGATGAGCTGGCCCGAATCTCCGGTTGCCAGAATAATACTCCCCTTCGAGGGGATCCAATTTCGAGGTCTGGCTGGGCTTACGACTACCGCGAGTCGAAAAAGGATGAACGCGATACGCTTGCCTCACTCTATCCTGACTGTTCAATATGTTGCGACGCCTCTTTCGGGCGATATCACCGCCGATGTCCGGTCTCGATACGTGAAGCTGCGAAAATACGGCCCGAATGACGGCCTGACGCTCTTGGGGGACGAATTGCTGCCGAACGGCATTACGATTATCGAGCCGGGCCTTGACCACTTTTATCAGGATCCGGACATCTACTTAAAGTCATTGGCGCTTACAAATATTATTGCGGATGCTTTAGCGCCGTAAGGCGCGGGCCGGGCGTTACCAGTCGGCTCGTTCTTTGCCGTGCCGGGTATCAGGACTGAGGCCGGGTACTAGCACTAAGTCAAGATGATGAATGGCTCGAACCTGCCCCGCAGGCTCAGCCCCGGGTTTTTCACTCGAAGGCACCAAGAAGGAATCGCCCGATTCTAGCCCCGTAGGGGCTGCAGGGCTCAGCCCGGGGTTTCAACCCCGGGAACTTGTCCCCCCCAAAAGCGCCGCCCTGTAAGGGCGCAAGAATCAACGTGACTGGAACAGAGAAATATTATGTAGCTATAACATGCCCCAGTCCCTGGCCCTCGTTTTGCTACACGTCATCTTTTCCACAAAGAACCGGGAGCCGTTCCTGAATTCGCCTCAGCTCCGCTCCGACGTGCACGCCTACCTCACCGGAACCTTGCGCAATTTAGAGTGCGAGCCTCTTCAAGTCGGTGGAACCGAAGATCATGTCCACATTCTTTCCGGGCTTTCGAGGAATACGTCGCTTGCCGATTTGGTCAAAAACCTCAAGACCAGCTCTTCCAGAAACTTCAAAAACAAAGGTCCAAACAATTTCGCCTGGCAAAGCGGCTACGGTGCTTTCTCTGTCAGCCAGTCGAGCAAAGCGAGCGTGATTGCCTACATTGCCAATCAAGAAATCCACCATCGCAAGGTGACATTCCAAGATGAGTTCAGATCGTTTCTAAGGAAACATGGCGTTAGATTTGATGAACGCTATGTCTGGGATTGATCGCCCAGACCTTGCGCCCTTACAGGGCGCGGCGCTTGAGGGGATCGGTTCCCGGGGTTGAAACCCCGGGCTGAGCCCTGGTGCCCCGTTGGGGCAAAGAAAAAACCACGGCTGAGCCCTGATGCCCCGTTTGAGAGCCGTTAAGCCCAATTCGGAAATTAGCCTGTAGGCACACTGGGGGCCAGCCGCCGGAACCTTGGCAACTGGGGTTAAGTTGAGCGCCCTACGGCTATTCTTGTTGAGAAGAAAGGCTTGCCTTGCAGGGAAGGAAAGTAAAAATGGCATCTATGAGTCGGACTCTCCTATTCATAGGAGCGGCAGTGTCCCTCGCCGCGTGTAGCAGTCAGGTTGCGCTGCCGTTGTACCCGCAGGCAATGTTTTACACCCCCGATACTGCAACCGTTAAAAAGGTTCAAATCGCTCTGCGCGATCGTGGTTACTACGCTTCTTCGATCGATGGTTTTATCGGCTACAACACGGCTCTAGCAATCTCAAGGTTCCAAGTCGATACCTGCCAGAGAGTTAAGCCCATCGTCAGCCGGTCGCTTCTGGTCTCGCTGGGAATAGCCGGTGATTGATGGGGTTACCGAGACCCCTCCACGCACGAAAACCGACGCCCCTGGAAGTCGCTTCGCGCCGCGCTGAAAGACGGGAACTCTCGTCCAACCGGATCGATCAAAAAAGAGTGTCGGGGCACACACTTTGACAAATGCGCAGCTCAGACGTGGAATTTTTGGCAATCGGACTCTTACTTCCGAGCGATTCCAGCGAATCTCGACGGGTTCAGGCGAAGATGCGGCCAGCTCATCGCGCAGTTCGGCCCGTTTCGTCCGCCGGTCCAGTGTGAGTGTCCAACGCACCGGTCCTCCTGCAGCGGTTTGAAGCGCCATCAACAGGCGCACCTTCGATCGCCGCAAATCGTGTGCATCCAGATGCAAGGTCAGATTGTTTCCGCTGATCGAAGTGTTCGAGAACGGGCGGTTACCGAAGGGAGCTGGAGAGCCGTCATAGTAAATCTCCTCCGCGGTTGCGTAGGATGTAAACCGCTGCCGGCTTGCTGCGACTTGCGTTCTATGGCAAAGAATCGCCCGCAATTTGCGTTGCACCTCGACCGGCGTTAACTCGGTCGACAAAGGATTGCCCGGTTGGACGGCTTTCAAGGGGTGGACTACGTAGTTCAAGACTCGAAGCCGGCTTTCGCGGCAGGCTAATTGGATCGCGGTGAGCAGCACATTCAAAGCGCTGTGATCGGGGTGGGCGTCCTCGGCGGCCGGTTGCACCACGAGCGAGGGGTTCCAGCTCGAAATCACACCGCCCAGCAGATCCATGATCTTCGAGTCGCCCCCCATGAGTAGTTTTGTGATTCCCTGATCGGGCAAATGCAAGAAGCTGGCACAATTCGGATCCCCGCCGAGCGACGCAAGCGCAGCGAGAGCCTCCTGCTTCCGGCGTTCGCCCCAGCGCAACCGGTCGCTTTCACCGATCCTCCATCGGCGCTCGCATAACCGCTGAGCCCAGGGATTATTGTCCCCATTCGTCACATAGACGACCCGAAGCGGAAGTTGGCTGGCAAAAGCCCGGATCAGTAGGGCCCCGATTGTAAGCGACTCGTCATCGGGATGAGGCGCGAAAACCAAAACTCGGTCGTCGGGAAAGAGCATGGGTAGCTTAAGGGTGTTAGAAGGGTTGTAACCAAAATCCCCGGCAGCTGACTAGATTAATGAGGCGAGTCAAGTCGGCGAGGCTGTCCCGGAAAGGGGGCGCAACTTGCATGTGGATGCTGAGTTATCTGGGGGGATCCGATACGAACCGCTGCTTCATCAATGCAGCAACGCACACGAGCTGCAGGGTGACACAGGCGTCCGGACCGCTAATTCCTCAGAGAGAAAGGAACCGAAGTGGCCGTACCACACTACGACGACGGCTCTGACACGTTTGTGGCTTCTTTTGCTCTGCTCGGCCTTCCCAGCTTCGGAAGATCCGGATCCAAAAAGCCGAGTGCATGGGGCGGTTGAATTACGCGCACCCTGGCCTTGCGCTGCGCCTCTCGAATCTGCTCATGAAGGGCATGCATCTTCGTCCAATGCACCTTTGGCTTATAGTGATGCTCTGCGTGATAGCCGTTGTTGAACCACAGCAAGTTGTAGAGCCAATGATAGCTGCTGACGCCCCAAGCCAGCGGAACATCTGGATTCCCGCCGTAGTGCAGGAAGTATCCATTCAGGTAGGACAGACAATGACCGAAATAGTAGAACGGAATGTAGAATAGCATGAACTTCCAATTCAGGAAGAAGCCGAGAGAACAGAGGGAGGTCCAGGAGGCAATTTCGAAGACCCCAAAATAGGCTCGAAACGGGAAGCGCTTCTTCAGCTCCCTAAAAACGAGATACGGATCGTCTCGGAGGTAGCTCAGAAATGTGTACGACCAGACGTTCTCAGGTTCGCCCTCATGGCCATGCCGGTAAATGGAAAGGAGATCAACGGTATCACCGTGGTCGTCCGGGCGATCGCTATTCCCCTGGTGGTGCTTGTTATGAAACACCTCGTAGAATTGCTGCGAAAACCCGACGGTCACCGACAGGACCCAACTAAAGATCCAGTTCAGCGTCGGGGATACGAAATAGGGATTGTGAATAAAATTGTGGGCGATGCCGTTGATATTCCAGGAGATGCTGACGGAATAAACGAATCCCAGTACGAGCAAGAGCCACCAGGGTGTATATGGAAAGATTAGAAACAACGAAATCAGATAGGCCGTGTGTGCGATTTGACTCGTTATCGGTATCCAATCTTTCGATGAATGGGCCAAAATCTTCATATCCCGGCGGACACGTTAGATGGAAACACGAACTGTTTCAACGCCTCTTCGGATGACAGTGCTGTAATCTAT
>JBAUZZ010000158.1:0-10962 GCA_049585495.1 Chthoniobacterales bacterium | reverse complement strand
CAAATTTCTAAGGATTTGTAGTTCTGAAATCGTGCATCTCCGCGAGGATTTTTGCCGCCGGAATCTGGTAGGGCGAATTCGTCTCCGCCATTGGCGGAGACAAATGAGCCTCAAGGGGCTAACAATATTCGCGGTTTAGGCTCATCCGCCGCGGCGGATTCGCCCTACCGTTCATTCCTTAGTTACGACGGCCCCTGATCACCTCGTTTCGCACGAAGCATGTTTGGTTGCGGCTCCGCCGCGCTAGGAGCGACCCAGGTTAGATGCCAGTCGCACCGGCCCGCATTGCATTAGCTGTTCGCGCAAGCGCTTTGGCGGTGTATACATGTGCCGTGAACGATCGAGGGCAGCGCGACCTAAGGCCAGACGTGCGTCAATTGGCGCCAGCGGTAAATTTCTTTTTAAAGCAAACCATGACGCGTTTCACGGTCGAGTCGTGCACCGAGGCTTTAATTCTAACTCTGACCCAGTTCATCCAGTTCAAGTATCTTCTGGGCTACCTCTGGGAATCGGATCGCCAGGCTGGTCATCGCTTTCGAATAACCTTCGAGGACGGGGTAGTTCGCCGTGAGCAAGAAGTGCTCCCCGAACCGCAGATTCATCAGAGCGAACAAACGGGTGAGACGGGCGACGACCTCACTCTCACCTTGCACCGGTCGCTGAAGTCATTCAAATCCGATCCAGCGGCCCGGAGAATTCTCGAGAAGCAAGGTTGTCCAGCGGCCCTGGAAATGAATTTCGCGTACTATGAAAGGCCGATATTTTGGGCCGTGTTGGGATTGGCCAGTCCTCGGTTGATCGCTGCGAGCGAGACTCAAGAATTTCTTCTCCTTTTTTGCCGATGTTGTCTCGTCTCCCTGCACGGTGCTTATCTTGCGGAAACCGAGGAGCGTGAAGGCCTGCGGGAAACGCCTCAACCTGACGAGCGCTTCAGGCTGCTCCTACAGTGGTTTCATTCGGTCGTGCGCCACCTCAATATCGGCATATCTCGTTTGGAAAACGGTCATCCTGGCGAAGCCCAGGATGCGCTGCAGCGTGCGTCAATCGTAGCGGGAGTTTGTCTAGCCGAAATCGTATCGTTGATGAGCGACATTCACTCTCCGCCAGCTGCATCGCGCCCAGAGGAACTATCATAACGCTCTCTATTTAAACCAAATCCCGAGATTCGGCGGCGACAGAGCGCCGCCCTCCAAGGCAATTTCGCAATTTGGACTTAGCCGCTATTATTTAGTGGATGCCGCGGCGATTACAGCGTCCACACCGGCTTGCATGCCACCGTCAAAATCATCAACCTTGAAACGAGGCATCATGACCTCACTAAAAATTTTCTTACACTTCACCTCGGAAAGCTTTTCCCTGAGATCATGGCCAGCCTCGATCCGCAACAAATGGTTTTGATCGTCGACGAGGAGGATCGCACCTCGTGGGTCAAGTTTCCAGGCGTGAACGAGCTGCACCCCATACTGGCCGATCGATACCCCACTGGGGAGCTTGGGATAAATTACGACGATCAGCTGATTTGAAGTGCGGTGGTCGAAATCGGCAAGCTCACGATTCAGTCGTTCTGCGGTGCTTTTCTTGACCAGCGAGTCAAGGTCATTGAAGTACCCTGACGGCCGTGGAGGTAGATCTGCTGCGGGCGCGACGCCGATAAACCCGAGACAGAAGGTTAGGACTAAAACAACTGCAAAGGAATTCCCTGGTTCGTGCCAGGCAATTAACGGATGCCCGTGATTCGGCGCCCCGACGCGAGCAGGGCGAAATTGATTACAGTATGCTGCATTCGAATCTCCTGAACTCTCCATAGTTCTCCTCTGGTTAGAGGTCCAAACAGCTATGCAATGCGACGGATGCTAATATAATTGGATTTAGTATCGGAGCAAGACGTAGCCGGATTTGCCTGGCAGCGAGGCTATCGTGGGCTCGGTTTTTCCGATCGTTTTTGCCCCGAAGGGGCTACAGGACTTAGCCCGGGGTTTCAAACCCCGGGAACCTATCCCCCATTACGGTGCGCCCTGAAGGGGCGCGACAACGGGCCTTAAAGCGTCCCAGAAAGAAATATTAGCTAGCTCTAACACGCTTTAATTCCTTGCCCGGATCCTGGTAGAGGCCATCCCAAGATGAGTTCGCCCATCGTTTCTGAAAAAACATGGCATTGGATTCGATGAGCGATACGTTGGAGATTGATCGCACAGACCTGGCGCCCTTACAGGGCGCAGCGCTTTGTTCTTCGTTTTGCCATCAGAATTGCCGATAGCGGACTGAAGGCGCGAATGCGCGCTGTAGGGCGGCTGGCTCAGCCGCCGGCGTTAGTCTTGCCTGGCGCCTGGGCCAGGCGCCCTACAGTCAGCGATCACGTTTGCGGCGCCATACATGACTGGACAATCAATTTGGGTTATGTTTGGGCCTCTTTATGAAACACCTGATTTGCTTTGCGGTGTTTGCTATGCTCGGTGCGACGGTCAGTTTTGCAGGGATGGTTCCATTGGTGCTAAATGATCCAAATCTCATACGGTTAGGCCACAATCAGTGTTACTACCGGATCGCGTCGGATTCGAAACGTTTCTGGCAATGGGGATTAGGCCGGGCGCCAATCGAAGAACCGACCATGTTTAATCGCGGTCATGGTAACGACGTTGTTGGCATCCCTTTTGACGCCGATGGCCGCGTTGCCTTTGCCCCGGTCTACATCTATACAATCGTCCCGGAAGGTTACGAAGAAAGGCGCCTGCTCAAACTCGTCCAGGGAAAATCAACCAAGAACGACGTCAGGGCGCTCTTCGGAAGCGCGATGCTTCGAAGGCAGGTGAACGGCTACGAAGTCTGGTACTACGAGATCAAAGTCTTTAATCCGTTCGAGGAAACTCCGAGCGGCCAAGGCAAAAAATGACCGAGCACCGACTTCGCCAAAGGATTGACAACGCGTTGGGCTCTGATCCTGATAAGCGTCCATGCCGCAGGGCGAGCAGACGAAAGTTGTTTTGACAAAGATATGCCCACTGAGAAGAAGCGTCCGACACTTCGTCCTACCAAAGAAGTTTCTGTGATGGCTTGGATTGAAGACTCGCGCGGGAGCGTTTTGCTGGTCCGACAGGCCGCAGGATTGAAGTTTTGGACGCTTCCGGGCGGCAAGGTAAAGCGAGGCGAATCACTCGTGAAGGCGTTGAAGAGAGAAGTTTACGAAGAAACCAGATTGCCGGTGCAGATTGGTTCGCTGCTGGGAGTCCTGGATCGACGCGACAAGGACGCTATAACACTGCTTTTTGCCGCTGTCCCGAACAAGGAGTCAACCAAGGTTAAGCGGAAGCAGAAGGAAATTAGGGAAGCAGGCTTTCAGAAATCTTTGCCGAAAAGAGCTTCGCCGTCCGCCAAATACTTCTGGTCTGCCAGGAGAGTGGCTCCCAAGAGAACACCGGAAATCCGGGCATCCACGCATCTATTCCCAACGACCCACGAGCCAAGCCAGGACGTGATTGCCGAGAAGTGAGAGGGCTTGCCGCAGCGTAGGCCTCCGACGAGCGGCCCATCGCCGGCCAGGAACGTCACTCGGTAGGTACGAAGCTCCCGCTGAGCCGCCGGATATCCTTAGCCTATACGGAGCTCCCCTCTTTTGGTTGCGGCTCCGCCGCGCTAGGAGCGTTGGAGGCTGAGATGGGCGTTGTTTATAAATTGCTCTCCAAAGTGTTTTCCCTCAACATCCTGCGCAACCAACTGGTGAATGGCCTCCGCCCGGATTAGTTGCAAGTGAAAGCGACTCTCTGCATTTTTTCCGAAGTAAAGCGCGATGCGAATATTTGTTCCTAAAGAAGTCCATCCGGGCGAAAGGCGGGTGCCACTAGTGCCCGGGACGGTGGCGAAATTGGTCAGGCTCGGGGCCGAGGTGGAGATCGAACAGGGGCTCGGTTCACCGATAGACTGCACGGACGCGGAATACGAGGCTGCCGGCGCGAAGCTGACTTTCGACCGGCAGCGATCCCTAGCCGGAGCCGACATCGTCTTGCGGGTGCGGAAACCTCCTTCCGATGAGATCGAGCTGCTAAAGGAGGGTTGTATCCACGTCAGCTTGCTGGACCCGTTCAACGAACAGGAGCTAGTCCAGCGGTTGGCGACCTCCGGTGTCAGCGCCGTCAGCCTGGAGATGATTCCCCGGACGGCGGTAGCGCAAAAAATGGATGCGCTTAGTTCCCAGGCTAATCTGGCTGGCTACGTCTCAGTCATTCTCGCTGCGGCATCGATCAATCGTATCTTCCCCATGATGACAACCGCTGCAGGCACGATTAAGCCGCTGCGAATGTTCGTCATCGGAGTTGGAGTCGCCGGGCTTCAGGCAATTGCCACGGGGCGACGACTTGGCGCCTGGGTGGAAGCTTTTGACACGCGAGCGGTCGTGGAGGAGCAGGTCAAATCACTTGGCGCGAGATTTGTGAAAGCGGATCTGGGAGAAACGGGTGAAACGGCCGGCGGATACGCCAAGCCGCTGACGCCGGAGCAACTCCAGAAACAGCGCGAGGTAATGGCTAAGCACGCCGCTCAAGCGGACATCGTCATCACCGCTGCGCAAGTCTTTGGACGGAAGGCCCCAGTTATACTGACATCCGAGATCATCGGGCAGATGAAGCCGGGCAGCGTAATCGTCGACACGGCAGTCGAGACGGGCGGTAACGTGGAGTGCTCGACCTCTGACAACGTGGCGGAGCTTGGCGGCGTAAAGATTCTCCGCTTCGTCAATCTACCAAGCCGCGTCGCGAGCAATGCCAGCGAGATGTACTCGAGCAACCTGGGGGCCTTCGTCGAGCATTTCTGGGACAAAGAAACGCGGACCTTCCGCCTGGATTTGGGGAATGATATTCTAAAAGCCTGCGTGATTACGCACGGGGGCGAGATTTGCAACGAAATGATCCGGAACGCTTATGCGCCGAAGCTGCAGGCATCTCCTGCTTAGAATTTGAAGTTACCTCTTGATGCATCCTGAAACACTCACCGCTACCCTGTATGTTATTCTCCTGGCAGCCTTTCTTGGGTACCAGGTGATCTCGCGGGTTCCACCCCTGTTGCACACCCCGCTCATGTCGGCAACCAATGCGATCTCGGGGATATCCCTGGTTGGGTCATTGGTCACCGCAGGTGCACACCACACCGCTGTCAGCACGATTCTCGGGTTCGTCGCGGTCACTTGTTCAACGATTAACGTAGTCGGCGGGTTCGTGATCACCGACCGAATGTTAAAGATGTTCAAACGCAAAACTACGGCACCGTCGCAGGCGAAGAAGAAGTAAACGGCCGGCATGCGGACCTATTTCATCGAATTCAGCTATCTCCTCGCTTCGGTGCTCTTCATTCTCGGATTGCGCGGATTAAGCCATCCGGAGACCGCCCGCCGCGGCATGCACCTGGCCGAGTTCGGCATGCTGATGGCCATCATCGGCACGCTGATGAACCTCGAAATCGTAAGCTTCGAGTGGATCATTGCCGGCCTCCTGCTGGGTTCAACCATTGGTCTGGCGATGGGCTTATGGGTGCCGATGACTGCGATGCCGCAGCGGACTGCCCTCTCCCACGCGTTTGGCGCACTCGCCGCATCGCTTGTCGGCATTTCCGAATACTACCTGCGTGGCGTGAGTCTCGGAGAGTTCAAGATCGTCGCGCTCGGCTTCGAGGTGCTGCTTGGCTCTCTGACTACGACCGGCAGTCTGGTAGCGTTCTCCAAGCTCCAGGGACTTTTGCCTGGTGCCCCACTGACGTACAAGGGGCAGAACATTTTTAATATCTCGCTGTTCGTCGTGACGGTTAGTTGTTTCCTCCTATTGCTGGCCAATCCGGGAGCAAGCGCGTTCTTCTATCTGATGTTGGCGCTGGCATTTGTTTTCGGAATTCTTCTCGTGCTCCCGATCGGGGCTGCTGACATGCCCGTCGTAATCGCCCTGCTTAACTCCTACGCCGGTCTGGCATCCGCGGCGACCGGGTTCGTGATCTCGAACAATGTGCTAATCATCGCCGGGATGCTCGATGGCGGCTCGGGTTTCATCCTGTCCATCGTGATGTGTAAAGCCATGAACCGTTCGATGACCAACGTCCTTTTCGGGGCATTCGGGAGCGTCTCGGAAGTAGTGGTGACCGGCGCTGGTTCCATGCGCGAAGCGAATCTTGACGATGTGGCGGTGCAACTCGCTTATGCCCGGCAAGCGGTCTTTGTTCCTGGCTATGGAATGGCCACCGCCCAGGCCCAGCATGTTCTGCGTGAGCTCGCTGATGCGCTCGAGGCACGCGGCGTCACTGTAAAGTACGCGATCCATCCGGTGGCAGGCCGCATGCCGGGGCACATGAACGTTCTGCTCGCTGAAGCCAACGTGCCGTATTCGCAGCTCTACGAACTCGACCATATCAATCCCGAGTTTCAAAGCACCGACGTTGCGATTGTGATCGGCGCAAACGACGTCGTTAATCCGGATGCTCGTGACAATCCCAAGAGCATTATCGCGGGAATGCCAATTCTGGAAGTGGATCGCGCGAAGTCGGTGGTGGTTCTCAAGCGTGGGCAAGGCAAAGGGTTCTCCGGGCTAGTGAACCCTCTTTTTTTCAAGCCTAACTGCGGGATGCTCTACGGAGACGCCAAGGAATCGCTCACTCACCTTGTGCAAGCGGTGCATACGGCCTAGCCTGCACCGCTCACAGCGCGGCGGGGCCGCAACCACGTGATTCGTGAGAAATGAGATGATTGGTGGTCGGCGTAATTAAGGAATGACGGTAGGGCGAATCCGCCGCGGCGGATGAGCCTAAACCGCGAATGTTGCTAGCCTGCATCGCTCACAAATCCTTAGAGATTTGTGAGCGATGCAGGCTGCTCCAGGCAGCAGAATTCTCCGGCTACGCCGGAAAACTCCGCTTCGCGGAGGAGGAATCCGAAGTTGGTTTGTAGGGCGGAGGTCAGCCGCCAGCTTGGGTTCCGCTGAAAAAACGCTCCTGACCCGGAATCTCGGTTCGCCGGGAGGCTCACCCTACCATTCTACGTGAAAGCTCTGTGCGTTTGACAAGACACTGCTTAATCCATTAGCCTAGGAAAAGTTTTACGGTGAGTTCCTCTCCTGTTTTGCCTGAATCGGCTCCCTCCATCCCGAGCGCAGGACGTGCCGACCTGCGACCTGAGCATATTCGCGATGCCGTTATCCGGCTTGCGGGAAATTCGCAGGACGGTATCCAGACCGCCGGCGCGTTCCTCGCCAGACTTGCCGGACGCAGTGCGCAGGAAGTCATGACTTACATGACGATTCCTTCCACGATCTCGGGTGGGCCGTCAATTTTCCAGGTCCGGATTGGCAGCGGCGAAGTTCTTTCGGCCGGCGACGAGGCGGATTTCCTGGTCGCCTTTTACCAGCACAGCTACGAGAACCACATCGAGTTCCTCCGCGAGGGCGGCGTGCTCCTTTTCGACTCTGACCAAGTCCAGCCGAACCTGGAAGATAAACGATTTGTGAACGTCGGCGTGCCGATCACTGGACTCACGATTGAGGCGCTTGGCGGTACGGCCAAGGACAAAGGTAAGAATATCTTTGTTCTCGGTTTATTGGCGAAAATTTTTAACTTGGACATCGAGAAGCTGAAAAGCCTGATCCGGGAACGCTTCGGCGGAAAAAATGAGAGCATCGTCAATACTGCGCTCATGGCGTTCCAGGCCGGTTACGCCTTCCCGGTAGGCAATGTTCTCTCGAAACGATACGAGTTTGAGCCAAGCCCAAGGATCGCCGGTCACGTGCAGGTCACGATGGATGGGAACCAGGCGCTGGCCTACGGATTGATCGCCGGCGGCGTGCGCTACGGTGCCGGCTACCCGATCACGCCGTGGTCATCCATCATGGAAATCCTGCGTTCTGAACTGCCGAAGTACGGCGGGTTATTCGTGCAGGCCGAAGATGAGCTGGCCGCGGTATCGTTAGCACTTGGGTTTTCCTACGCCGGGTTTCTCGCTGTAACCGGGAGTGCCGGGCCGGGAATTTCCCTTAAGACCGAAGCGATTGGCTGGGCTTCGATGGCCGAGATGCCGCTCATTATTGTGAACGTCCAACGTGGTGGGCCGAGCACCGGCTTGCCAACCAATGTCGAGCAGAGCGACCTTTACCAGGCGATCTTCGGGAGCCACGGTGATAGCCCGCGCGTTGTTCTGGCAGCAGCGACAGTCGAAGACTGCTTCTACATCGCCTTAGAAGCGACTCGAATCGCGCGGAAATATAGTACGCCGGTCCTTATTTTGAGCGATGGATCGCTCGCCACCCGAATCGAGGCTTTCGACGAGCCAAACTTGAAGGAGGTGATGCGAGACCCGAACCCGGACCTGACGCCGCGAGCGCCCGGTTTCAAGCCTTACGCTCTCGATCAAATTACCCGGCACGCGCCGCCGGGAACGCGTATGCTCGATGCAAAATATCCGGTCGTCACCGGTCTCGAGCACGATGAATTTGGGCATCCGACTGCACACCCGAAGTTGCATGCGGGCATGACGGCGAAACGCCGCAGCAAGTTGCAAAAGCTCGCCGAGGAAATCCCTCTACCGGATGTCCATGGGGACTCGGAAGGTGACTTGCTCGTGGTAGGCTGGGGCTCGACTTACGGGCCGATCCAGGAAGCGGTGAACCGAGCCCGCGAAGGTGGGGTAAGAATTTCCGCGTTGCACCTGCGTCACCTGCATCCCTTGCCCAACGGGCTCGATCTGATATTCAAACGGTTTAAGCGAGTGGTCGTCGTGGAGATGAACGATCAAGGACTTTACGGTTACGGACAGCTCGCCACGGTTCTAAGGGCAAGATACTGCGACCCGCGGGTTGGCAGTTTTACCAAGACCGACGGTCTGACCTTCCGAGTCAAAGAAATTTTGCAAGGAGTATTAAAATGAACCCAGTCGAGCCTACAACCCTGCCGCCTCCCGTTGAGCGGGAGAAGCTCACGAAAAAGGCCATAACGGCCGACCACCCGACTTGGTGCCCGGCCTGCGGCGATTTTGCTGTTCTGGCGGCTTTCTACAAGGTCATCGAGAAGAGGCAGCTCCCCCACGAAAGCATCGTGACGCTCGCCGGTATTGGTTGCTCGTCACGCTTCCCTTATTTCGTCAATAGCCACGGTGCGCACTTCATTCATGGTCGGGCGGTGCCGCTTGCGTCGGGAGTGAGCCTGGCACGACCGGACCTGCACGTTTTTCTCTTTGGTGGAGACGGCGACGGATTTTCGATCGGCGGAAACCATCTCGATCACGGCGCGAGGAAAAATATTCGACTGACTTATGTCATCATGGACAATTTCGTTTATGGCCTGACGAAAAAGCAGACGTCGCCGACCTCACCTATCGGTTATCGATCCAAAACCGATCCGACCGGCGTCATCGATCATCCGGTGAATCCGATCAAAAAGCTGATCGCGGCTGGGGCTACGTTTATCGCCCGCACGCATGCTGCCCAGGTCAACCATATGATCCAGATGTATGAACGTGCCATGGACCACGACGGTTTTTCGGTGATCGAGTGTCTGTCCGAATGCATCGAGTTTTTCCCAGGCGCTTTCGATGCTGGCAACCCACGCAAGGGGGGCGAATTCAAGGTCATTGAAGAAAAAAAGTGGGACAATACTCCGGAGGATGAGGCCCGCCATGATGTGACCGACGAGATCGCTGCTTATCGACTCTCTAATCTTCCTTTCCCTGGACTCTTTGGTGTTTTCTACGATGTCGACCGGCCCACGAAAAACTCGCTTGAGAAAAAGTGGATCGACGAAACACGCACCAAAGTTGGCAACGCCAGCGACCAGGAACTCTTGCAAACCACCTTTGACCGGATGAAGTGAGGTTCGTTCGCGTGCTCCCTCGTGCTCTTTTTTTGTAGGGCGCCTGGCTCAGGCGCCGTTGGCGGAGACGAATTCGCCCTACCACCGCAATCAGCATGTGGATACATTAAAGGCGTTTGAGATTTGCGGACCTGTTAGTTAGCCTCTCCAGACCTTCCCGCCACACTCATCTTCGATGTGGGCATGGATAATCTTATCGAAGCCGGTCTCCGCCTGGAATCCAAGCGCCTGCGCCCGCGACGCGTCCAGGCGCTGTGGCCAGCCGTCTACAATCCGCTGAATTTCTTGATCCGGCTCGCGCCGGATCAATTTGACGCAATCTCTGCCAGCTACGCGCTCCAGGCTCGCTATCATCTCGCCCACTGTGGCAGAAACACCGGGCAGGTTGAGAATCCTGCGCGAATCGAGCCGGTCGGTGTTGATTCCCCCCGCGTGAAATAAAAAGTTTACCGCGGCGCGCGGCGAGGCAAACCAGTGCCGAACGTCCTCGGTTACCGGCAGGACTGCCTCCTCGCCTTTCAACGGTTCGCGGATAATGCTCGAAAAGAACCCCGATGCAGCCTTGTTCGGTTTCCCCGGTCGCACGCAAATTGTGGGGAGGCGGATCGCGATTCCGTCGAAGAATCCACGGCGGCTGAAGTCGGCAAGGAGGAGTTCCCCGATGGCTTTCTGTGTGCCGTACGAGGTGAGCGGGGCTACGGCCCAATCCTCGCCGATGATGTCCGGAAAAGGGGCACCGAAGACGGCGATCGAACTAGCAAACACAATCCGCGGGCGATAACCGATGTGCCGCACCGCTTCGAACAGGTGCTGCGTGCCGGCGAGATTGACCCGGTACCCTTTTTCAAAATCCGCTTCGGCTTCGCCAGAAACTATTGCCGCCAAGTGGTAGATCACGTCGGGCCGATCCGCCACGAGCAATTCAGCCGCCTCCGGTTTGGCGAGATCACACGCGAGAGTACGAACCTCAAATGGTGGTGCCGCAAGGGCCTGAGGCGCGTACACGTCGGTCATGGTCAATCGGCGCACTTCGCCGCTTCCGATGGATGGGCGCTTGACAAGCATTTCGCAAAATTTGCGACCGATCATCCCGGCAGCCCCGATAACCAAAACATTCATCAGTAACCTTTCTTGAAA
>JBAUZZ010000157.1:0-3184 GCA_049585495.1 Chthoniobacterales bacterium | reverse complement strand
TCGCTTCCGGTTGCTCCCCACCCCGTCTCTCGACGACGCAGTTACCTTCAGCTACGGACAGCCAGTGCTCTGTCCGACGGGGACTTCCACCCCGCTGTTGGTGCGCATTCTCAGGCGCACTAGGGCGCCTGGCTCAGGCGCCGGGGGACAAACCGCATCTGCTGTCCCGGCGGCTGAGCCTGCCGCCCTACAACACCTTACCCGCGAAGCGCGTCCCTCCGGAAAATTCTGCGGCTTTTCCGAGGCAAGAGTTTTGAAACAGTTTGTTTTCGATTCGTTTATTTCAAAAAGGCTCTTAAGCAGACGCGCAGCGTCTGTTTAAGAGCCCGCAATAAGCGTATGGCTGCATATGGGGCGTGAGATTTGCGGGCTAGCCAGCCCTTCGGGCCTCGCCGACAATCGAGGCGTGGGCCGTTTCACTTCAGTTTGAATTTTCCGACCGGCCAAGCGACGATGAAGCCTCCGTGGAACCAGGCAATTTGCCGAAACCCTCGCCAGGCAAGCGGCCAACCTATTGGCTGACACGGTTTGTCATCCTGCGATTGCTCGGGATCGTTTATGCGATCGCGTTCTTGGTCGCGGCCAATCAAATTGTGCCCCTGATCGGATCAAACGGACTGCTCCCGATTGGACTCTACCTCGACCACGTCCGAGAGGCCTTGGGTTCCTCGTCTTCCGGGTTCTTCAGGTTGCCTTCAGTCTTCTGGTTTACCTATTCGGATACCGCTTTGGCAGCAACGGCATGGGCAGGATTTGCTCTGTCTTGCCTGCTCGTGATCGGATTTGGCAACTCTCTATTACTTGCGGCGCTCTGGGTCCTTTACATGTCTTTTGTCCACCTCGGGCAGGACTGGTACGGCTATGGCTGGGAAATTCAACTCCTCGAAACCGGGTTCCTCGCCGTCTTTCTTTGCCCGCTGTTTGATGCTCGGCCATTTCCGCGCCGTGAACCTCCATTGGCCGCTATCTGGCTGTTTCGCTGGCTGATTTTTCGGCTGATGCTCGGCTCGGCCTTGATCAAACTTCGCGGAGACCCGGTCTGGCGCGACTTGACCGCCCTGTATTACCACTTTGAGACTCAGCCACTACCAAATCCGCTTAGCCGCTGGTTCCATTTCCTACCCAAACCGGTGCTGCGTTTCGGCGTACTATTCAATTTCTTGGCAGAACTCGTTTCACCTTGGTTTGTGTTTTGGCCGCGTCTTGCCAGGCACATCGCCGGTACCGTGATTGTTCTGTTTCTGGGTACCTTGATTGTGAGCGGCAACCTGTCGTTTCTGGATTGGTTGACGCTGATTCCGGCCCTGGCGTGCTTCGATGACGGGCTCTGGTCAAAGGTCTTACCTCGGGCGTTGGTAGACCGCGGGAAAGCGGCTGCTTCCTCGTCGCAACCCAGCCGCGTGATGCTCGTGACCGCCTGGGTCGCCGCGGCTTTGGTGGCGGTTTTAAGTATTCAACCGGTGATGAATATGATCTCGCCTCAGCAGATCATGAACACTTCCTTCGACCCGCTGAATCTGGTCAACACCTATGGAGCTTTTGGAACGGTGGGTCGGGAGCGGCTCAACGTTGTGTTTGAGGGTACCACTGACGATGCACCAAGTGACGACGGGAATTGGAAAGCCTATCCTTATAAAGGACTGCCGGTGGATCCGGTAAAAATGCCTCCGCAAGTCGCTCCCTATCACTTGCGGCTCGATTGGCAAATGTGGTTTGCTGCAATGGGAACACCGGATCAATACCCGTGGACAGTTCACCTCATTTGGAAGCTCTTGCACAACGACCCCGGAGCCTTGAGTCTTTTCGCCGGCAACCCATTTACAGAGAAGCCACCGCGCTATGTGCGAGCCGTATTGTATCAATACGAATTCGCCCCACCTGGCAACCGGGACGGCTACTGGTGGACTCGCAAAAAGCTCGGTCCCTGGCTTCCTCCCCTATCGGCCGATGATCCTCGGCTCATCGAGTTCCTGCGGGAGGCCGGCTGGCTTCCAAAATAGCCCAAGCCATCGGCGACTGGGCGAAGATCGGTCCAATTGTGGCAGGGCCACCGAATTTCGGATTTTAGGTTAACGGGATTTCGCAGAATATCTTATCACCTATTATTGTACATTTTGATAGTTAGATGATACGAGCCTGTTGTTCTGGAAGACCAATTTTCCCGATGAGTGTCTGCCCCTTTTCTCAGGCCGCTGGCATCAGCAGCATTGCGATCTCTGCAAATGCCGCTAATGCGTAAATGACCACCAACACTACTTCGGCGAAATCGCAAAATTTGTCTTCGACCACAGGCATCAGCGCTGGGCGAGGATCGGTCAAATTGTGGCAGGGCGAAGTTTCACCTTGGCCTGACGCTCGGTCCAGGACGCGGCGAAGCGCGTCCCTACCAGACACTGGTCGAAGATCAGCCAAGATGTGGTAGGGCCAAGTTTCACCTTGGCCTGATGCTCGGCTTCGATGAACCAGAGGGTTTGAATTGCTCATAGTGTTCTAACTTTCCAAATCGTGTTTTGATGGTGAGACACTATCCGTTTGATTCTTACTACTCAAGCATTATTTTGATGGTTATATGGAAGAAGTGAATGCGGTTCCCCGGTTCGACTGGATTGGTGGAGCGCTATGTCTGGACTTCGTCAATACGGTGGGTAGCCACCGTTCCCTTGACCCGAAGGAAAGATTGAACCGCTTCGCCGACTTGGTTCGCTGGTGCGCGGACGGCGGGATTCTCCAGCCAACCGTTTCCCGGGACATCCTTAGACGAGGGAGTGCTCAACCGGGAGCCGCCTCCCGTCTCTTGAAAATTGCGGTCAATTTTCGCGAATCATTGTACCGAATCTTCGTTGCGATCAGCCTGCAACGTCCGCCGCAAGAAGGCGATTTGCAGGTTCTTAATGAGATCCTGGCTCAGGCTCCCATGGTTCTCGAGGTCCGGCGGCAGAATCATTCTCTTTCCTGCGTGCGCACCAGTTCCATGTTGGATGAGGCGAAGCTGCTCGGGCCGATTGCGTGGTCGGCAGCCGAACTTCTGACGTCCGAAAAGCTGTCCTCGATTCGTGAGTGCGCCAGCGAAACCTGCGGTTGGTTATTTCTCGATCTAAGCAAGAACCATAGCCGGCGCTGGTGCGCGATGGACGACTGCGGAAGCCGCGAGAAAGCTAAACGGTATTATGAGCGAAAGAAGGCG
>JBAUZZ010000156.1:0-2318 GCA_049585495.1 Chthoniobacterales bacterium | reverse complement strand
AAGTGATCCACCTTTTTCCGCAGACGGGGTCACTTCAGCCAACTACCTGAGCTTCGCATTGGCGAACCGCTGGATTTCCTCCCTCAGCTATGTGTTTCCGACGGACCCGCTGCCCTCCAACCGGCTGCCGTCGAGAGTCGAACTGCCGCATGAATGGTTGAATGACAGCTCGCCATGTGGCGATCCTCCGGTGCGGGATCTCCCGCCCTGGTGTTTTCAGTCGGGGGGAGCGGACTGGTGGAGAAAACCAATCCAGATGGGGAGGAGAGAACCTGAGATTCCATTCAAGCTAATCAAGAGCGGAGACTTCGAGTCGGCCGGATTCACTCACATGATCGTCGCCCAGTCTCCACAATACACGCCGGAAGCGGCGGACCCGTTATTGTCCACTATTAGCCAGTACTTCAGGGTAGCTTAAGCCGGGTCGACTGCTCGAAGAAGAAGTTATTGTCTCCCGCCCTGCTTCTTCTCCACCTTTGCCCAAGTATCTTTCAGCGCCACAGTTCGATTGAACACCGGTTTGCCCGGCTTCGAATCCGGATCAACGCAAAAATATCCCAGCCGCTCGAATTGATATCGGTTGCCGACTGTCGCATCAGCCAATGATGGCTCCAGCTTCGCGTCCGGGATCAATTCAAGCGATTGCGGATTGAGATTCGCGGTGAAGTCCTGCCCCTCCTCAACTTCGCTCGGGTTCTCTTTGCTGAACAAGTTCTCGTAAATCCGCACTTCTGCGTCGACGGCGCGTGCGGCCGAAACCCAGTGAATGGTGGACTTCACTTCTAAAGGAATCAGAAAAGCAGTGTTCTCGGGGATTTCATCGAGTTTCCTTAATGCATAGTCGATCTGGCCGGCGTTCATGCCTGCAGAGAAAAAACCAGCCTCGATCCCCTGTCGGTCTTTCAAGTCAAGCGTCACAGGCTTCGCTGTGTCGAGAGTTTGGCCCTGTTCGATTATCGTCATGTCTACTTTTGTGGTGAATTTGTAGACGCGCACCGCTTTGGCCCGCGCGCGGTTTGGCGCGTTTCCACCCTTCGTTTCGGGATCGTAAGTGCAGTGAACCTCGATCACGTTGCCTTTGTCGTTCTTCACGACACGCTTCGCAGTAATAAAATAGCCGTAACGTAGACGCACTTCACGTCCAGGTGAGAGTCTAAAATACTTCGGCGGCGGATCTTCCCGGAAATCGTCTCGTTCGATGTAGAGCTCGCGGGAGAATGGTACTTTCCGTGATCCAACGGTCTCGTCTTCCGGATTATTGACTGCGTCCATGTACTCGAACTCATTTTCCGGATAGTTGTCGATCACAACTTTAAGCGGATGCAGCACCGCCATCACCCGCGGGGCGCGCTTGTTCAGATCTTCGCGGACGAAGTGTTCGAGCATTGCCAGTTCGATCGATCCCGTAGTCTTCGACACGCCAATGGACGCAACGAAATTACGGATCGCCTCCGGCGTATAGCCGCGGCGCCGAAGGCCGCCAAGCGTCGGCATCCGCGGGTCGTCCCAGCCGCACACGCGCCCTTCCTGCACCAACTGCAGCAGCTTGCGCTTGCTCAAAAGCGTGTAGGTAAGGTTCAGCCGGTCAAACTCGATCTGCCGCGACGGAAAGATGCCCAGCTGCTGGATGAACCAGTTGTACAGCGGACGATGGTCTTCAAACTCAAGCGTGCAAAGAGAGTGGGTAACCCGCTCAATCGAATCCGACTGCCCGTGCGCGTAATCGTACATCGGATAAATACACCATTTACTGCCAGTGCGGTGATGCTCGGCGTGCAGGATGCGGTACATCACCGGGTCGCGCAGGTTAAGGTTGGGCGAGGCCATATCGATCTTCGCCCGCAACGTGCGCGAGCCATCGGGAAATTCCCCGGCTCGCATGCGCTCGAACAAATTCAGATTCTCTTCGGCCGAGCGGCTTCGATAAGGGCTGTCTCTGCCCGGTTCGGTCAGCGTGCCGCGATACTTGCGAATCTCATCAGCCGTTAAGTCGTCAACGTACGCCTTGCCATCCTTAATCAATTTGATCGCCCATTCGCAGAGCTGATCGAAATAATCGGAGGCGTAAAAGAGGCCGTCCCATTTGAAACCAAGCCAATTAACATCGGCCTTGATCGACTCGACGTATTCGGTCTCTTCCTTCGCGGGATTGGTGTCGTCGAAGCGAAGGTTGGTATGTCCGCCAAATTCGTCGGCCAGTCCGAAGTCGATGCAGATTGCCTTGGCGTGGCCGATGTGCAAGTAGCCGTTGGGCTCAGGAGGGAAGCGCGTCTGCACGCGGCCGTTGTACTTGTTGGTCTTCAGATCTTCGAGGATCC
>JBAUZZ010000155.1:0-7503 GCA_049585495.1 Chthoniobacterales bacterium | reverse complement strand
TCGCTTCCGGTTGCTCCCCACCCCGTCTCTCGACGACGCAGTTACCTTCAGCTACGGACAGCCAGTGCTCTGTCCGACGGGGACTTCCACCCCGCTGTTGGTGCGCATTCTCAGGCGCACTAGGGCGGCTGGCTCAGCCGCCGAGCCTCTCCGTCGCCGGAGCCAGGCGCCCGCAAACCGTCTCTTTTCGGCTGCGATTGACGAGCGTTCCCTCGGTGGTCTAAGCTAAGACTTCGGGTTTGGAAGCCGTTCGGCTACGGCTTGCTATTTTCTCCGACACCTCAATTCGCTTGGAACCATGGAAAGATTCCGATTACCCGACCGGTTCGCCCGGTCAGCTTCGAATACGTGCTTTTTGAAGTGCGCCCTCCCCTTACCTCTGCCAGTCCCTCGCTGGGTTTTTCTCTGTTGCTTGTTCTGCATTAGCCCGCTCGGAATGATGCGCGCGGCACAACCGGACTTTGGGCCGAACGTGACCATCTTCGACCCGAGCATGGCGGCCAGTGATATCCAGGCTGCGCTGGATCAGGCGCTGCAGCAGCAGGTTTCCAACCAGTTTGGATCGCAGCGGTACGCGTTCCTGTTCAAGCCCGGTTCGTACAATGTCGACGCCCAACTCGGCTACTACACGTCCGTGGCAGGCCTGGGCCTGTCGCCCGACGACGTGACTATCACCGGCCAGGTGCGCGTTGAAGGACAGCAGCAACCCGACGGAAGCTTCTCTGCTTTGACCAATTTCTGGCGGTCGGCCGAGAACTTGTCGGTGAATCCCGTCGCTCCTTCTTACTACGGTGGCGCAGCGATCGACCAGTGGGCGGTGTCGCAGGCTGCTCCGCTGCGACGGGTCCATATCCGAGGCGCGCTGTTCCTGTTCCCGCATCAGGGCGGGTTCTCCAGCGGTGGCTTCCTCGCCGACTCGCTTATCGGAGGCGGCGGTCCTACAGGTCTCAACGGTCTCGTGGTCAACGCCTCGCAGCAGCAGTGGCTGACGCGGAACAGTGTCATTGGCAGCTGGTCCAACGGCGTTTGGAATCAGGTTTTCTCAGGCGTCGTGGGCGCCCCTGCTCAGAATTTCCCTCCAACTACACTCAACGGTAATCCTTACACAACGCTTGCGACCAGCCCAGTGACCCGCGAGAAGCCTTTTCTCTACATCGACGCCACTGGCAATTTCAATGTCTTCGTCCCGGCGTTACAAAGGAACTCCTCGGGGATCACTTGGGGGAACGGACCAGCAGCTGGCTCGTCGATCCCCCTCACCGACTTCTTTATCGCCCATCCCAGTGACGGCGCGGCCAGGATCAATTTCGCCCTGGCTTTGGGCAAGCACCTGATCCTGACGCCCGGGATCTACAGCCTCGATGAACCTATCGTCGTTCTCTGGCCCAACACAGTGGTGTTGGGTCTCGGCTTCCCGACGCTGGTACCCACGCGGGGAAACGCCTCGATGGCTATCGCCAATGTGCCGGGTGTGAAACTCTCGGGCATGATCTTTGACGCCGGCCCGGTCAACTCGCCGGTTCTTCTTAAAGTAGGCCTGCTGCCGAGTCTGCCGATTTTCAGAGGCGCGGGGAGCGATCCGAAGAACCCTACGTTGATCCAGGACGTGTTCTTCCGCATCGGTGGTGCTACTCCGGGGCAGGCTGCCATCAGCCTTCAGATCAACAGCAGCAACGTGATCGTTGACGACATTTGGGCCTGGCGAGCCGATCATGGCACCGGTGTGGGCTGGACGAGCAACACCGCCGCGAACGGCTTGGTTGTGAACGGGGACAACGTCATCGCCTACGGCCTGTTTGTCGAGCACTACCAGAAGTATCAGGTCATCTGGAACGGCGAGAACGGGCGCACGATCATGTTCCAGAACGAGATGCCCTACGACCCGCCGAACCAGGCTGCCTGGTCGCACGACGGAATTAACGGCTTTGCCTCCTACAAGGTGGCCGACGAGGTCAGATCCCACCAAGGGCGGGGATTGGGCGCCTACTGCTTCTTCAACATCAATCCGAGCATCATCAACGCCCATGCCTTCGAGGTCCCCAACACCCCTGAGGTCCAATTCCACGATCTCGTCACCGTATCCCTGGGCGGGGTCGGTACCATCGAGCACGTCATCAACGACATCGGAGGGACGGCAACCACCTCGAACCAGGTCGTCTATCTCTTGAGCTACCCGTAAAGACTATGCGCACCGCCTTCAGCACCTTGGCATTCCCGGACGCAACCCTGGCAGAGGCTGCTTCACTCGGTCGGTCCTGGGGTTATGCTGGCATCGAGCTACGGCTCGTCGACGGGAAGCTGATTGACTCGTCGATGCCCGCTGCGGAACGCACACGGGTCAAGCGGACGACCGCGGACGCCGGCCTGCCGATCGTAGCTGTCGACAGCTCGATCCAGCTCACCGCCGGCGACCCGGAAACCGAGCTCCGCCACTTCCTCGAACTCGCCAACGACTGGGAGTCGCCGCTTGTGCGCATCTACGGCGGCCCATTGGCCGAAGAACCAGGGGCACGCCGGGCTCAGATCGAGGCGGCGGCACGGGTGCTCGAGGCGACGGCCCCTCTTGCCGAGCGGCTCGGTGTCGGGGTCGCCGTGGAAACCCACGACGCCTTCTCGGCCTCTTCGGTAGTTGCGGAGCTGTTGGCGATGGTGGACTCCAGGTCGGTAGGCGCCTTGTGGGACAGCCATCACCCCCACCGCATGGGAGAGCGTCCGGCCGAGGTCTACGAGCGCCTCGGTCCTCGGGTCCTGCACGTGCAAGTCAAGGATGCCCGACGCTCCGCGGCGCAGAAAGGTGGCTGGCAGCTCGTCCTGCTGGGCGAGGGAGAGGTACCGGTGCGGGAGATCCTTGGGTTACTCGCCGCCGGCGGATACAATGGCTGGATCTCGGTCGAGTGGGAGAAGTACTGGCACCGCGAGATCGAGGATCCTGAGATCGCACTGCCTCAGCACCTGAGGGTGCTCCAGGAATGGGCGCAAGACCTTGGTTGGAGGGTCGCGCCTTGAACAGCGCCAGGGTATTGTCAGAATCAACCATTCGATCCGGCTGAAAACGCCCCTCACCCGAAATGCGGCTCAGCGGGAGCTTCGCCCTACCGTGACGCTCCCGTGGCGAATTGTTGGTAGGGCGAGCCTCCTGACGAGCCGAATTCCTGGTGAGGGGCGTTTTCCAGAGAATCAATACTCAACACAGTATTTATTTTTATGTTGATAATCAGGACTTCTCAAAGGCCGCGACAGAATCCGAGCCATCTTCAGCGGAGCCACCCTTCGACTCGTGCTATTTCCTTTTCCCGCTGATGTCACAGAGCATGTCCGAATGAATGTTCAGGCCGATATTGGTCATATTGTAAACGTGCTCGCTGGCAACAAGCCAGACGATCTCGCAGATCTCGCGTTCGGAATAATAGCGAGACATTCGGGCAAAAATCTCCGGATTAACCTTTTTGTCTTTTGTCAACTCCGTCACATAGTCCAGCGCGGCGCGTTCCTTATCGGAAAAAAGAGAGTTGGTCTTGTATTGCTCCGGTGCATCGAATTTGGCTTCCTTCATCGTCGCTTTGATCGCGACCGCTCGGCCGATATCCATACAGAAAAGACAAACGTTGATACGCGCCACCTGTTCACGTATTAGCAGGGCAGTCTCCGACGGCAGCCGCAGCTTTTTTGTCGAGCTTCCCGATCTTGTTGTAGAACAAACCGAATGCAGGCGGCAAACGCGCGCTATGCACTTGTCTCGGCATACGGTCCATCATGGACCTGCCGCTTCCCGTCGCGCACGGAGACCGTCGTTGCAGTCTGCGGCGACTCTAGTCCCGCGCCGCCGACAAAGACGCCCGCAGCTTGAAGAGCCTCACCGTAGGCTCGCCCAGCCGCGATAGACGCTGCCTCTTTGCGGCGGTCGAAGTATTCCTGTGATTGGTGGACAAGTAGTGCGTATTTCATAGTGATAAGTGTCGTTTGCGGTTGGTATTAGCCGGGAAAAATACCGCGGCTTCACTATGATGACGTGCGGCGATCACGCATTTCGACATTTGGACAAGTTTTCCCAGCCGCTTCGAGCTACCCAAATTCTGAAATTGTCTTTGGAGGGCGGCGCTCTGTCGCCGCCGAATTTTCGGGATTGGGTTTAATATCAATAGAGGTCGTCGCCGTCAGCTAGTGATAGCGTCTTGCGTATAATGGTGACGTCGTTGCGGCCAAAATGGTGGTCAGCAGCAAGTTGTTATTCCGCCGCGAACTCACCGGGTCCGGTCCGCCGAACGCCCCGCATCCGATACATCTGCGCGGTGAGGCTATTCTTCGGGTTAGAAGAGCGAAATGAATAACCAGCCGCTAGGAGCCGACGGTAAATCTCGCTAATCTTCATCGGCTTTCGCTGGCTTCGGAGGATTTGCCTGACACCCGAGGCGACCCCGCTTCTCTGCGCGCCTAGGTTGACCTGCCTCCCGGTTCGCTTAGGAATCAAATTCTTTGTCTCTGTAAAGTCCTGAGACCTTGGTCTTGATACCTCGACCAACAAATTCCGAAGCTCGACCTCTAGATGTTCAATCTCTTCCTGAATTTCGGCTGCTTTCCTTAACGTGGAAGAAGATAATTTTGACATCCGCAAGACTACGCTCATTTCAGGGGAGTCTCTACCCAGGGTTGATCTTTAGGCTCTCGTGAAGCCGTCGGGGCTCCAGCGTTCGCTGCCCACTCCGTGATGTACGAAGAAGAGGCCGTCCGGATCGTACTTGTCCTTCACTACGAGTAGCCTTGGGTAGTTCGAACCCCAAAAAGATTCCCGCCACGCCTCGTCAAAGAAATTACTCTCCGAAACATATGAGCCGGCGTTCAGGAGCAGCTTCCGCACTTCATTCATGGCTTTATCGACTGCATCCGCATGTTGGCGAGCGGTCGCCAGGTCAGGCTCATGGCCGGAAATGCCGGGATAGGCTGGCGGCCCTCCAGCCGCGCTGATGATGAGCGCGAACGCGTCGAGAACCGACGGATTCAACGCAGTGTCCCTGGCTGCGGCTACTGCCTCGGGAGGGGCTCCCGCAAGGCCCTTGTTGACGTGCAAAGTCACCCCCCAATGCTGGGCTGCCGCAAACAGCGCATCGGCAAGGTTTTTCTGCTGGTCCTCTTGGAGCAGAGAGGCGGGAATCCACGCCGATTGATAGGCGTGCAGCACCTGTCCCGCCTCCCCAAGATTGGCCGCCCAGAACACATTGGCTTCAGGCGCGCCTGGGCGGTCGTCAGCGAGCACAAGTCCGGGGACTTTCTTGAG
Organism: Chthoniobacterales bacterium; assembly: GCA_049585495.1. GTDB lineage: Bacteria > Verrucomicrobiota > Verrucomicrobiia > Chthoniobacterales > JAFAMB01 > JBAUZZ01. The sequence goes on along the minus strand of JBAUZZ010000155.1, from coordinate 2,231 downwards.
AGATTCAGGGTCCCAAAATTGTCGAGCCGGCAGAGCCAGGATCTTCGGCTCTGACACGATGCTGAAATCCTGCGGAGAGGCCGCCAGCCACTCAAAGAAAGGTCGCCAGATCGTCTCCGCCTGGCGCTGGTCGAGTCCTTGGAACACCAGACCGATCGCGAGAACGTTCCCCGGCCGGAAGGCGATCTGCTCACCCCAATGCGGATTGAACAACGACTTGCTGTAGAATTCGATGATCTTGCCTATCAGCTGGCGGAAGGCAGCCTGCGACATAGCCTTTATAGTCGTGAACACCCCACCGAAGAATTCCGGCAGACTGTGCGTCCGCAACGTGAGCCGGGTCACGACGCCAAGGCTTCCGCCGCCGCCGCCCTTGATCCCCCAGAACAGGTCCGGATGCGTACAGGCATTAGCAATCCTCACCGCGCCATCGGCAGTCACGATCTCAGCTTCCAGCAAGCTCGCCGCAGCCATCCCATAGGCCTTTGAGAAGCTTCCGAAACCGCCACTCTGGATCAAGCCCGCAACGCCAACGGTAATGCATCCCCCACCCTGGACGTAGCGCCCCCCTCGCGTCGTGACAGCGTCGTAGACCCGCCCCCAGATCGCACCCGCCTCAACCGTGACCGCCTGCTGCGGCGAATGCCGCCCCGCGCACCCCGCGCCGACAAATGCGTCGTGCAAGGTGATGGCGTTCATCCCCCGCATCCAAATCAATAAGGAATCTGCGGCATTGGACGTGCCTTGGTAGCTATGGCCTCCGCCCTTCACGACGAGTCGCAAATTGTTCTCGCGAGCGAAATTGACAGCCGCCACGACATCATCGGTCGTGTGGGCGACCACGGCATCGGCGCTCGGTCTAGACGTCCAGCCGCCGATCCAGCCCAGGGTCTGCGTCAGCCCGACCTCGTCACCGAGGTAATATGGGTCCTTCAGTTTCTTGAAAATCTGAGCGCAGTTGGGGCTGGACGGTTCCTCCATGCAAGCACTAAGCGGCGACTGAACCTTCACGAGTCGGCCCCCGACTTTCCGGTTGAGCCCGTCCCAATTTGCTTCGGAGGGCCACTCCGGATCAGTCGGACGGACGCGGGACACTACTCGGTCTGCCGCAGAAGCTCGTCGTGGGCTGAACACCCACGACCAAATGCTTGGCAGGAATGCGATCGCTGCTGCAGCTATCTGCAATAGGCGTCTTCTGTTCATTCTCATTATGAGTCCGCTGGTTGTCGGAGCCTTTAGGTACGACGTGGAACCACTAGGTTAGCCCTAAGAACTTGCACGATCTCATCGCGCTGATTCCGCGTCTCACTGCGCAGAGTCACCATGCCGCGATCCGGCTTTGAGCGGGACGGCGCTATTTCGAGTACCTCACTTTCCACCCTGAGCACATCGCCCGGCCTTGTCGGCCTTGGCCAACTGATCTCCCCTCCGGCGCCGATAATGCCGCCTGCGATCGGTGCTCCGCTGTCGACAAGCAGTCGCATAGTGATCGCCGCGGTATGCCAGCCGCTTGCCGCCAGACCAGCAAACAACGTGGTTTTCGCAGCCTCTTCATCAAGATGAAACGGCTGCGGATCGAACTGGGCAGCGAATGCCTTGATCTGTTCTTTATCGATAGCATGCGATCGGCTCACGAATCGCTTTCCGACCTGAAGGTCCTCCAGGTAAAGGCGGGAATCAGCACCGGGATCTCCGCTAAGAGTCATAGAACCTCCGTTCGCAGCGATAACGTCTAGTCGGTGAGCAGACCTCCTGTCAAACTCAGGTCTATCGTAGAATCTCGCGCGAGATCGATTCGACAAATCGCCCGAGCATATTGTCGGCTAAGAGCAAAAGGCGTGATCCGGCGGCCATGTGCGCCATATTTAACGTTGTAGCACAGGTCTTAGCGCCGGAGGCGCGGCATATTGATAGCCCGGGGCGGCAGCCCCGGGGTTTGGTTTAGCAAGGCGGTCCGGTCTGAAGGACCGGCAGAAATCAGTTTGCAAAGCGGCGGCCTCGACGGAGAGGTGGCTCTCCCGCACTTTCAGCGCGGACGCTTCTTTCTCTCTACCTGGGGCTTACGCCCCAGGCTGTCATATTTCGCACCTTCGGCGCTCGCAGGGATGAGTCCCCAAGCTTTATTTTTCGTGCGCCGATTCGGGACCCTGGGGACTGCAAGCTCACGTAACGGATAGGAAAAGCACACCAAAGCGCTGAAAGCGCCAGGAGATTATAGCCTGGGATCAGCC
>JBAUZZ010000154.1:0-25219 GCA_049585495.1 Chthoniobacterales bacterium | reverse complement strand
GCTGCCGAACTTTATAAACGGTTTTCCGTGAAGTCCGCGCAATCCGGACAATGACAAGCTTTGATTCGGGCTTTACATCGTTCCGTTGCGAAGGATAATATCGGCGCTCCGTAACCCGGAAGGCTGGTTCGAGCGCCTTCAAGAGCTAGGCGTTATCGGATACAAACTGGCGCACTCCTCCTTCTCTTGTCAGCGGGAACGCAAAAGCATGATGGAAAAACAAACGATGAAATTGCCAAATATCTTTGCGAAGGAGGTCGTTCCTGAGTTCTATTCGGCCGGAAGCATTATTTTCCAAGAGGGCCAGCCGCGGGATTCCATGTACGTCGTCCAGGAGGGCGAGGTGGATCTCAAGGTTCGAGATCAAGTGGTTGAGACCGTCGGCCTCGATGGATTCTTCGGTGAAATGTCGCTGATCGAGCACGGACCGAGGAGTGCTACGGCTATCGCCAAGACCGATTGTTCTCTCGTCCCAATCAACGAGAGGCGGTTTCTCTACATGGTGGAAGAGACGCCCTTTTTTGCGATTACCGTGATGCGGATGCTGAGTGTAAGGTTGCGGCGGCAGAATGCTCTTATCCAGCCGGCCTCATAGTCTGGCGCGGCGATCGTTGGCCGGGCTATCAACTGCGTGCATCAGCGATGACGGACCGATCGAAACGCTGCCGCGGTGCCTGGCTCCCCCTGCTTGCGCTGCTCGCCTCCTGCACCACGCTGCCGGAACGATCCGGGTTCATCACCGTTGCCAGCCAGCCGGCCAATGCCAGCACGTAGGTCTCCTCATCGCTCTAGCCAATGGGCGCGTCGCTAGAGAAGATATCGAAAGGAGATCTCATCGCTCCATCTATTTTTGAAGAAGTCAGCTTTAATCAAGTAGTCTCTACGCTGAAATCCAAGGGACTGCAGTAGCACCAACGATGCTAGGTTTTCAGAATCCACATTGGCGGTCACGACATCGACATCATTACGCTTGCGGAGGCGATGAAAGGCCATTTGGCAACCCTCTCTGGCGAAGCCCTTCCTCCAAAATGGCTTGAAAGTGAAGTACGCGAGGGAGGCCGATCGCGTTTTCTGGAAGATGGTAGTTTGGACAAAACCTACGGGTTCTAAGTCGGTTTTCTTTCGCGACACCCAATTGAGCCACACCTCGTTGTTGTCGGCGGGACCTTCTAACATCCCGTTTATCCAAGCTCCAAACTGCTCCTCATCCTTCGGACGCTCCAAAGGAATGAATTCGTAGAGAGCATCATCGGAAAAATAGTTAAAAAGCTCCTCTACATGGGATTTGGCGAGCGGTTCGAGAATCAGTCTGCCAAGCATAAGAAGTTCACCATGCAGAAGTGTTATTAGTCACCCAATTGACCTTACGCATGCGTGCTAGGACTCTCACGTCTCTTGAGACCAGAAGCCTGGTCACGCCGAAAACCGCATCCGCCGCTTCGGCTTATATTGAAACGGAGCTTCGGGCAAATGCTTGCGCACAATGTTCTCGATGATGTCCGCTTCGGTAACCCCAAACCGGATCGCGATGTCGGAGAGACGTTTGGTTAGCGATTCTTCCTTGATGAACACGAGTATTCGGGGCCTAGGCACCTTTGGCGGTGTGTCGAGCAACCATTGCGGGACACGTTGCGAACCTTCGCCGGGTACATGCCTGTAAAGGAGGTAACTCAGAACCAGTATCTTATCGATCCGTTGGTTCGCGAATATCATTGTAATCCGGGAAAATGTATCTTCGGAAACTCTGACTGAGCCCCGCGCGGAGGTTTCCGGATACGGATATTCTCTGGCAGCTCGCGCGACCTCAATAATCGTGGCCTCGACCGCAGATGGTTCAGGCTTCCTCAGAACCAGCACCTCTTCTCTAGAAGCTGGCACCTGTTCGTCTACCGGCGGCGGTCCGGCGTGACTCAGCAATACCGAAGGATGTGTTTCCCCGACCCTCTTCGCTGCGATCGATGGCGGCACGGGAAACGGATCTTGAAGGAAAGGAGTAACAGGTTCGGCGGTCGGTTGTGTCTGCGTCGGTGGCACCGACTCAGCAGCGTGCTCGGGTGGGGCACCAGTTGAGGACGTTCCTTCGCTGAGCTCGATCCCTTGCAGACTCTTCAGTAATTCCGTGTCCGCCCTCGGCGCGGTTCGCTCCATGGATTGCATCAGCTCTTCGATCTCGCGCCGTCGTCTCTCTTCTTTTTCGCGTCTTTTGGTTTCGTCGCTCATGAAATTCTAACCGCGGACTTCGCAGTTGTCGCAGATTCACAGGATTTCGAAATGGCTGCCCTGCCGGCCCGTCAGGTTTGCCTCGGCGCGCAATGGGTTTTCTCTTCCTCTACCTTCTATCTGTGTAATCGGCGCAATCTGCGGTCAAACTTGTTTCTCTGTTCGGACGAAAGCGACGCTCGTGCGATCCGCTGCTTCGGCCCTTAAACGGGCGAACATCTGTTTCCGGTCCTCCAGGCTAACGGCGGTGAGCCGCGGGTTCGGAAAATCGCCGTAGTGTTTCTCAATGATGTATTTTACCCACCGGAACGAGAGGTTGGCTTTCAACAGGAAATGGTCCTTTGTACGCTTTATCTGGCCGTCCATCTGGCGCTCGGCGTACATCCAGCGGCAAAGCTGGGCCCGCATCAGAGGGTTATCATCGATCATGTTCCCCACCCCGAAATCCGGGACTTCGCACCCCTCCTTCGCCAGTCGTCGCAGGACCTGGTCCAGGGTGAGATCGGCGGTTGCATTTTTTAGCGGACTAACCCCGGTTGGAAGAACGATCACCGGTCCCCGCTTCCCCGGTAGTGCCCAGTAAAGCCGCAAGGCGTTCTGGTAGTTCCGGATCTCAGCACAGTTCGGGGTTACTGGAGCGAGCATGATGTGGCAGTTGATCCAGGTGAATCGCATCGTCTCCAACTGAAGAAACTGGCACGTATCGTAAATGATGAAGTCGCGGCCGGTTTCTCGGGAAAGATCCAGACCCCTGGTCGGCATGCCATCCACTCCAATTGGATCATGAACGAGAATGTCAAAGCGCGGCCAGATCCCCTGCTCCATTAGCCAGTCGTAATCCGCAGCCAGATCATGCTGCGGGTTCGTATCCACCACGAGGACTGAGTACCCCATCAGTCCGAGGTATGACGCGAGATTAAATGCGAGCCACGTTTTGTGGGTCCCGCCCTTTGTCATTCCGACTGTGACTACGAATGGAAGTGGGATTGTTTGGGACACGGTTTGAGTGCGAGTGATGTTCTGTGTATCGAATTGTGCGTCTGGATGCAAGTCTTATTGTGCGCGCGTGTATCGGTAGGTAGGTCGAGGGGACCATCTACATAACAGAACCTTTGTGTATCTAGAGGCTCCGCTTATTGTCCATCTATCTGTATGCATGTAATGTTACGATATTATATAAATCGCTTGTAAACAGTCTACTGGCGTTATAGATGTTGAACGGATCCGGTCAGCTGGTGCGACCGATTGCAGGAAAATCTCAAAATGCAGAGTCTTAATAAGGCCAGTACGGTTTCTAGCCTAAGAAGCAATTTCCCCGCTTCTCGATTCTCACTTCTTAACGGCTACTCGACGACTCCAGCCAGGTTTTTGCGTAGCTCCCGCAACTTTCCTGCGGCGATAACCCGGTCATTTTCAGCCGTTTCCTCGAACTGGGGTTGGGTGGGGCGTCTGGCTCGAGCCTTCTTCGGCGGGACATATCGAACCGGCGGCCTAAAGTCGTCCCGCAAGGCTGCCATGAGATAACGGGCTGCGTTTTCCCTGGGCTCGAGCTCGGTCAAAGTGATCTTTTCACGCACGTATTCCAGGCCTTTGCTTTTCAGGTGACTCTCAATCTTGGCCACTTGCTCGTCATTCAGCTGGTAGGCATTTTTCACGTAGCTGACGACCTCCTCCGGCTTATCGGTGTCTCCATTCTCGCGGAAAGACAGCTCAAATTGTGATTCCGCGGGAAACTCCAATCCTCGCACCTCCGGAGCTGGTGCTTCTTTTTGACGGACAGTGAACACCAAGGCTTGCACGATCTTGGTTCCGGGCTGTTTGAGCTCCTTGAACGCCAAAAAGATATCGGTCTTATCGTTAACTTCCTTGAGAGCCGGTTTCAGGGCGACTCGCTTAAAGTCGGCATATCGCTTGAGCGATTCTTTTAAAATCTTGCCACGAGCGTCGAATTCGATCGTCCCTAGAGAAGAACGCAGTTCGTCCACCGAAATCTGCTGCGGTCTTTTCAAATATTCGCGGCTTTTCGCCCATTGATAAAGCCGGATCCCATAGGTTGAGGCGAGATTGAAGGCGTACAGGGTCCGATAAACGAAAAAGGTCCGTTTCAAGCCCAATAGGTACGGTTTCAGCTTTTTGTCAAACGAGAAGACGATGGATTTGTCGTTCGGATTCTGTTCCATCGAGCTGATCCAGTGGCAAATCAGCTGGCGCGACTGGGCTTCACCAGGCACAGGCGGCTGCGTTATTACCACAAACCGCCCGGCAAATTGTTTCGCCGCGTCGCAGAAATGGGCAAAAGTGACGTCGTTACGCTCTTGAGCGGCCAAGGCGGCGAATTCGGGCAAATAAAGTGTTACTTCGGAGAAATCCTCGGATTTTTGATCGAGCTCAGCGATAAGCCGGATCAATAGTTTCTGTGCCCGGAGCGAAAGCCGATATCTTGCTTCGGCTAACGCATTGTGTTGGACAACGACCCTGCTGACTTGCCTTTCTGAAACCGGCACGAGCTGTGCCTCGACGACCTGCTCCATAAAGTGAGGTTTTATACAGTTCCTCACCTTTTTGTAAAGGGCGAATTCTCAAAGCGTTACGGGTCAGCTGTATGCGTGCATTTCTCACTTTGAACCGTTCACTTGCAATCGAATTTGGTGATAAGAGCTTACGTAAATAACTCACTTTTGCTGGCTCATAAGGGTGGCCCAAGGTTAGTTATCCCGTTCAGGAACGCCACCTAGCAAAGGGAGGCGCTTCCGAAGACGGGCCCGCGTTAAAACCTCACTTTTGAAGGCTTGCAGACCGGAATTTTACCACTTTGTCCGAAGCGTAAATGGCTCACTTTTTTACCGTTGCCGAGCACGTAAAAATTTTTCCGCGGTTACCGGCGAGCAGTACGATTGCGCCGAGAAAGTCTGACGTAGAAAACTCACCTTTGTTTTCTCGGACAGCATCCCTTTTCTCGCCATTCCACTCATTGGACGGCTAGGGGATCCGAGTTTGCCTTGCGAACGGTGTGGTTCATCAGGAGCAGGGGAGGGTTCGATCGTGCGTGGAGAACTCACTTTTGACCTGGGAGACATAGAGTCGAGCAACCTATCTCCTATTCGCTATTGTGTATTGAAAAGTGAGTTTTTTACGCGCCCCTCGGACCACGTGAAATCAACGCACCCAAGTGAGCTTCTTACGCATCGCCCCTGCCAAGTTCTCCTCCTGCCTAGGCGTGCCTGAGTCTCGCAAGACACCTCTCACTTTTATTTCGGGCCGCTCGCGCAAACAGCCGACCGAGAAACAGGGTTGGAAGCCATATGCGTAACGACCGCACTTTCCTCGACGATTCTAGAGACCTAGGGGTGGTGCGGCAGAGCGGCATGGCTAGAAATGAACGAGAACTGACACAAACGCGACTGGGAGCTTCTTCAATTCGTGTCCCTGCAGATCGATTCGCGTTTAAACACTTTGACCAGATCGGAGTCGGCGCGTCAAAACCTCGCTTTTGTGGGATTCCTTGCACCTATCACCCGACTACACGAATCCTGCGTCGGGTCAATCACTGCTCCCGGTAGCCGCTGCTTCGTCGCCCGCTGCGTTGAAATCTCGCTTTGGTTCGTCAAAACCTCACTTTGAGACATCAGATCCGCGTGGAATTCTCACTTTAGCCTCAAGAAACCTCACCTTTCCTTGCCGATCGGCGTACAAAACGCACTTTGCTCGTCAAAACCTCACTTTGAGGCCCCTGCAGAAGCTTTAGGGTTCTTCATTTCAACGGCGAAATGGCTTCCACCAAGGAAGGTGTAACCCGTCTGTTTTGAATAGCTTGTACAGCTTCAGAGGTGGAGACACCAATGGACACGATTCGCTCTGGCACGACTTGTGCCTAAACGACTATAAAAGTTAAGAAAGAGTAAATGACGAAAAACTTAGAGGATCGTTATCGTCGATTTCTTTGTTGCTCTAAGAACACGAAGTAAGATCAAAGGATCAGTAATGCGGCGCCCGATGGAGTGAGTAACACTTATTTGAATCAGGAAAATGCCCCGTTCAGCGGGGACGCTCGTCGGTGAGCGTCCCCTGGGACAAGGATCAGGCGCCTTTCTCGCAATTAATCATCCAAGGAATCCCAAATTGATCGGCCACCATGCCAAAGCGAGCGGCCCAGAAAGTCTGCTGAAGCGGCAGCCGTACCGCTCCGTTCTCTGCCAAAGCCTGAAAGATGCGTTCTGCCTCTACCGGGTCGTCGATGTTGAGCGATACGGAGAAGCCCTGTGGTTTTTCATAGTGTTCCGGGGGACTGTCAGAGCCCATCAGCAGCTGGGCACCCACCACGAGACGGGCGTGAAGGATTTTATTGTGTCTTTCCGCAGGTACTTGGTCAGTGATGGGTGAATCACCGTGCGTGATCATTGCTTCAATTTTGCCGCCAAGGCACTGCTCATAGAACCTGAACGCTGCCTCGCATTGGCCGTCGAAGAACAAATAAGGTTGCACTGCCTGAACAGGATTTCTTTTTGTGGTGGTCATGATTTTCTGGTTTAAGAGAAGGTTTATCCTACGACGAACCAGGAGAGTCAGTCAGGACATCTGGAAAACGGAAGCGTGGAAACATCACTTTTCGCCCAAAACACCTCGGTGGTCCAAACCCGTGAATAAGCTGTAAACATGGGGCAGTATCTCCAGAGCGTCCACCACCAGCCGCGGGCAATTCTTGGCCGTTGCCGTCGCCTCCCAAAAGAATGGCTCACGAGTTTTTGGAAGCCCTGGATCTTCCCGTTCCATGTGGAACAAACCGCTCGGGGGATCTGAAGAACTTCAGAATCAGGAAAGTACCAAATTTCCGATTGTTCTACTCGATCAGAAGAATTCCACTCGGTCGGTAGCGTCTTGCTCCGTACGGTGATTGTTCGCAAATTGTGTGACTATCTCGTTAGCCCGGCGGGGAAGTCTCCGTAAACTCTCCTGACATAGGGTCGTCAGTGGCGTGTGCCAGGGGGAGGTATGTCGAACCTAACAAATCATCCACTCATGGGCGAGGATTTTGCAGCGCGGTCGATACGTGGGCCGCGAGGCATGCCTCAAGCTCTGACAGGGAATCGCAACGGAGCCGGGAACGCATTTCGACCTTGAAGATGTATTCGTGGCCGGGGACCGAGCCACCATAAGATGGCGCCTCTGGTGGGGCGAGAGCGAAGGCAGTTCCGTTCGTGGCGTAAACCTGATGCGTGTGCGTGACGGTTTCATCGTAGAGGCGATGGGCTACGTCAAAGGGCAGTGATTCATCTTGTCGGCTAGTTGCGCGATATACACCGGGTGGCAGGGGAGGTATTGCATGGTCGATTCGGTTTGTCTCACCTCTATTCACGTTCCGGTTCGGTGGCTGAAGAAGGCCAGGCAATTCAAGTTGATTCCTTGCATTCCTGCCGAGCTCTCAATCAGCGCCGTTCGGAAAACTACTTCTGCAATCGGGGATCCAGCGGTAAGTCCAACCCAACGTCAGAATTCCTGGCGCATCTCCACATGATGAGTCGCGCCTCCTGCCGCCAGCACGCTCGAATACAGCTCAAAGCCGGTCACCCTGACCATGCCGAACTCGGTCTCCGTGTGGCTGCGAAGAAACGGCTGAAGTGCTTGGCGGGAAATGCCTTTCCCGCGCCCGATCGTGACATGCGGATGAAAGGGTTTGAGATCCGGTTCGAGACCCACATAAAGGAGCGAATCCTGAATGCGCTGATGCAGCGCAAACAGATGAGGATGCCCTTTTCCCACGCCGGCCCAGACCACCGATGGGCGGCCGCGTGAGTTGAAGACACCGACGCCGTGCAGCGGCAGAAAAAACGGTGGCACTCGCACCTTACACAGGGCCTCGCGCAGCCAATCCTCCGCTGGCGTTCCCACGTCGCCCAGAAAGCTGAGCGTCAGATGAAGCTGTTCCACGGAAAGCCAGCGCAGGCCAGCTAAATGCGGGTCGAGCGCGAGCAAAGCCGTTTTGCAACTCGACGGGAGCTCGAGCCCAACGAAGAGTCGTTTCGATGGGAGCATCTCCAAGGATAGCGTGACTCAGTAAATTTTGTCACCTATCGCTCGCTTTTCCCGTGCAATCTGGAGCTCAACGGGCTCCGAGGCGATGGTCCTCACTTCAACAGTTAGACCGAACTCGAGACCGGGCCAGCCTTTGGTTATCTCCACGGCTTGTTCAAGACTGTCCGCTTGAATGATAACGAAGCCCGCAATTGCTTCCTTGGATTCTGCAAACGGCCCGTCCGTCACCAGCTTCCGGCTAGCGACAATCTTACCGTCATACCCTAAGGGACCCCCGCCTTTGAACTGACCCTCCTTGCCTAGTCGCTCGAACCACGCAGTGAATCGAGTCATGGCTTGCTGAATCTCTTCTGGAGAGAGATCCTTGTGCCAACCGGTATTTCGGAAGAGCAATAAATATTCTGATGTTGTCGTTTTTTCGATCATGGTGGTGTCACATGCTTGACGGCTGAATTTGTCTGAGCATGCGACGAACGAGATTACCATGATCAGGACGCTTCATGTTATTTTTCAATGTAGTAAAGGGACCGAATCCGTTGCTCTGACTTAAATCGTATCCGTTATGGAGAGTCTCAGATCCTTGCGTGCTTCGCCATTCCATCGTTTTCCCCCTTTGCCAATTCTTTTCCTGGCCGTCTTCGTCGACATGGTCGGGTTTGGAATCGTTGTGCCGGTTTTACCGCTATACACGGAGCGGTTTGGCGCTTCTCCTCTTGCGATCGGCGCTCTGCTCGCGATCTACTCCGGCATGGGCTTCATCTTTGCCCCGCTGGCCGGTCTATTGGCCGATCGTTTCGGGCGCCGCAAGATCCTCCTGCTCAGCACGATTGGACAGGCCGCCGGTTTCTTCATCATGGGTGCAGCCAACACGGTCTTCTGGCTCTTTGTCGCGCGGAGCATCGATGGGATCTTCGGCGCGAACACTTCCGCCGCGCAAGCTTACGTCGCAGATGTCACACCTCCAGGAAAGCGGTCTCGCGCTCTCGGATGGCTCGGAGCGGCGTTTGGCCTGGGTTTTATCTGCGGGCCACTGCTCGGCGGGATCTTGAGCAAAGTCTCGCTTTCCGCGCCGTTTTTTTTTGCCAGCGGGTTGGCGGCGGCAAATGCCTTGCTGATCTTTTTTGTTCTTCCAGAGACCTTGCCAACGGAGGTTCTGGCCCATCCTGTCCGCCCAACCCTTTTGCCCAGGTTGGGCGCGGCGCAAAGCCGGACGATCGGTACGGTGATTGCGAGCTACTTTCTCTTCATGACCGGGTTCGCGATTTTGACATCCTTCTTCGCCATCTTCACCGAAGACCGCTTCGGTTTCGATGCGAGCCAGAATGGTTATATCTTTGCTGGAGTCGGCGTGATCGCCGTCATCGTTCAGGGCGGCCTTCTTGGACCGTTAGTCAGCCGATTCGGCGAGAAGCGGTTAGCAACGGTCGGAGTGGCCTTGTTAGCGACCAGCATTTTCAGCCTCCCGCTGACCGAACAGATTTCGACATTGCTCTTTACCGGGGTGGGCATCGCCGTCGGGAACGCGCTGGTCAATCCAACCATGAGCGGATTGGTTTCGCTGACGGTTGATAAGTACCACCAGGGTCGTGTTCTCGGCTTGATGCAATCAGGCGCGAGCCTGGGTCGCTGCCTGGGTCCAATCCTGGGCGGATGGTTGGTCTCGTCTAACGCTCGGCATACGCTGGACTTCGGTAAAGCCCCCTTCTGGACTAGTGGCGCGATCCTTCTGCTTGCTCTGGCGGTTACCGCCACGGTCACAGTCCCCTCCGCCGCATTTCCGAGTTCGCTTCTGCCCGGGGAGGATTGAAGTCGGCGAGTAGCGCGCAAGCCGTCAAGAAAAAGAAAATGCAGCGCTCAATCAGTGCGCCTCTTGGAAACACAGCCTCGGTCGCCAACTTTCCAAAGCCGCGGTTCGCTCTCCGGTTGGACGTCGACCCGTGCTGCATTGCTCTGTCCGCACGTCGATCCACCTCTTCGACAGCTGCGGGCTCCATGGTCGTTGCGGTCATCATTGGCTTCGTCCGCTCGACTATGGCGCAAGGACCAAACGGGGTGTGGGCAACACCGCAGGTGGGTCTGCGACAGTAGTCATCGGAGGTCACAACGTCACCGACGACATTGGCTGCTCGATCAGGCCGCAACCGCCCTTCGTTCCGTAAGAAGTCGCGGGGGGAGAAGAACAATCGTTTCTCCCCGTTTAACACGGGAGCGTCCCTACTGCAGTCAAATTGCGAGCGAGTTCAAGCCAAGAACGAAAACACTGCACGATTTTCGCCGACACCGTTTCGCCTCAGCTCTCACTGGCACTCCTTCCGCGCGTGCCCAATATTTGTCGAGCAATAACTAGTCTTAGGATCTCGCTCGTGCCTTCCCCAACTACGCAAAGTCGGGCATCACGGAAATATTTCTCTGATAGATTGCCTCTTATGTAGCCATTCCCACCGTGGATGTGCAGAGATTTTTCGGTAACGGAGATCGCAGCTTCAGATGCCGCCAGTTTCGCCATAGCCGCTACCCCCGGGTCTAGCGTTCCGGCATCGCTTCGCGCTGCCGCCTCCAAGGTCAGCAGCCAAGCGCTCTTGGTGGCGACAACCATCTCGACGAGTTGGTCCTGGATAACGGGAAAGTCAGCCAGTCGCTTTCCGAACTGTTTTCTGTGCTCCGCGTACCTTAGGGCTGCCTCGTAAGCGCCCTGGGCCAAACCGACCGATAAGGCCGCGATAGCGATTCTGCCGCTATCCAAGACTCGCAGCGCCTGGCGAAAACCTTCGCCGGCTTTTCCAATGAGAGCGTCTGATTTCAAACGACACTCCCGGTACAAGATCTCGTGGGTGTGCGACGCTCGCATCCCTAGGGTTCGCAAACGCTCCCCGAGAATACGTCCAGGATTGTCACAGTCGACGATGAAAGCGGAAATGCCATCCTTGCCGGCTCCCGGAGTCGTGACGGCGAGCACAATATTTAAACCGGCAATTGAGGCGTTCGAAATGAAGCGTTTGTTCCCATTTACCAACCATTCTTCTCCTTCTCTACGCGCCTGGGTGGCTATCGCAGCCGCATCCGATCCCGCTCCTTCCTCCGTCAAGGACCAACACCCAAGCATCTGTCCGGTTGCCAATCGCGGAAGGTAGGCGTTCCGCTGCTCGTCTGTGCCGAACAGGTAGATATGGTTGCTGCAGAGGGAAGTATGTGATTCGACCAGGAGAGCAGTCGTTGGATCAGCCATGGCTAGTTGCCGTAGTAGACAGACGTAATCAATGTAGGATCTGCCCAGGCCGCCGTATTCTTTTGGAAAGATTGACCCGAAGAATCCCTGCTCTCCGATTTTGTTGAGCAAATCCCTGGGCAGTTCTTCGGCTTTATCCCACTCCACGGCGTACGGCTCGATGTGCGTTTCTGCGAATGATCTTACCGTTTCCTGCCAGCCGATATCGATACCGTAGCAGGCAGGTTCCTGCCATACCCCGTGCTGCTGTCGTTCCTCTTGCGCTTTCATATATAGTATTGGGATTCGCTTATCTTCGCGCCATTCGGTTCAAATGGCTCATTCTTTGTCCCGAACCGTCTCCCGGCGTCTCGCCAGCAGAGCGCACCCGGCGCGCGACGCATTCTGGCGCCCGATTGCCCGAGAGATAAAATCTCCGGCGTGCACGACTTGCTCAAGTTCAATACCGGTCTGCAGGCCGAGGCCGTGGAGTAAATACAAAAGATCTTCGGTGGCGACGTTACCTGTGGCGCCTTTGGCGTAAGGACAACCACCGAGTCCAGCGACTGAGCTGTGGAAAGTCAATAAACCGGCTTCCAAGCTAGCAAAAACGTTCGCCAGGGCTTGACCATAGGTGTCGTGATAGTGGCCCGATAGCCGTTCGATCGGAAACTCCTGAGCGATCGTTTGGATCAACTCCCTGACTTGACTAGCGGTTCCGACGCCAATGGTATCGGCGAGATCGATTTCGTCGCAACCGAGATCGCGCAGACGGCAGACCACTTCGCCAACCGATCCGATTGGCACCTCGCCTTCATAAGGACAACCCAACGCGCAGGAGACGCTAGCGCGTAGCCGCAGATGCTGTTCTTTGGCCGCTTGCGCGACCGGAGCAAGGCGCTGGAACGATTCTGCAATCGAACAGTTAATATTCTTTTGCGAAAAAGTTTCGCTTGCCGCACAGAAAATTACTACCTCGTCCACCTTTGCCGCCAATGCGCTCTGAAATCCTCTCATATTAGGCACAAGGGCAGAATAGATGACTCCCGGCTTCCGTTCGATTCGTCTCATCACATCTGCGGCATCCGCTAATTGCGGGACCCAGGCAGGGGCCACAAACGAAGTCGCCTCCACATTGTTCATGCCAGCGGCGCTAAGACGGTTGATAAGTTCGACCTTGATCGCTATCGGAACGAAAGCTTTCTCGTTTTGCAGCCCGTCGCGTGGCCCGACTTCAACGATCTTTACCCTTTGCGTCATAAGCACCGGAGTTCAGACACTACTTGGAGAAAATCGCAGTAATTGCGCACCCTCAGCGACCTGGTCGCCAACACTAAACAGGACTTCGTCGACGACCCCATCCGTGGGCGCCTCGATCGCATGCTCCATCTTCATAGCCTCCATAACCATCAGCCGCGTACCTTTCAACACCGTCTGACCATCTTTTACAAAGACAGCGACGATTCTGCCGGGCATCGGTGCAGTCAGTCTTCCTTCCCCGGTATCGACCTGCGAGAGACGAGCCAAGGGATCAACCCAGTGAAGAACAACATGCTCGCCGTTTTCAAAAACATCGTAGGTGTAACCTTGTATATAAACCTGACCGGCGATTTTGCGCGTACCGGCCAAAAGCACAAATTCGTCGTCCTGGTGCGCGAGGATTGAAAGAGGCGATGATACGCCCGCGGCGGTGACCGACCTACCGGTTCGCGTATATGAGAGTACCGCGTCAATGGTCTGGTTGCCGGCCATCCAGCGCAACAACCGCGCATGCTCGCCATTCAAACGCCATCCGGAGGTCCCGGCCCAAGGTGAATACGGATCGCTGCCCTCGGCGGTTGCGTTCATTTCTTCTCGTTTGAGCAGCGCGGCTATGGCTAGCACAACGGACTCGAATCGAATGGGTGTCGGCTGCGTTAGCCATAAGCTCTGATCGCGGTCGATCAAACCGGTATCGAAATTCGCATTCGTAAAGTCTGGAGAACTAACCAGGCGTCTTAAGAATGCCAGGTTGGTTTGCAATCCGAGCGCAATAATACTGCCGAGTGCCTGTTGCAGGCGCGCCAGTGCCTGAGTCCGATCCTCTCCCCAGACAATCAGTTTGGCGATCATCGGATCGTAATAAGGAGTAATGACGTCGCCCTCTCGGACACCTGAATCGACCCGTACCGTGGGCGGATCGGGCGAATTGCCGACCTCGAATTCGATCGCCTTGGGCATTTTCAATACTCGCAAGATCCCGGTCGATGGCAGAAAATGATTGTCCGGGTTTTCTGCGTAAATGCGCGTTTCAATCGCATGACCGCGGAACGATAACTGAGCTTGTAACAAAGGGAGAGGAAGCCCGGCAGCGATACTCAACTGCCACGCAACCAGGTCTTGTCGCGTAATCATTTCGGTGACCGCATGCTCGACCTGAAGTCGCGTATTCATCTCCATGAAATAAAAACTCGAGTCTTGGTCGGCGATGAATTCAACCGTGCCAGCCCCGACGTAACCCACCGCTCGGGCCGCAGATAACGCGGCTTCGCCCATCGAAAGGCGCTGCTCCTCTGTTAATCCAGGCGCTGGTGCTTCTTCGATTACTTTTTGGTAGCGCCGTTGAACCGAACAATCACGTTCGAACAGGTGGACATAATTTCCGTGCTTATCGGCGAAAACCTGGATTTCGATATGGCGTGGATGGGTGAGATATTTCTCGATGAGGACAGAGTCCTGACCAAAGCTACTTCTTGACTCGCGACGGCAGGATGCCAGGGCAGCCTCGAAATCCTCCGGTTTCGCGACAACGCGGATACCTTTCCCTCCACCACCGCCGCTCGCCTTCAACAGCACCGGGTAGCCGACCGCTTCAGCCTGAGTCTGCAGATAGCCTGGCTCCTGATTTTCACCGTGATAGCCAGGAATTATTGGGATCCCGGCCTTCCCCATTAGAACCTTGGCTGCACTCTTGTTACCCATGATTCGGATCGCCGAGGGTGGCGGGCCGATGAAGGTCAATCCGGCTTGAGCGCAGTCAGTCGCGAAGTCTTCCCTTTCAGCCAGGAAACCATAGCCGGGGTGGATTGCCTGCGCACCCGCTTCCTGAGCCGCTCGAATGATGGACTCGCTGCGCAGATAACTTTCAACTGGCGCGGCGCCTCCGATGTAAATCGCTTCGTCGCAGGCCATGACATGTTTGGCCGCTTTGTCGCACTCCGAATAAACCGCAACTGTCCTGATGCCGAGCCGGGACGCCGTGGCTGCAATGCGGCAACTGATTTCGCCGCGATTAGCGATTAATATCTTGTCGAACATTACGATTTCTTATCACAAAAGGACTCGCCGGGGGGCGTCAGGTACTTACAGAAGGGCGCAAAGAATATTTTACAGAAGGTCTCAAAGATCACGAAGGAGCTCATTGTAGAATACGCCTAAGCGAATAAATGCTGTTGGTCTACCACGCCTGCGGACCCCTGATTTCGACCCATCACTTGCCATGGTCCGGCAACTCTCTGTTCCCTGTTCACGTTCGATTTTTTTTGAAGTCCTATTCATAAGAATGCTGCATTTTCGCGAGGATTTTTGCCGCTGAAAGGCGCTAGATACGGTCTTGGGTGTCAAACGGTTTTAGCAATAGAAACCAGCATGGGGTTAAAGGGTTGTTGGTGTCTAAGAACGCCGAAGGCAATGTGGAGGAGTTTGCGCATGATGGCGCCGCGGATAGCGAGGTCATGGAGTTTACGACTTTCGAGGATTGTGATCCAAGGCTTAAGGGGTCTGCACCAGCGCCGAGCGACCGGCTGATTTCGCTTTTGAGCTGTGCTAAGCGCTCTTGGCGTTGCCGGCTGATGAGCTCGGGCAGTTGGAGATGGTAAGGATCTTTCTTGGCCCGATTGCGTTCCCGGATTTGCTCGCCTACCCGGCTTTCGCGCTCATGGACCAGCAGCTTGAGTTGTTCCTCGATGGGCCGCAGCGGCCGCGTGGCCAGAGGTTTTCGTTCCAGGCAAAAGCGGGCAATGACCTGGGCGTCGACGGTATCGTTCTTGGTGCGACGCAACACCGAAAGAGCGAAGAACTTCACTTGCGCGGGGTTCAGGACACTGACGGCCAAGCCCCTTTGGTGGAGTGCAGCGACCAGAGCCTTGCCATAAACCCCGGTGGCTTCCAACCCAAAGTGGATCTGCTGTAGCTTCCAGCCGCGAGCTCGGAGTTGAGAGAAAAACTGCTCAATGCCCCGGGCGTCATTGCTGAGCCGGCCCTGCCAAAGGCGGCTCCCGTTCTCGGAGAGCAGGCAAAAGTCAAAAGTTGCTTTTGCCAGGTCGATTCCCATGAAGTAGCGTTTTTTCATCAGACACAAATCAGTTGAATTGGGTTTTTGTTTGATGAAGCGCTTGGGCGCGTACCTCCCCGACTCAGCCTTGTCAACTCAGGCTCTACTGTTCCAACCCTGTTTGGAACGGCCTCTGATACGGTTCGGTCTTTGGGAAGGTGCGGCACGAGGAAGGGGGGCGGATTCGCCCTACCGTCATTCCTTCATTACGCCGATCCCGATCACCTCATTTCACACGAATCAGGTTTTATTGCAGCTCCGCCACGCTGTTATCTTCTGTTAGAATTCCTTTGTGTATAACTTCTTCCAGACCTTCTGGGTGACGCATTTGCGGCCCAGGCAGGCAATCGCTTTTCCAAGAAGGCTCGCACCCCCTCACGGGCTTCCTCCGAACCGCGGATCTGGGCGATTCGTCGCGCAGTGTCGGCGAGCAATTCGTCGGAGAGCAATTGACCATCGAGATCCTGGACCAGCTGTTTGCTCTTGATTACCGCGCCGGGGCCGTTCTGCAGGATGGCGGCAACCACAGACTCAACCGCACCGTCCAGCGCGTCGGGGCTCGCAATCTTGTGCACGAGACCGATTCGATATGCTTCTGCCGCATCGAATCGCTCGGCGGTGACGAAGTAGCGGCGAGCAGCTCTAACGCCGATCGCGCGAATCACATAGGGGCTGATCGTTGCAGGGATAAGTCCAAGCTTGACTTCGGATAGGCTGAAACATGCGTTATCGGCGGCAACCACAATATCGGCGGCAGCAATCAATCCGACGCCGCCCCCGTAAGCATCCCCTTGAACCCGCGCAATGACTGGCTGAGGGCAGGTGTAGATCGTGCGCAGCATGGTGGCGAGCCTGTAGGCATCTGTGAAATTTTCCTCGGCCGATAGGTCAGCCATTCGCTTCATCCAACTCAGATCGGCCCCTGCGCTAAAGCTCTTTCCGACAGCCGCAAGCAAGATCACCCTGATATCGCTGCGCTTTGCCAGCGCGCGAAAGCCGTCCTCCAGCTCTTTCACTGCCGCTTCGTTAAAAGCGTTGGACACATCTGGACGGCTCAGTGTGACGGTCGCAGTCTGACCCGAGATTGCTACTTCTAGCGTTTGCCAATTCATAGGAGAGTCTTTGCGCGGTGGGGCGAAAATTTATTCAAGCCATTACATGCGAAAAAGGCCGAATTTGGTTTCAGGAATAGGCGCGTTCAACGCAGCCGATATACCGAGCCCGAGAACCATCCGTGTATCCAAGGGATCGATTACACCGTCATCCCACAAGCGAGCACTTGCATAATATGTGTGTCCCTGGCTTTCGTACTGCTTTCGTATGGGCGCCTTAAATTCTTCTTCCTCGGTTGCGCTCCATTCACCTCCCTTTGCCTCAATTGCATCCCGCCTGACTCTGGCAAGCACCGAGGCAGCCTGCTCCCCGCCCATCACCGAAATGCGTGCGTTCGGCCACATCCAGAGGAAGCGTGGCGAAAACGCGCGCCCGCACATGCCATAGTTTCCGGCACCGAACGAGCCGCCAATGATCACGGTTAATTTCGGTACCTGGGCGGTGGCCACGGCTGTTACCATCTTGGCTCCATGTTTGGCAATACCTTCGTTCTCGTATTTCCGACCAACCATGAATCCGGCTATGTTTTGCAAAAAGATGAGAGGGACCCGGCGCTGGCAGGAAAGCTCAATGAAGTGAACTCCCTTTTGGGCCGACTCGGAAAATAGGATTCCATTGTTGGCCAATATGCCGACCGGATAGCCCCACAGATGTGCGAAACCACACACCAGGGTCGAGCCATACCGGGCCTTAAATTCGTCGAACTCAGAACCATCAACGATCCGCATGATCGCTTCCCGAACGTCATAAGGTTTGCGCGGGTCGGTTGGAATGACACCGTACAGGGCTTGCGGATCGAACCTGGGCTCAATCGGCGGTTGGACGTCAAGTTCCGCCGGCTTCGTCCGATTCAGGTTCCCAACAATCCTCCGCGCCAGTTCGAGTGCATGAGCATCATCCTCCGCTAAATGGTCTGCCACGCCGGATAAGCGCGTATGGACATCGCCCCCACCCAAATCCTCGGCGCTGACGACCTCACCGGTAGCGGCCTTTACCAGGGGTGGGCCTCCCAGGAATATCGTGCCCTGATTCTTGACGATGATCGATTCATCGCTCATCGCGGGCACATAAGCGCCTCCTGCGGTACACGATCCCATCACCACCGCGATCTGCGCGATGCCTTGGGCGGAGAGATTAGCCTGATTGTAAAAGATTCGGCCAAAATGATCGCGATCGGGAAACACTTCATCCTGGTTCGGGAGATTCGCGCCACCCGAATCGACCAGATAAATACAAGGAAGGCGGTTTTGCTCAGCTATTTCCTGAGCGCGCAAGTGCTTCTTTACCGAAATTGGATAATAGGTTCCACCCTTGACGGTGGCGTCGTTGCAGACGATGACGCACTCCTTTCCGGAGACGCGACCAATGCCAGTAATCAAGCCCGCACCCGGAGCGGCGTTGCCATACATTCCATAAGCGGCCAACTGCGAAAGTTCAAGAAACGGGGTGCCGGGATCGAGCAAACGTTGTACCCGTTCGCGCGGCAATAGCTTACCTCGAGAGAGATGCTTTCGCCGTGCTTCTTGTCCGCCGCCTTGAGCAAGCTGCTCGACTCTCGCACGCAGATCATCGACGGCCGCTTGCATAGCATCGGCGTTGCTGCGGAACTCGTCCGACTTGGGATTAAGTCTCGACTCTGCTATTGCCATCGGTTTGAACTCGCCCGTGATACATTGCATCAAATGATCGATCGATGCGAAGTGGAGTTCGTTCGCCATTTGCTTCGAGCGGGACGTGCCGTTTCGCGAAAAGCATTGGCGGAAAGCTTCGGCGTTCCTGATTTGGAAAATTTGCTCGAGTCGCTGGGGCAGGCCGGCTTTGCTTTTGCCCGCGATACCGAATCGATCCAGCTCTTGAGCGAACCCGAGTCGCTGGTGCCGCATGCCATCATGGCACGTCTCGAGACAGAGACGATTGGTCGCGTTGTGCTGGTGTATCGCGAAACATCATCGACCAACGACCTGGCGCGGCGCGCCGGCAGCGCAGGAGCCGCAGAAGGGATCGTCTTCTTTGCAGAACATCAAACGGCAGGTCGCGGAACGCATGGCCGAAAATGGGTCTCCCCGCCCAATCAAGGCCTATGTCTCTCCGTTTTACTCCGTTCTCAATTGCCGTTGGATCAGTGTCCCCTGCTGATTCAAATGGGAGCACTTGCGGCTGCGGCAACAGTCGAGAGATGGATCGAACAGCCGGTCTATATCAAACCACCGAACGACCTGATGTTGGGTGGACGGAAGCTCGGAGGATTCCTTTTGGAAACATCGAATTCATGGGATTTCCAGGTGTTAGGAATCGGGATCAACGTGAGATCTGCGCCGCAAATCGAGGGATGCCGGACTGCTGCGTTGGATAAATTTTCCAAATATCGAGTTCCGATGGCCATACTGGCGTCGGAATTGCTCAGTCGTTTTGAGGATTGGTATTTGAGAACGCCGTTGGAGTGCGTGGCGCCGGCATTTGCCGCTCGGATCCGCACGATACCGGCTAAGCTAGATAGCACTGGTGGATCAGGATCGCTCGGCTTCGGCGGTTGACGATTCCCGCTTGTGATCACGTAAAAGGGCAGCTCGCCGCTGCTCGCACGAAGTGGAGGTTTGCACAAGCATTTCAAGTACCATAGTTTCTTACGATGAACCGTTATGTTGGGGATGCGTAATGAGGTTCGCTTGTTGCTGGTTGGTCTGATGGGAAGCGCTTGCTTTGCCTTGTCAACTACGGCTGGCTCAGCCCCTTTCGGTCGTGGACTGCCAGGCGGCACAAACGGGTTGTCTGTTCGCAATGCCGCCCCGGTATTCCGAATGGGACGTCCTATTCGCCGTGACTTGATATTTCATCAAAACAGTTTCTTCGCTCATCGCGAACATCGTTTCTTTGTTCCACGTTTTGCCTGGCCTGTTTACTGGTATCCGAATTACTGCCCGGATTTTTATGCTGGGAATCTTTCCTATTCGGATTATGGATCGGATTACGATTATCGGGACAATTCCGCCGGGCCGGTGCAGCCGCAATATTCCAATGCAACCGCTGCCCCGGCGCCCGTCATAATAGTGATCAACCAGGGGTCTGGCGCAAAGGTCAATCGGGCTGATCGCGAGGCTTTCGGCGAGGCCCTCTCAATCGGAGCCTCCAGAGTCGTCAAAATTCTCCGAGCATGCTATTTTGCGTCCACAAACCGAATCAGTCACCGATGACACTATGGGTGAGCGAGCGTTCGCTTATTCTTTTTGCCCGACAGCACCAGGCCGACTCGTGTAGCCTCCTTTCAGGGCAAAACTTCGATCTTGCATCACCTCGTTTATCGTTATCCGCATAGTGCAGGGGAAAATTAAATCAGAACATTAGACAAAATCAGCCCCCATATGAAACGCTCCTCGATGAGGCACAAATCCGGACGACATTTTTTACAAATCCCAGGACCGACCAATGTTCCGGATCGGATCCTGAGGGCAATCGATCGCCCAACCATCGATCATCGTGGTCCAGAGTTTGCTCGGCTCGCTTACGAGTGCCTTGAAGGTTTAAAGGCGATCTTCAAAATGGGAGACGGACACGCCTTTATTTATCCGGCGAGCGCCACCGGAGCCTGGGAGGCAGCTATCGTCAACACGTTATCACCGGGTGATCGTGTATTGATGTTTGAGACTGGCCAGTTCGCCATTCTGTGGCGAACAATGGCCGAGAACTTCCATTTGAGCGTGGACTTTGTCCCTGGGGATTGGCGGCGCGAAATCGATCCTGAAGTCGTTGGAGCGAAGCTAACAGAGGATTCTAGCCACGCCATCAAGGCCGTTATGTGCGTTCATAACGAAACCTCAACCGGGGTTACCAGCCGTATGTCCGAAGTGCGGCGTGCGATGGATCGAGCGCAGCACCCGGCGCTGTTGATGGTCGACGCAGTTTCGTCTTTGGCGAGTATAGACTACAGGCAGGCCGAATGGGGAGTGGATGTAACGGTGGCGGGTTCGCAAAAGGGATTAATGCTCCCGCCCGGTCTGAGCTTCAATGCGGCGAGCGAAAAGGCACTGGCAGTTTCAAGAGCCGCACGTCTGCCACGCGCTTTCTGGTCCTGGAAGAATATGCTGGAGGCAAACAAAAACGGTTTCTTTCCTTACACCCCAGCGACGAATCTACTTTACGGATTGCGCGAGGCAGTCGCGATGCTCGTCTATGAGGAAGGTCTTGAAAACGTGTTTTCCCGCCACGCGCGCCACGCTGAGGCGACACGCCAGGCTGTCCGGACCTGGGGGCTGGAGCTGCTTTGTTTAGACCCGCGCGAGTACAGCAACTCCTTGACCGCAGTGCTGATGCCTGAGCCGTTCGGTGAGGAGGAGTTTCGCAGCCTTGTTTTAGAGAATTTCAACCTCTCTCTCGGGGCGGGCCTGGGCAAGGTGAAGGGCCGAGTATTCCGGATCGGTCACCTCGGCGACTTCAACGATCTGATGCTCTGTGGCACGCTCTGCGGAATTGAAATGGGACTCGACAAGTTGGGCATTCCGTTTCGCAAGGGGGGCGTCGGGGCCGCGATGGATTATCTGACCTGCAATTAGGCAAACTCAGAACTTGCATAAGTATATGGCAAGCGTTTCCGGCTGGCGTGAGCAAAGACACCGACTGATGCGGTCGCAATCGCGCCTGTTAATCGGTGTCATCTGGCCCGTCGGACAGATTAAGCCAGCGCTGCTGGCCGTTCGTTGGTGTAGATTGACGTCCGCTTAGTTGTTCTCACATTGCCCCAATGAATAGCCCAGACCTCACTCAGCGGCCCCCGCGCAGCCCCCGTGTCAAACTTGGCGGATACGTAATTTTGCCTCGGATACTGGATGTAGGCCGGGCACATCTTGTCGGCAAAGCAGGGGAGTATACTTTTGGCTGTCCTCTGGATCAGCAGTTCCTGTCCTTTGCCGGGTTGAAGGCGGACGATATCTTGGACCTTTTGAAAGCCGGAAAGTCAGACACAGAGGTTCTGGCTTGGATTCGCGAACACTCGAGCCGCACCGAACCCGAGATCATGGTCTGGTCGGAGTACCAGACTCAGCAAGGGCCCTCTGACGTGGAGAGCCGCGGGTTCTACAATGAGTCGGCGACGCAGATTGCTCCGGACCGTGACGACCTGGCCACGTGGTTCGACCTGCTCGACGTTGACGACTATGTGAGTTTCGGCGGCAAAGCCTGATGAGTTTTAATTTGCCAAGCTCGAGCGCCTCTTGAAGTCGGCTCCAAACGGCTCCCATCTTGCATTTGGACCCTGGTGCACAAGGTGTTTTTGACCAGACTAAGCGCTCTCATGAACCCACTGACAAAATTTAATACCGTCTTCAAAACGAACAAACCGGTAATCGCCATGGCACATCTGTTGCGGCTGCCTGGCAGCCCGCTCTATGATGCGGAGCGTGGCGTCAAAGGCATGCTCCACTGCGACCCGAGTATACCCTCCTCGGTCGAGGTCTATTACTTAGTCGATGATGTCCTTGCTGCCGTTGCTGTTTATGCCGCCCACGGATGCCAAGTACTCGTCGCCCCGTTCGACATTGCGATTGGGAAATGTGCGGTCATTAGCGATCCATTCGGCACACGGCTTTGCATTCTCGATATGACAAAGGGAGCTCGTCCTCTGCACCTACCAGGATCAACCAGGTGACAACCACGAGGCATGCGCTCGTGCAACGAAAGCGGCTTGACTTAGTTCACCTGAAGCCATCAAAGGAGAGAAGGACTCTCCTGGCTCTCCGACTAGATCAGCCGCAGGAACCATGGCAAGGAGAAGCCGGCGCAGATGGCCGTCAAACTCATGCCGACCGAAGCAAAAGCCCCTGCAGTAGTGTCGAGCTCGAAAGCGCGCGCCGTACCCACACCGTGGCTGGCGCATCCCAGAGCCAAACCTATGGCCCGACGATCGCGAACGCCAAACCAGTGCAGGACTAGCGGCCCGAGGACCGCCCCTGACAGAGCCGAGAACATCACGCCAACGGCGACAAGCGACTCAAGCCGTTGATCTTCAGGCGGTCTCCCTGCCGAGGCTTCCCTGATTACGCCTAAGGCGACTGGGGCGGTGACCGATTTCGGTACCAGGCTTTTAGCCTCTCGCCAGCCACAGAACGGAGCAAGCACCAGCATGCTAGTGGCCGAAAAAACAATTCCCAAGGCGACTATTAACAACAGAGCCCGCCAGTTCGAGAGAATCAATTCCCTGTGCCGCCAGATGGGCACTGCCATCGCAACCACCGCTGGTCCCAAGAGCCAAACGAGGGGAGCGGATTCCTGACGGTAAGCGGCAACGGGATGCCGGTCGATTGCAAGAAAAAACACGACGATCAAGGTAGCCCAGAGGATCGGGTGGAGAAGCGGGTGCTTAAGCGCCTGAAAAATGCGCCGCCAGCAGAAGAACGCAGCAAGGGTTGCAGCCGACCAGAGCACAGTGGCGAGAAATTCATTCATGGCGCAAGAGGCGTTGAGCAAGATGGCCGACAAAGATCCAGAGCCCTGCTGTGGCTGCCAGGAGCGCCGGCAAAAGCACCCAACCGGATTGGGACCAGAGTTGCCCCTGGCTGATAGCCGAAACGTAGATCGGGATGAAAAGCGCTGGCAGGATAAAAAGGAGGCGATTGGAGGCTTGCTCGACTAGCTGCGGCGCAATCAGCCGCAAGCGGAAGCAGATTAGCAGAAGAAAAAGGCCCAACACGCTGCCTGGAATAGGCTGGTGCAGCCAGCTCTTGATTAGCTCCCCGGGCAATAAACTCAAAACCAGCACGATGAAACCGCGAGGCAAGTCCATCCATACCCGCCATCGCGCAATGCTGACACTTGCTGCCGAAATCTTGGCTTCCGGACCCATGTATTTCGGCTCGTATTTTAGATCAACCAGGAGGTCTTGCCATTACCCCCTGGTAGTACAAAATGACTTTACTAACCGCTTGTTCCTGGAGGAACAGGAACCTGGACTAACTGCAGTAATGTCCGGCCGGGGACGGTGGGCTTCAGAGCGGTACCGCGGCGGCTCAGCAGGAGCTTCGCCCTACCGGTGACGTTTCAGTGGCACGTCAGCGGTAGGGCGAACCTCCCGGCGAGCCGCATCCCGAGTGAGGGGCGGTGCTTCAGCAGAATCCGTCTGCAGCTACGGCATAATTGTTGACAAGCAAGTCTTCCCGCGCTGACTGATGAGGCAGGAAGCGTATGAAGATTCGACGGACCGATATCAACATCAACCAATCCGCCGACTCATGTCGACACTGACAGAAGGATGACTTCATGAAAGGAATTAGCAGCCTCGGGCATATTGGCATCAAGGTGAAGGACATTGACAAGTCGATCGCCTTTTACACAGAGATGATGGGGTTTCCGGAAATGTTCCGACTCCATCGCGACGACGGACGCGTGTGGCTGGTCTATCTAAGGATCACCGACGACCAGTATCTAGAGATTTTTCCGGAAGCAGTACAGGACCGAGCACCGGAGCCAGAGACTAACGGCATCAACCATTTCTGCCTGATCGTGGAAAATATCGAGGAGGTCGTTCGCCAGCTCTCAGGCAAGGGCATCACCCTTTACCATCCGCTCAAGACGGGTGCCGACAATAACCGGCAGGCTTGGATCCAGGACCCCGACGGTAATCGGATAGAACTGATGGAAATGGCGCCGAATGCTCTCCAATTCAAAGCGATCCAAGAGCTGCACGCGAGGGGGAGGGCAGGCGCGACGGCATAGGATTCTGATTCCGCCGGAGCCCGCATCGCTGGCCCACTCCTGTTTTGCGGACGCGTCGAAGCTCGAAGACCACCTCCGCTCTGCGAGCTACGGCGCGTCCGCCTTTCCTTATTGGTCGCGCCATAGCGAAACGACGGCGGAGCGAAGGCGGTCTCCGGTTGCGCCCCTGCGCGTCAACTCAAGCGCCGAAGGCGTGTGAGAGCTTAGCCCAGGGTGGAGCGCAGCGGAACCCTGGGTACCTGTAGAAAAACGCGGCGTAGCTCTGAAGGAGCGGAAGAATCTGTCCAACACGAAGGCCATAAACACTCGCTCGCTATTTCGATGGCGGCGAGTGTAGGTTCCGACTCGGGGTTCGACTCTCCTGCTCCTTCAGAGCGGTGTATCTATTCATTCAGATACACAGGGTTCCGCTTCGCTCCACCCAGGGCTAAGTTCTCTTACGCCTTCGGCGTGCAGCCACTAAGGTGATGCGCATGGGTTACGCGGAAAATTCTGCCGCTTTTTGGAGAGTTTGGTTTGATTCATTTATTTTTAAAACAGGCTCTTAAACAGACGCGCAGTGTCTGTTTAAGAGCTATCTAGGGCACGATAAGCGTGTAGATACATAAGCCGTGTGAGATTTGGCGACTGCTGTCAAC
>JBAUZZ010000153.1:0-12462 GCA_049585495.1 Chthoniobacterales bacterium | reverse complement strand
CCCAGCCGTACTTTCTGAAACGACGAAGGTCTGTTCCCGACTGCCAAGGCCTCGTCGAAGCGAGTCAGCATAAGGCGCACAGGGAGGCCCCCAGTTTCTTTAGATAGTCGTGCCGCAAGTCCTCCTTCTATTCCAGCGCCGTACTTGGAGCCAAAGCCACCTCCCATGAATTCCGACATCACGTGAATCTTGTCCAGCGGCACGCCCACGCTGTCTGCCAGGCTATCTCTTACGCTGAAAATCCCCTGAGTCGAGGCCCAGCACGTCATTCCGTCTGGCGTAGCCTGCACGGTATTCCCATGCGTCTCGAGGCAGTGGTGCAACTGCACTTGTGTTTCAAAGAATCCCTCAACTGTTCTGTCGGAGGTTCGAAACGCGGAGTCGAACTCTCCCGTTTGCATTTCTCGCGGTTCACCGGCATTTGGTTGGTTTTCAAAAACTCGAGGTGACGTGTCGCGCAGAGCGGCTTCTTCCTTGACTACGAACGGCAGGGGATCAGCCTCCACTTTGATCGCTCTTAGGGCGTCCAGACATGCCTGCTTGGAGAGTCCCGCAACCGCCGCGAGTTCCTCACCGCAATACCGAACCGTGAAGGGCGGGTCGTTCGCCGTAACAGCTGCGCGGATGCCCGGCACGTTCAATGCCGGTCGCAGGTCGATTGCCCGAATCCGCGCAGCCGGCCAAGGAGAGCGCAAGATCATTCCATAAAGCCAGCCGGCCGGCTGCATATCAGAGGCGAACTTGGCGCTACCGCTGACCTTAATCGGGCCATCATACCTCACGTGCTCCTTACCCAGTTGGTTCGGATTTTTTGGCCATCCAGACATCGAATTCTCCACTAGCTTTTTGACCGACCGGATTCAGCCGCTTTTTGAGCGGCCTTGAATATGTGAGGATAGGTCCCGCACCGGCAGAGATTGCCTGAGCATGCTTTCTTGATCTCATCGAGCGTGGGATTCTGTTTGGCGCCAAACAGTGCGGTCAACGACATTACAAAACCGGGAGTGCAATATCCGCACATTAACGCGTCGCATTCGACGAATGCCCGCTGAATTGGCGTCAGACTATTCGGGGCCCCGAGGCCTTCGATGGTGGTGATCTCCTGAGCTTGCGCCTCGACCGCCAGCTTCATGCAAGAGTAAACCGGTTGACCATTCACAAACACCGTGCACGCCCCACAGGTTGCTCGATCGCAGACTTCTTTTGCGCCAGTGAGCTGGAGCTTATTTCTCAGCACGTCGAGCAGCGTGACCCGAGGTTCAACTTCCACTTCATGTCTGTTGCCGTTGACCTGCAACACCAATTTGATTGGCTCGGGTCCGACCGGTTTCTGATCGTCCAAAGACTCAAGCGATTGAGCAGCAGCGCGAACTTTTGCTACCGCGCCGGCCATCGCCGACGCACCGACACCCCTGAGAAAATTCCTGCGTGAAATTAGTTCGTCCACCGTTCCGCGGAGCTGGATTCTCAATGACAGGTGGACTCTGCGAACTGAACGCTGCTTACCATTGGGCCGAAATTCGCCAAAAAAACGTTTGGACGGTCATGGTCAGTCCAGAGAAAATTCAAGGCAGAGTCCCAGATTCTCGAAACCCGGGATGCAACAACCTCGAACGAGGAATGTTTCGCTTGGGGTTCGTACCAAAGGGCCTGTCCGCAAGCACCTGAGCCGCACTTACCGATCGCCATCGTGGAAAGCGCGATTGAATCACCAACCGCCACGTTCGCCGCGCTTCCGGAGCGCTGATAAGTGATGTCGGCTTCTACTACCCGCGTTGAGGCGGGCGTGATTCCCTGCGAGGCCACCCACGAGAGCAGCGCCTCCTTCTGCGCCGGCGCCAAAGCTTTCGGCACGAATATTTCCGCCTTCTCCGCCAACGCTCCTTTTTCCGCCAGGTTTACCGAGCCAAGCTCCAAAAGTGCAACCTTCAGGCCCGCCAGATCTTGATTGTTCCATGCCCCCTGGTTCATAGACCAGACCCGGAACAGCTGCCGTCCAAGGAGCGTAGATTCAGATGAAGCGGTACAGCCTCCGGTATAGAGGTCACAGGAGTGTAATTCGATAAATTCCCCAGATGGTTCCGCGCCGAAGCAGGTTCGTAGAGCAACGAAGAGAGAGCAGAAGAGAACATAAGTCTTCACGTCATTAACTCCTCCCGGATACAGATTGTCGCTGCAATCTGACTCGTCGGCAACGAACAATGACGAAAAAGGCCGCATTCCAACACTGGCGGAGCGCCTTCGCGCGCCACTTGCCTCGGACAGGCCACATGGTATTCTTCGTGTTGGCGCTTTGGTAACAGTGCCGGTCCTTGGTGGCTAGAGGTTCTTTTACTATCAGCGTGATGGTCGTGTTTCTGGGCGCGCTGGGCTACATGTTTGAGGGCGATGGCTCAGCAGCATCGATGCCGGGCCAATCACCTCCGCCTACCACGCTTATACAGGCGGCGATGCCGATTCCTAGCCGGCCGGCTGCCACTCCGGCGTTATCAGCCACGCCGGGGCCATCGACTACGCCGGACAGGGTTAGCGCGTTTGAGGGGATTGCCTCGCTCAAAGACGAACCGCGTACGATGTGGTCCAAGAAAATCGGGCGCCCTGCCGAGAGCCACGCACCGGATAGGCATGGCGCCGGGACAGATACCTGGAAGGTGGGAGATCTGAAAATGGTCGTGAAATGGGACAAGTCTGGCCTGTTGGCCGATGATATCGATATTGACGCAATTGCGGGCGCCAGCGAATTAACTTTGGCGGAAGCCGAGCAGATCGTCACCTACTTCGGATTGAGCAATTCCTCGATCACCTATCCGAATGAGAAAGCGCCTTGGTATATCTGGCATGATGCTGATGGCACGCCGGTCGCGTCGTTTGGGCCAGAGAGCGCCCGTCTGGTCGATGGTAAGCTCGTACCGGAAAACAAGAATCTGGGCCTCGACATTGTCATCGGCCATAGAAAACCTGCTCTTCGAACTATCCCAGGGGCGGCGATACCGGGAATGCCAGGATCAACGCCAATGCCTCGCCAACAAACGCAGTGAAGCGCGGCACCTACACCACCTCAAATCCGGAAAAGCAGAACATCGGTGAATCAGGGAGCGGAATTGAAAAAGTCCCAGACTGCAGTCGCTGATATTTACTATATGGACGATGGTCCGGCCGATGGCTCTCCAGTGCTTATGTTGCACGGATTTCCGGACGATCCAGGTGGATTCAACTCTGTCTTGATGCATATCAAGGGCCGTGGACTGAGAGTGATCCGGCCTTATCTGCGCGGATTTGGTCCAACTCAGGTCTATCAGGCGGCGGCCCGAACTGGCCAAGCGGCTGCGCTCGGCCAGGATGCTATTGACTTGGCCGACTCCCTCGGGATCAAGCAGTTCTATATAGTCGGTCACGACTGGGGTTCGCGCGCGGGCCATGCTGCAGCGATTTTGGCGCCAGACAGGGTATCGGGCCTTGTTGGGATTGCCTCGCCATACTTCGTCGACCCCGAAATGCCGGTCGGCTTCCGGCTGAAACAAACACAGGCTTTTTGGTATCAACTCTATTTTCAAACCCGCGAGGGGAAGCTCGCCCTTGAGCAGAATCGGGCCGAACTGTGCGAACATCTCTGGAGAACCTGGTCTCCGACGTGGACGTTCTCTCCTCAGGATTTCCAATCCGTATTATCCTCTCTGTCCAATCCCTCATTTCCCGAAATAGTAGTTAGTTATTACCAACACCGCTGGGGCATCGGATCCGACTCAGCCATTTATGAAGCCCAGCAGGCTAAGCTGCAGGCGACTCAAACAATAGATGTACCAACATTGTTTATTGCCGGGGACGCCGACGCCTGCACCCTGCCAGATGCGTCGCGAAACGTTGACAAGTTCTATCGTGCCGGTTTTCAGCGCGTTGACCTCGATGCGATAGGGCATTTTCCGCATCGGGAGCAACCAAGCAGAGTCGCCGAGTTGATCCTCGATTTTTGCTGCCGTTGACGCCTGAAGCGCCCTCTCCGTATGGGCTTCGGGAAGTGAAGGTCAAGCGTCGTGTTTTGGCGCTAAATCAGGTCGAGTCATTTTGGTGGGTCAAAACCCAATCAAAGGCAATTTTCGCCCTGGTCAAGGCGCTCGCAGGCAGCTTCGTCTTCCGCCCTAAGCCCGGATGGATTGTGAATCTCTGTGGATTGTGATCTCTGAAGATTTGTAGTTCTATAGTTCTGAATCGTGCATTTCCGCGAGGATTTTTGCCGCCGAAAGCTGGTAGAGCGAATTCGTCCCGCGAAGCGTCGCGAAGCGGGACAAATGAGCCTCAAGGGGCTAACAACATTTGCGGTTTAGGCTCAGCAAGCTTCGCCCTACCGTCATTCCTTAATTACGCCGACCCCGATTACCTCATTTCACACGAATCATGTTTGGTTGCGGCTCCGCCGCGCTAGGATCGATCCAGGCTAGCGGTTGCAACTATGAATCCATTACGCGAATAGGCTGGCCCTTCATCCAAGCGAGGATGTTTTCCACAGTGTCCCCATAGAAGGTTTCGTATGTGCGCCTGGTCACATAGCCTATGTGCGGCGTTGTGAGCGCATTCTCGATTGACCTGAAAGGATGATCGAGTGGCAGCGGCTCGATATCATACACATCCAGACCGACACCTGAGATCTTACGGTCTTTTAATGCGGTGACCAATGCGCTTTCGGTGATCAAAGGTCCACGGGAAGTGTTTATCAGGTAGGCGGTCGGTTTCATCAAATCAACCTCGGTCGTGCCGATGATGCCCACCGTTCTCTCGCTCAGGACAAGATGAACCGTTACAATATCTGCCTCCCGAAACAATGCTTCTTTGGTAACCAGGCGAGCACCATGTTCCTCCGCCTTTTCGCGTGTCAAATTCTGGCTCCACGCGATCACGCTCACCTCGAACGCATGGGCGATTCTTGCAACCCGCGAACCGATGTTGCCGAGTCCGACGATCCCGAGCGTCTTACCATGCAGGTCGTCACCTACGGACAATTGCCAGCCGCCGCTTCGCACGGATGCATGCTCGGCAGGAAGATTACGCACGAGCGCGTGGATCAGCGCCCAAGTCAGTTCGACAGTGGCCGTCGATGAGTAGCCCGTCGCGCACACGATAATGCCGCGTTCTTTTGCCGCGGCGACATCGATCGATGCATTCCTCCGTCCGTTCGACGCGATCAGTTTCAGATTCGGCAGCTGTTCAATGATTGAGCGCGGTAGCGGTGTGCGCTCCCGCATTACGCTGATTACTTCGAAGGGTTTTAGGCGTTCGATGAGCATGCCAGCATCAGAAATATGGTCGTTGAACACCGTAATGTGTGCCCTGTTCTGGAGGCTGGTCCAGTCGGCTAGTTTCAGTGCCACGTTTTGGTAATCGTCCAGAATCGCAATGTTGATAGGCGCTTGGTTCGCGGGCATGGGATACTGTTCGGCTGGAATTCGATCTCCTTCAACGCAGTCCAACTCCAACGATGTCCGTTGTCGGGGCAGTTGTTCCTGCTAGTGTGTCTATTAAGAGGAACTTTATGGGCCGTAGGGCATACCTTGTCTTCGCTTTTCTGCTAGCGGCGCTGCCGACACTTCGCTCAGAGGCAGTCGACAACCGAGATTTTGCTATCGACACTTGTTATCCGACGGCAAATGAAATTCAGCTCGCTGAGGCAAGAGCGACGAGGTTTTGGGCAAAGCATGCCTCATGCTACGGAGGGGAGCCCAGGTATTTGGCCGTGCAGACGTCAAAGTTGTTCCCATACGGAGGCCTTTGGCCGAAATTGATAAATTCTGAGACGACGGCTAGCTTCTTTAGCCAACGCAAGACGAACTACAGTAACCTGCAGCTTCTCGGCATTATGATCTACGATACGAAGACGGGACGATTCGTCAGTAGTCAGGGTTACGTATCCGTAGATACCCCCAATCCCGGGGAAGTCGCGCGATTCGGCCCTTACATCGCCCGGTATATCGGGACCGGCCGATAAGCGACCTTACAGGCAAAAAGTTCCGCCGGAAGTGCCTTGTAGGGCGGCTGGGTCAGCCGCCGGAACTTCGGATTTGGGTTTAAGACTCGTTGCCGCGTAGCACCTTAGGCGATCTGTTCTAAGGCGCTGCCACCTGAAGCCGCTGAACCCGCCGCCTCATTTCCACTCGAGCGGAGTACCGAATGGCAGAAGACGCACGGCACGTGCAACGTCCCAATTTGCCAGTCGGAATCCTCCGATACTTTGCTCCACGTTCATTTGATCGGGGATACTCGTGCCGTGCAAACCATAGGGCAGGGGTTCTGTGCCTTTTGCCTTGGCCAGATTGATCCACAGGATTCCTACGGGGTTTCTGGGACCTGCGGCAAGGTATTGTTCCGACGACAGCACAGTCTTGGTCGGTGAAGGTGTCGGCTCCGGATTTGTGCTTGTGGGACCAGGTTTTCGGGTCTGTTCTATCCTCTCTTCCTGCAACGTCGCGAGCCGGGGACGCGGGATGGCGTCAAGGATCGTCCAGGATCCGCGTCCATGCAGCCCTGGACGGGCGGGAGACATGGGGAATACCGCAATGAGGGTGCCGCGCTGGTAAATATTCAATTGCGAAAGACCGATCACGGCCGCTGTCACCGGGTTATCGGGATCGGCCTGCGGTTGAAGCGGTTCATCAAATGCTTTCTCGATCTCAAAAGGGATCACATTGGGCACTTGAAATTCCGAACCGGCCTCCGGCGTCCCCGGCAGTTTTGGATTCATGGTACGCAAATAGGTCTCCTGGCAATGAAATCGCTCTGCAACGAATTCCCAGGCTGTGCGATAAGGCAGCATCGGCATTGCGGTCAGTTCCTCATAGGTCAGATGCGTTCGGCCCATGGCTGCGGGCTTGACGGGAAGCTTTCCCGGATGCTCGCGGGCGGAGCCAGGAGTTTGTTTTGGTGCAACAATCATCTCCGCTTTCGGTGGCGCTATGAAGCGGAAGTCTTCCGGTCTGAGCTTATACCGTGTAAAGACATTTCTAATGGCTGCTCGAGCCTTGGCGCCAAGAGAGGCATCATCGTTCGCATCTTCATGGGTGCTCTGATAAAGAAGCAATATTTTCGCAAAAGCCGGGCCCGGTTCCCCGGCAATTGGCCCGCCGGAGAATTGCTCACGGTCCAGGAAAACCTGAAGGCTGAGCTGATCCGCTCTGGCTCCTGCGTCTGCACCGGTCGCCGGTTCGGTAGATTTAGCAGCCTTCCGCTTGTTGACGGGGGGAGCTATCGCGCTCACTTCCGCCAAAGTCGGTATCTTCAACATCTGGCCGACGCGGATCTTGTCTGTCTGCAATCCGTTAAACGTTTTGAGTTGGGCAACCGTCATACCGAACCTCTTCGCGATGAGAATAAGAGCATCGCCATGTTTCACCTCGTAGAGGGTGGGCCGAATCTCCGGTGTGGGTGTCGGGGTGACGGTAGGCGACGGTGATGGTGTCGGAGTGGGCGCCTCGAGGCCCCAATCCTTTTCATCGGATAGCTCAACGCGCCATTTCCATTTTACTGCATTCTCTAATCCGGGTTCGATGCGCGTTAGAATAGCGGGTTTCCCGGTGATCGTCTGCGCCGTTGCGCTCATAGAAAACACAACGCATATGACGAAAATCACGAGGGGACTTGCGGCACCAGAAGGCATGACATTGAGTTTTAGCCTCAATTCCTCTTTTGAGGCAAAACGAACAAATAAATTCTATCGGTTGTTGGCTTCCTTTCGGTATTCGGCTTCGCCGGCAGTGACTACCATCGAAATAGCCGGGGCGGTCCCAAGGCGCAAGAATCAAGTCAAGACGTGGCCGGGGTACTGGACAGTTCAATGCGGTGCAGCTCTTTTTCCTAGCGAGCCTGCTCCGTATCGATCATTCGGCAAAGCCCAAGCGTTTAATCGATGGCGGAAGCGAGGTCGTAAAGTTGATCGATAGAGGAATTGTTACCAATAGACTGATGCCTAAGGTGACGGCGGCGACTAACAGCGTAGCGCTGACTCCTGCGGCCTGACTCGAGAAACCCCAGACAATTCCTCCTACGGCAATCCCGGCCTGCGAGACCATGATAACAGTCGCGCTGATCCGTCCTCGGGCCCAACCGGGAATCGCTCGCTGACCGACCGTCCACAGTTCAGATGCACTGAGAGTCCAGCCAATCCCGGCCAGAGCAGCAACAGCCATGAAGATTGGCGGTTGTCTTACCAACGC
Organism: Chthoniobacterales bacterium; assembly: GCA_049585495.1. Lineage (GTDB taxonomy): Bacteria > Verrucomicrobiota > Verrucomicrobiia > Chthoniobacterales > JAFAMB01 > JBAUZZ01. Next base: position 4,264 of record JBAUZZ010000153.1, on the reverse strand, counting down.
CATTAGAAAATAGACTACGACTAAAAGAAGATTGGCCAGAACTGTCGAAGCATTCGGAGAGAGCCTTTCCCGGACCGCGGCAAAAGGAAAACAGCGCTGAAAACCGAACCGGCTCCGATGGAAGTAAAGAGTAAACCGAGGCTGCAGGGTTGAAGATGAAGGTTCTTCAAAGCCACGACGGGCATCAGAGCCGGTATAACGGAGACAAAGAAAGCAAACAGAATGTTTCGAGCGAGTACCACTCGAATCGCCGGCGTATAGCGCACATACCGGATCGCGGCAGAAAGGGACTCGAAGACATTTTCCGGCCCAACGCGTGACGCGTTTCCAGCAGGTTTCAACCGTAACAGGGTAAGAATCATCGCAACGAAGCAGAGAGCGTTCAGAGCAAACACCCAGGTCGCGCCTAAGAGATAAAGGAGAATGCCGCCCAGCGCCGGGCCGATGACTCCCGAAAGGTTCAACTGCAACCCACCTAACGTCGCGGCGGATGGCAGCTCTTCGCCGGTAACCACGTCCAGAACAATTGCTGACCAGGCGGGGGCGTAAAACGCGAAGCCCACACCGATTAAAAATACGCAGAATAAGAGCACATACGGGCTCAACAGCTGGAACCAACCAAGCACGGCGAGTAAACCTGCGGCGACTGCCAACCAAAGATTCACGAAGCGGAGAAGCATCCGTCGGTTGACCATGTCGGCCAAGGCCCCAGCTGGCATAGTAAAGAGAAACAAGGGCAGGGATGCTACGGTGGACATCAGCGAAAGGGGGAGGGTTGATGAGCTGAGCGTGTTCATCATCCAGGCGGCCGCTGTGTCATGTGCCGCGACGCACGTGCCGGAAACCAAACTGGCAAGCCAGAGCCTCCGATAAGCCGGATTGCGCAATGCGGTGAAAGTCGATGTTTCGCTGGAGCAGACACTCATGGGACATTCCCGGAGTTAGATAATTCTTTCGTCGGTATGCCGCGCTTTAGAGGCGATCTCCCATTAGTCCAAATTCCGAAGTTCCGGCGGCTGACGACAAGCCAATTTTAGGAATTTGCGTTTAGTTAATGGTACTTTTGTTCATTTAGGAGATTGGGCTTTTCTCAGTACTTACGCTCTCGCCGGCTTTCAACGGGTGATAAAAGCACGTGCTAGCTACGCCAAGGCTTCAGCAGGCGCGAGAGCATAAATCTTCAAACGAGCTCATTTCATTAAACCAGAAACGGTTCGAGTTTATTCCCGCCCCTGATTTCCCCTGCTCAACTAAGCTGCCGGATGTCCAGGAAGGCATGGATAGCGATCGCTGCTTGACCCGAAGGCACTGGCGACTACCGGCCGCCGGGCCAGGGAATAAGCACGGATCAAACCGAGTAAGTAACTATGAACATTTGAAACTCGAATGAATCAAAACAAAATGAAAGTACCCTGTTTTTCACGTAATCGAGGTTTGCTTAACAACCAGTGTGCCGGTCTCTTCTTGAAGGACGTCAGACGTTCGGCTTTGCTAGCGCTGGTCTTCGGTGTTGCGGCTGTGCTTACCACCGGTTGTTCCTCAACGGGCGGAAATGCTAAGGCAGGACTGATCGCACCTGTTGCAACTTACGGTTCGACTCTTGAAGATGTGGGTTTCTACCAACCCCAGCGCAGTCCCGGATATAACGATTTAACAGGCAGTTAAATGTGTCCGCACCGCTTTGTTGAAAACTTTTAACAGGCGCCAAGCTTAAAGCAAAGTTACCGAACATCGGCCCGGGAACGGCGAGAGGTTTCCTGGAGAACATCCGGTTGACCCCGTACCGAGGCCAGGACCATCACGGCACTGTATATAAATATTGACTTATATAGTTATTGCCTTATATGTCGATCGAATGTCAATCGGATTGACTGATATTTACAAGTCTTTCTCGGATCCCACGCGCCTGCGGATCTTGAATCTGCTGCTTCAACAACCTCTTTGTGTATGCCACATCCAGGAGGTTCTTGGATTGCCACAGGTGAACACCTCTCAGCATCTTGCGTATTTGCGAAAAGTCGGGCTTGTAAAATTCCACCGAGTACAGACCTGGAAAGTCTACCGCCTGAGCACGCCAGTCTCCCGTGAACTTCAGCTCAACTTGGGATGTCTCGCGAAGTGCCTAAAAACCGATCCGGTTTTCAATGCCGACTTGTCCCGCCTGCGAAAGGCTTTAGCGAAATCGCGCTCTCCAACCTGTGCCGATGCGAGTCAGTTAGCGGTGCGGCGAAAAGCCGGGTGGTCTGAGCTGCTCGTTAAACCTCAATGAAACTCGATCGCCCTTTTAAAATACTATTCCTTTGCACCGGGAATAGTGCTCGCAGCATTTTCGGGGAATACCTGATCCGCAAACTCGGTAACGGAAAGTTTGAATCATTTAGCGCTGGTGCCCAGCCGCGGTCTGAACTCAATCCCTACACCATTCGCGTTCTCCGGGAGGCTTACAAAATGGAAGCTTCCGATGCCCGCTCAAAATCTTGGGACGAGTACAAGAGCGTTCTTTTCGATTTTGTCATCACGGTTTGCGATAACGCCAGGGAACATTGTCCGTTTTGGCCAGGGCAGCCGATTATTGCTCATTGGCCTGTGCCCGACCCGGCCGGTTTCGAAGGTTCTGAGAAAGACAAGTTTGATTACTTCTGGAAAGTTTCACAGCTCATCTACCGTCGCGTCGATCTGCTGTGCAACTTGCCATTTGATAAACTCGATCGACTCCGACTCGAGCACGCCACCCAAGAAATCGGCCGAGCAGAACCGAAAGAGCTCTGCGACCCGATGCGAACGGACCGGCCTTGGTGATTGGAAAGATGAATATGAGCGAAACCGATTTGGATATCAGAGATAAGGTTAGAGAACATTACGCCGGCGTAGCCGGGGGAAAGACCAGCTGCTGTAGTGCCGATAAATCGTGCGGCTGCGGCGTTTCAGAACAGATCGGCTACTCCACAGAAGATCTCGCATTGTTACCGAAAGAGGCGGAAATGGGTTTAGGCTGCGGAAACCCGATATCGTTTGCGGCGCTCAAAGCCGGAGAAGTCGTTTTGGATCTAGGTAGTGGTGGCGGAGTCGATTGTTTCCTAGCCTCGAAAATTGTCGGCCCGACCGGGAAAGTCATTGGCGTGGACATGACTCCCGAGATGGTCTCGAAGGCTAGAAAGAATGCCCAGTCCGGTGGGTACCAAAATGTAGAATTTCGCTTGGGCGAGATCGAAAGCCTTCCGGTAAGTGACAATACGGTCGATGCCGTGATCTCAAATTGCGTGATCAATCTTTCCCCGAGCAAGTTGAGGGTCTACCAGGAGGCCCATCGAGTTTTGAAACCTGGCGGACGCTTGGCTGTCGCAGACATGGTGGCTTTGCAGCCCCTTCCGGATCATCTCAAAAATGATCTCGCCGCCTATACGGGATGTCTGGCAGGGGCGGAACTGATTGATCAGCTCAAAGCCTGGTTGAGTGATGCTGGATTCGAACATGTCGAAATGCGAGTTCGTCAACGCAGTCGGGGATTCATACCCGCCGGTGCCATGGGTGATCTTGACAACTACATCGCATCGGCAGATGTAACCGCCTTCAAATCAGATTCTTCACACCAGCGGTAATTCTGAATCGGTACCGCGAGCGCCGAATTTGACGGGAACCGGCTCGATGGGCTGTAAGATCGTCTCATCATCGTTTTTCGGATCGTTCACCCGCTGGCTGATGGGCCACATCTTCATATTTTCTCCGGGAAAGGGCTTCAGCAGCTCTTTGAGGTCGTTCTCCACCGCTTCACCCAACCATTTTGCGTGGTGTTCTTCGGGCAGAATGACCGGCATCCGGGTGTGCACCTGGGCGACGAGTTCGTTGGGTTCGCCAGTAATGATCGTGCAAGTGCGCAGCCACTCGCCGGTCGACGGATCCTTCCAGCCTTCCCAGAGGCCAGCGAAGACGAAAGGCGAATCGTCCCTCATCCCGATTGCGTACGGAATCTTTCCGCCTGGCACTTTCTTCCACTCGTACAAGCCGTCAGCCGGAATCAGGCAGCGCCGCTTCTTGAACGCTTCTCGGTAGCTTGGGGCCGTATAGACGGTTTCAGCCCTCGCGTTGATGGTCCTGTAGCCGATCTTGTCGTCCTTGGCCCAATACGGAACGAGCCCCCAGCGCAGAGCATCAAGCGACCGCTGACCAGTCTTAAGGTTGAACCGGATTGCCAGGACGCTTTGAGATGGAGCTATATTGAAGCTGATCGGCAGGTCGAGTTGCGGAGGAATCGGAATGTTGTATA
>JBAUZZ010000152.1:0-21618 GCA_049585495.1 Chthoniobacterales bacterium | reverse complement strand
ATAAGGAGCAGGTATTGGCCAAGGTGGGTGATCGGATTAACCGAAAGCCTAAAAAGGAAATCCATCTCTCGCGGGAAACAAAGGAGGTGTGATCCGGTTCTCTCTGAATCACACTTCGGAAATAATTCCGAATTCGCAGCTTAAAAGGCAACAAAAAGGACGAGCAACCGGAAAAGGTTTCAAACCGGCTGCTCGCCTATCATGCTAGAATTCGGCGCGTCTTAAACACCAAACCGCAGCCCTAGCCGAGGACTGCGAGGTTGACTCCTACCAAGAAGCAGCGGGAAATGCAAGGCAGCAGATTCTCGCCATTTCAGAGAATCCAAATGCTGTGTCCGCTTTGAGTTGTGAACTCCGGTGTTTTCGAAAGTTCGGTCACATTGTATGCGCGACCAAGTTCAAAGCGGATATCGAACGGTAAAGCAGACTCGAGATTGGAAATGATGTGAAGCCTTAGTCCAATCGTCCGCCGGTCGCGATCGGCAAGGAGATTTAAAATCTCGTCCTGTTTGTTGGACTCTGTCTCGATAACGAAACTGCCGTAGGAGTGAAATTCGGGAGCAACTCGAAAGACCTTAAAGGAGTGCAAGGGCATCAGTCAATTACGCGAAATTCGAGATGCCTTGCAATGAGCCTTCGCTCTCGAATTCAATCAGAAGGATTAGGGATTTTTTGCGAGGATCTTCCAGAATTTTCTGCCTTTTTCACCCTCAAGCGTTGGTGTTCCCAAACTTTGAAGGTCTCCAGCAAAAGGAATTAGCACATGCTCTGACGTATCTAAGAGTTTCAACGTTTCAACGAATCTTTCATTCGGTCTATTTCTTTGCCGGATATGAGATTACGGAAAGCTGCATCTATCGTGTCGGTGGGATGCTCTTTGCGGTATTCTTCAATGGCTTCTGTGAGGATACCTGCAACGAAGGTGCCCACCTTTTCAGGCAAGGTGCCACCCAAACGGGAGAATTGGGAGAATTGTATTTCGCGGTAGACAAGGGGTTCGCTCATTCCAGAAATTTCTTCGGGTTGAAATCAAACGCAAAGCGAATTGCTGTCTAAGGACTCGCGGGAAAAGCGATCAACGGAACCTTTGTGATTCGGGAGATCAGATGTATCGTCTTACGATGGGAAAGCAGCAAGGTTTGCTGATCATTCTTACGGTCACCGATCGACCGGTGGGAGGTAGAGGTTCACTGGTTGAGGTTTTGCATTCCCACCGTGGGAAGCCTGCCAGACCGGACATTCAGGCCGAATATGACCTTGCTTCGCTAGGCGAGGTTGAAAGTATCCACGGACCTTACTGCGATCCTCCTAGGTGGATGGTGAGCTACAAGGGAAGGGTTTCAGCCCAGAAGGGTGATTGTATCAAACCGAAAGATTGAAAATCATTCCTTTCGCGGGAAGACGATCACTGTTGTTTGGGATTGATCCAAAACTTCTTCCCGCTACTCTCGAATGATGGCTTCTCTTTGGCTTCGTCTACGACGTGCGGAAGGCTTGCGTAAAGTTCGAATTTGAGTTTCGTGTCGGCGGGAAGTCCGAGATGTGCGGCAATCCGTTCTGTTTCCTCTTTGCCATAGAACAACTCACTAAACAGGTGGCTTTCCGAAAGATTCCGCATCGGCATGGTTTCTACCATTGTTTTGGGTTGAATCAGGCAATGGCAACTTCGTGAGCGACGGCCGAAGTTACCGGTCACTCGCGGCAGTCTGATTTTCGTTCCGCCGGGCCAGTGCCTGGAAATAGAATGATACGTTGAAAGGTTATGTTTTATGTTTTGAACCGGCGTCACTCTTCAGTAGAAATGATGGACCTTATCGCCTGCTTAGAGCGTGATGCAGCCGGCCGCCCCATCGATATTCGACCATTTTAAGTTCGTTAGGTCGATAAGGCGCAAACCCGTGTGAAAGCCAGCAAGGATGAAGCCCAATCTTTCTCGGCATTTTCGGACCCGCCTTTAAATCAGATCAAAACGGGGTCGCTCACTCAAAGGAGAACTGTGTCTGTGCCGTTCGATATGCTGCATCGCATCACGGCGCCGGGGCCGGTGAGATACATTGTTGCACCGACCAGGATGCATGTCTGGCGACTGGAAGAGTGGCACGCGCTGTTTCCCGACGCAGAGCTGTGGATGCCTCCCCACATACCGAATAAGTTCAAGCGCCTGCCATTTGTCGGCATTCTAGGGGATGTGCCGCCGCAGATCTGGGCGTATGACCTCGACCAACTCGTCTTCAAAGGCAACTGTTTCATCGAAGAAGTCTTTTTCTTTCATAAAGAGTCACGCACGGTCATCCTGGCCGATTTCATCCAAAACCACCCCATGGTGAGGGGTAGGCCCCTTCTCAATGCTCTCTTCAAATTTGCTGGCGTCGCATTTCCGCATGGCGGCGTTCCACGCGACATTAGACTGTCTTTCACTAATCGAAACCTCGCCCGGCGATCACTCGGAAAGTTGCTTTCGTGGGACTTCGACAAGCTGATCATCGCTCATGGTGTCTGCATCGAGAAAGACGCCAAGGCCATTCGTAGAGCGGGCCTTCCAATGCCTCGCGCGCTCATATCCGCGAGCCAACTTTCCTTAGGGTCGCCCGCCTGCCCGTTTGACGAGTCAAGGCATGAACTTGCGATGCCCAAAGTGCGGTCCTCCCGAGATCACGTTGCTGATAACTCTGGGGTTTTCACCCACAAGGAACCGTCGGCGAGCTTTACAATGATCATGCGGGTAGTAAACGTGATACCGACGGCGCGGCCGGGCGGACCGCCGATGACTGATACGTTTTCGGCGAATGCCTGAAGGTCGTGCATAGACGTGTCTTTTTGAGAATATCCCGCTTCGTCTCCCCGGTAGCGTAGGATTTGAAAGTTTCGTGAGGTGAGCTCCAAATGGCCTGAGCTCGGTCGTTGCCGCCATTGTTCTCTGGAACACGGCCTACGTGGAAAAAAGGCATCCGGAAGCTTAAACAAGACCGTGGAAGCCTTTCCATAGATTACTCACCCATCTCTGACCGCTAGGTTGGAGCTACGTCTGGCGGCCAGACGCAGTTGTCCGCAACAGCCCCTCCAGCCTTTACAGTTCAAACCTCAACCGTTGGCTTCTTAGCGTAGGATATAGCACGAATAGGCAAATCAGCCCGTTACAAACGCAAAAAGCGCTTGCTCTGCCGAGCGAATTGCTAGTAGAAAGGCAACTCAATTTGCACATGAGGTTGTCACATATTTTTTCGGTGTGCATTTTTGCAGTTTTCGGTGGAAAGGCTTCTGCGCAGTCTCAGTACGAGAGTAGTACTGGTTTTGCAAGGTACGCAATGAAACTGCGCGAAGACGCGCTTCTCAAGGTCGAAATCAAAGTGATTCTGTCACCGACGAAGACTGAATTCTCGGGTGACAGTCCTCGCTACTTGACCGGACCTTCATTGACGGGTCAAGGTGCCGCTTTGAGTGGAGGACTAGGACGGTATCCTTGGAGGCCCGGCATTGTCACGACGATCTTCTGGATCGGCGAACGCCCGAGAGGCAATAACCCTGTGCCCAACAACCGCAGCGCCTGGGACAAGTACTGGTATTACAGCTATGGAGGCTACGATAACCCTGACCCTGGTTGGCGCAGAAATTTTATTCCGATCAACTTCGTTCCTCGCCAGAATCCGTTTTACGTCGCTCTCCCTTACAACGATGTCGAACGCGGTCATACCAAATATGAAGCGAGCCAGGTGATTCCCTGGTTTAAGCAGGCTTTTGTTCGCGATGGGCAAACCGTTCTCAAAGACAGATGGATTGCGGTCCATCATGGAAACAAAGTTTGCTATGCCCAGTGGGAAGATTGCGGACCCTTCCGTACGGATCACTGGCAATACGTGTTTGGTAACGAACGTCCAAGAGCGAATTTAAATCAGGGCGCTGGCTTGGACGTGTCGCCTGCGGTTCGCGATTACCTGGGTCTTGGCAACAGAGATGCGTGCGACTGGAAGTTCGTCGAATTCCGCGAAGTACCTTCCGGTCCGTGGGCCATGTACGGTGACAACAACACATTCGTCATTCTGCGGCGCCAAAGTAACGACAGGTTCGCGGCCAAGTAATTTTCAGAACAGAAGCCACCGACTAAATTTCTCGTGCTCGTGTGGCTCTAACTGAACCTCCTTCTGGCCTAAAGAAATTTTCCTCGTAAGGGTCCGATCTGGTCCAACGCCACCAACTGGTCGCGGATAGCGATTAGAACCGCTGTGGCGCGCGCCATTGCGATAGTAATTATCGACCTTAAGTTTCAGACGCGCTGGCCCGGGCGAATCTGTAGAGCATCGCAGCAATGAGCGCCTGATCCGATAATCCGGAAACGAATTCTTCGGGATCGAATCCATCAGTTCGCTCCTCCACGGGATGGCAACTGCGGCTGCTCACGAATTAGCTCCAGGTTCGCGGAGATAACAACGATGACCAAACAAATGATCGGTGCCGTAACAATGTGGCGGGTACTGACGGACCGAAAGTTGTCCGACTCACTTCTCCAAGCGGTTGAAGAAAGTATTACGCGTGCGTGAAGACATGGCGAAAGCAGCTAAGTTCCGCCGATTGCGTGTCATGAGAAAGCGCCGCGGATCACTTGGAACAAAAAAAGTGGCAAAGGAATGGCAAAGGGTCCGCCGCCGCAAGTAGTTTAAAACTGGAAAGTTGATTTCTCGAACGCGTGCCATCCTGCGAAGACCGGCGAGCAAATGGCAGCCAAAAACAAGTTTATAGTAATGTCTTTAGTACTTGTTGTGTAGTTAAAGACTTTTCCTTGCAAGTCTTTGATTTCGTGCGTCTTATTGCACCCGACAGGACTCGAACCTGTAATCTACAGTTCCGTAGTTCTTGGCTTGGCTGTTCCGTTCTGTGCTGATCTGTTTGCTATTGATACCCTTCTTCCTCGCTGATACTGCTTTAGCGGCGAAATCAAGCGGCACAGATCGGTACGGAGCGGTACAGGAGTGAACACAAAAAGTGATGACCAAATGCTGACCAAGAGTTCGCGAGGACCGAGATTTGCCCGCAGCGATATCCGCTACTGGCAAAGAGCTGTATTTCAGCGTGTCCGGTACCGCAAGGCCAGGGAAGATAAATCCAAGCACTTCAGCGTTCAGCTTCAGTTCGCGGGACGGCGGGCTGAGTTTAATCTCGGAACAGCGAACAGAGTCGTTGCTGCCGGTAAGGCCCGTGACATCTACGAGCACCTCAAAGTGAATGGCTGGGCGGCGACTCTGGCCAATTTTAAACTGGGTCCAGAGCCAAAAAATGACGGCGCCATACAAACGGTTGGCGAATTTATCGGCGCGATTCAGGCGACAACTGCGAGCCGTGGACGAACGCTGAGCGAATATATTCGCTCTTTTAGACGGATAGTTGCCGGTGCGTTCGGTATTGATGACCCGAAGAAATATGACTATCGCGCAGGGGGACGAAGCGGCTGGCTAGACCGCATCGATTCGATCCCGCTTGAGAAGATTACGCCGCAGATAATTCAAAGCTGGAAAGTCGATTTTTTGGACCGCGCTGGACGAAACCCGGCCAAGCAGCGGACGGCCCGGATATCGGTGAATTCGACCCTACGGGGAGCACGGAGCCTGTTCAGTCCTGCGCGCCTCAAATTTATTAGCCTGCCCTCCGGCTTCATCTCCCCTTTTGCCAGCGTCCCGTTGGAACCGCGCCAAGCGATGACCTACCGGGGCTTTTTCGATGTTAGGAAGCTCGTTACAAGCGCTCAAACGGAGCTTTCAGCATCAGATCCCGAAGCATTCAAAGCGTTCTTGCTGGCTTCCATGGCGGGCCTGAGACGCGCTGAAATCGACCGGCTTGAATGGACCGCATTCGATTGGCACCTCGAGAAGCTACACATCGGCGTTACAGAGCATTTCGCGGTCAAAAGCCAGGGATCGATCGGCGATGTCGATCTCGACCGAGAGCTAGTGGAAGTGTTCAAAAATTTCTATGATCGGCGGACCAGCTGCTTTGTGCTCGAATCTCGGGTGAAACCAAGGCCAGGATCTACCTATCCCCACTACCGTTCGCAGCGCATTTTCAAGCGTCTCACTACCTGGCTTCGAAGGCACGGCGTGGACGGCGAACGACCACTTCACGCGTTGCGCAAAGAATTCGGAAGTCAGATATGCGACCGGCACGGTATCTACGCCGCCTCCCGAGCGCTTCGGCACAGCGATGTTGGCACCACCGCGTTGCATTATTTGGACAAACGCTCGCGGGCAACAACCGGCCTCGCCGTTTTGTTATCGACGTATGCCGAAGATAGCAATCGCGAAAAACCTCAATGACTTGGGGATTGGCGCATAGCTTAACTGACTCCCGCCGACGGTTCGAACCAATCTGCACGTAACCGCGGAAACGGATCGAGCGGGATCCGCAGTTCGGTGCTTTATATCTAGTTCGGTCCTTTTTTGGGAACCAGGATCGTTATCTTTCTTCAGCGATAAATACTAGGTGACGATCGGTCCGAAAAAGAGCTCCTGCCGCGAGCACGCTCCTTGACCTTGAACGACGGCCATGCCGTGAAGAGGTCCAAGAGGATTCCCTCTAAGGACACAACACTCAGCCTCGTCTCCAATTCTTCGGACCTCAGCGAATCCAAAATTACCGAACAAATCGGCAGCCAACCGGTCTGTCAAAGAACCGTTTGATGCGGCAGATGCGAAGTAGTTGGACGGTATGTCGTTTCAAAGCCAAGTCTTTGTCCAGCCACATGCCTCCGACTCCTCTTAGCGGTCTAACGATTGTCGTTGTGGAAGATCATGACGACGCACGAAGGTATTTGGCTTTCTTTTTGAGTCGACTGGGGGCAAACGTCGTTGTGGCGAGGAATGCGGTTGAAGGCCTTGAGGCAATAAAAAATAACCGTCCGAATTTGGTATTGTCCGACATTGCCATGCCCGGAGTAGATGGTTTCGAGTTGCTGCGTGAAATCCGCGCCCTTGGACCGGAGGCCGGAGGCAGTGTACCGGTTATCGCTGTGACTGCCCTAGTCGCGCAGGCAGATCGCACGCGCATACTCAACGCCGGCTTCCAGGCGTATTTGCCCAAGCCGTTCACTCCAAACAGGCTAATCGAGACGATTCTGACCGTGCTCAGCGACTAAGGGCCATTTCGAGCGTTACGACTTATCCTGAGTCTTGGTCTGTGGTCCGAGCACATCCGCTATTTTTTCGGTGGTTTCGGTGAGAATCTCCGATGCCCTTGAAACGGCCTCGGCTTGCGGTAACCCCGCATCTTCTAGTTCGCTTTTGGCCGTCTCGATCAGAAAGAGAGCGGCGACTATTGAAGAAGAAACCTCCTCATGAAAGGCTTGAACGACTCGGTTACGTTCTTCCTCTCGGCCTGCGTTCCGGCCTTGCTCGAATTGGGCTGTTGGTGAGTCGAAAACATCGAGCATCACGTAACCGATTTTGCTATGCGACTTGACGACAAATCCCGGCGCGGGATCGGCGCCAAAAGGGCGCCTTGCGGCGCAGGGGATATATTCGACTGGCTGCCCTTCTCCTTCCCCTGAGAGCGGAAACCAAGACTCGCCAAACGTCAGCAATTCGTCCGGTTTGGAAGTTTTCAGTTCGTCTTCCAAAAAGCCCGTGTGCTCAAGAAATCTTGGGTTCCAAGCCACAAACGAATGACGTTCCAAATCCACAATTGCTCTAGGCAGCGCGAACTCATTCAAGACCGAGCACAATTCCTGCAACTTTTGGGGTGAGAGATCGATACCCAACTAAAGCTACGCACTTAGCATTAAGTCAAGCTGAGGGTTGGTTTTGGAGCTTCGGCGAACTTCTCAGAACCTGTTGGCGCTACGGCGGACAAGTGAGCAGAGAGTGCAAATGTCAGCCGAAGAATCACGCCAGATAATTTTTAAAAGTGGCACCAAAACAACATTAGCCCAGCGTCACCGTCATGGACGCATCGAACGCCCTAGCCGGATCCACTCCACCTCACTCATCGTAATTTGGGTGTCGGACGGCACGGACTTTCCTGGGCGGCTTGGGATGGGCTCCTTAACTTCCCTCGAATCCCCTTCCATCATCGTTCTCTCAGATGGCTAGGACGAAACGGAATGCTCTTAAAAATACGAAGGAACGGCAATCTGCGTACTGTTCGGAGTGATCACCGCAGGATAAGCAAATCGTCGGCAACGTATTTCAAACGCGATAAAAGATCAGACGCAAGCATCGAAATGCTCTTTATGTCGTTGTCGGGGGAACGCTGGCAGTTGATCGTGAGGGCCACTAGATCGGAATTCCTAATGATCAATTGGCGAACATCTTTCAGGAGTTTCAACGACTCGCACTCCGGGAGGAAATCCAAAGGAGCAGGCCTAGGCTTAGCCATCGCAAGGCGCTTGGTCGACCTATTGGGAGGAGAAATTACTGTATCCTCAGAGGTGGGAAAGGAACTCGGTTTGCGATTACTTTCCCGATGAATCTCATACGCCATCGCCAGTGTGATTTGGGTGCGATTAGTACCCAGATGGCTCAACATCATCTCTTCTCGATTCGGCGCCCTGTCCGTGCTCCGCCAAGCAAATCTTTGGTCGGTAATTTCGGCTTCCAACTATCCATGCGCCGTCGAGTTTGAAAAATTTCTGAAAAATTTCTGGGTCCCAGGGAAGTCGACATGAGTGAGAGGCGATCGCAGGAGTCTTTCTCCGAGGGTTTCATGGCTATGGAGCGCGACCGGTAACGAGCCTTATTACGACCAGGACTAAAGCGATCACCAAAACGATGTGGATCAAACCTCCGGCGACATGGAACGAGAATCCAAGAAGCCACAATATCACCAAGATAACCGCTATTGTCCAAAGCATATACTTACCTCTACTTTTCGTGCGGAGTGGGTCAGTTTTTCATTCTGAAATCAGCAGAAAAGTTCGTCTGGACGTGCGAACTTTTGTATCGATACGACGAGAAAGCGCTCCCAAATGACTCTGGAAGTGTTTTAAAGGATGCTTGTTCTCTCTCGATTAAAATGACTAATCGTTCTTAGCGCTTCGCAATCCCGATCCTGCCGCCCGCTCCGGCGATCGTTGATCGCCAGAACATGTTTGGATCTGAGGTTTCGACCTGATTTATAACGCCTCGAGCATTTTTCGGATTTCGTCGTGCGTTTTCCCTAGTCGCTTCTGGATTTTTCCGACTAGCTCTTCGTCTTGTCCCTCTGAATAGGCCAGGTCATCATCGGTAAGCTCGCCATACTTTTGGCGCAGCTTCCCTTTAATCTCATTCCAGGTTCCTTTAAAGCGAAGCTTGTTCATATAATTTCCTTTGTTTTTGATGATCTTTAACCAGTGACTTAGGTTCGCTTCTCATGGCTACGCTGGATTTGCGCGTCTATTGACTTTGCGAGCTTCGCAGATCTCGCGCGCGTCGCGACTGCACCATCTACTTTTACGCGAGTGAGTGAGAATCGAGCCGCATTAGGCTTTTTTGGCGGAATACTGCGTCCTGCCTGCCATAACATTCGACCATTAGTTCAGAGCCATCTGGCCGCCCCAACGAGGATACCGTTGTTACCCCCTCTCGGGATTGCTTTGGCAGTGCGGCGCGGCTACCAGATGACTGGGTGTTCATAAACAGGCTCAGAATACCCCGCACAATTACACCGCCGGCTAAAATCCAAAAGAGCAGACCCGCTGTAGTCACTAGGAGAAGCGTCTCATGATTATATCCAATGTGGGGGTCGAAGTAGGAGTGCTGAAGATTATAGTCATAGCTCCAAGCGCGCTGATACCATTCGTGGCCTAGGTAAATCCCAGCACCTATCAGGACCCACTAAAACAACCCAAGAAACCAAATACGGATAATCGAAGTCGGAATCATTTCCGTAACATTTTCGTAAGTATCTCGTAAGTCATCAGCTCCTTTCGACAACAGATAAATCGGCTTAGTAGTATGTGCTGTGCTACAAAACAGAAGGGAGGCCAGGCGTTTGCGGTGCCTGGCCATCTTTTATTGAATCCTATTCTCTACAGATCCCGTTCTGTCTCTCTTAAGGTAGAATCTTGAGACGAAGGCATGTCGCTTTCTGAGAGGCCACTTCTCGGAGTAACTTCAGGGGTCCTAGTGTGGGAAACTTCTTCGGCCTTCACATCGGAATGGGCTTCTCCTGTACTTGAAATGTCACGGGCGCCCTCTGCTTTGAAGATGTCTTTTGCGCGGCTTGTCTCATGGTTGCTTTCGGAGTGAACCGAGATGAGGATGCCACCTTCCTTTACTTTGCCTTCATAGCGCTTGGCCTCATACTCAGGCATGCCCAACCCGATCAGGGCTCCAGTGAGTCCGCCGACTCCGGCACCGATGGCCCCGCCGCTCAATGCCGCCATGATAGGTCCAGCAGCGATGAATGGGCCCAAACCAGGAATGGCCAATGCACCGATACCGGCTAGCAATCCAATCGTGCCGCCGATAGCACCGCCCGTACTGGCGCCGACGGTCGCACCTTCGGGCATCTTAGTTTCCTTCTTGTGAGCGAAATCACGGGTGCTTCCCTTGTCCGGGAACAGCACGGAAATATCGTCATCCGAGAAGCCGGCTTTTCGAAGTTCTCCAACGATGGCCTCGGCCTGTCCTTCTGTATCAACGAGACAAAATGCTGAACGTTTCATAATATTTTCTTTCTGTATTGGGGTTCAAACGAGGTGAGTGGGCGTTTACTTTTTCTCCGTTTTCACCTCTAATTGATTGTCGACTTTGTCGTTACCGGCAATTTCACCAGCCTTCGCCGCGATTGTTACCTTTTCCTGCTCGCTATCCACGGGTCCTCGCAGCATAACTTTGCCATCGCGAACGATGATTTTTACGTTTTTAGCATTCATCGACAAGGAGCCATCTTCCTCGACCGCCTGGCGGATTTTCTGAACCAGCGCTAGGTCGTCTTTACTGTTGGACTGTTTCTCTGCGGTGTCGGTATTCTTGTTTTGCTCGGCAGAATTGCGCTTGGTGTTGTCGGCCTGAGCGGAGTCTGAAGCAGTAGAATCCCCCGGTGTAGGTGTCGGTTGCTGCCCATGAGAGGAGCAAACAAATAAGGCGGTGGCAAACAGTGAGAGTAAGATTAATTTCATTCGCTTTGTTTAGTTTTTTGTTTTCGTTTAATTCAGTGTGATCGCTGTAGATTGCGCACTTTGGTTAACCGTTTAAATCCGGCTGTGTAGGCGAACCTATCAGTGCAACATTCTTGGAAACCTTGAGAGGTGGGTAACACGCGCCTGGAGATGACGAGGACTTACTATTGGCGAGCTTGAATACTGCTCGACGTGCAGTCGCTAGGAGTTGTGATAACGCTCTTACGCACAAGACCGATGCGCGACTCTACCTTTTCTTTACTTCGCGTTTTGTATCAATTTCTACATCCAAAGCTTTCACTTTCTACAACTTCGTCTAAGGAAACGGCCGGCACCGACTTGTCATCTTTTTCGAGATCTATTCGCTCCGGCTCACGCATTCACCCTCATTCGCGAGAGACTTTCAGTCTGGTCGTATAAATCAGCAAAAAGTTACAGATCAAATTGGATTAGCCGAACGGACTGCGAATCAAAGAAATGTGGAAAGGACCCAATTAGGGAATTTGGCGAATCAAGCGGGCCGGCTACCAGGAAATACCCCATCCACGTTCGATCTAAGAGCAGGGTGCCGGCGTCGGAAACAGCGTACATCCGCTCAAGGGAGGTCCGTCCCATTTGGGCGCGGGGTAATGTCCCCGAAGCGTCAAGTTGGTTCCTTCTTCTTGGAATGCGCAAATCGCGCCCGCGTCGTATCATAGCATTCCCTGGAGCGGTATAAGCAGTTGCAATGATTTTTCCTGCGCCAATTGTAGCCGGGTTTTAACCGTACCTAAGGCGATCAATCTGCGTGCTGCGATTTCTCGCTGACTCATCCCCTCAAAAAACGTCAAGTGAACCACCTCCTGCTGCGGCTTGGGCAGTCGCCCGATTATTCTCTTCAGCAGCTTAGTTAGATCTGCATTAGCTGGCTCCGCATCGGTCGACCTTAGTCCGCTCTTAAATTCAGCTTTCAGCTCCGATTGATACTTGTCCGAGACTCGGCGATAGGTTAAGCGACGGCGAAGCCGATCTAGCGCGCGTCTCCGTGCTATGGTTACGAGAAATCCGTGAAGCCCCTTCTCCGGCACAAATCGATTAGCACGATGCCACAGTTGGAGGAAGACGTCATTCAAAACGTCGTCCAAATCTGCCTCTTCATGAAGGACGCTCAGAATTACCGTCCGCAAGGTCGACTCGTACCGACGATAGATTTCCGCCATCGCATCTGATTCCCCGCGGGACAAAGCTTGCATCAATTCGGAATCAGTAGCTTCTCTTCCACAATTCTTTGCGTGCATGGTTGGGCCAACTTCCTTTTTCAAAGTTCGTCAGTAGTCTAACTGGCTACGCCGTTGATGAAATCGGGGGGTACCACGGTAAAGCGGTCGGGGATTTCTCCTTAGCGGCCCAGTCACAGCCCTGTCCTCGGCGGAAAGTCGCGGAACCTCAGTCGCCAGACCTGGGAGAGCCGGACCTCTCCGGAGCTAGTTACGAATTTTAAATCTGCGCGGCTTTTCGCAACATAAGAAGGACCTACAGTGGGACGCATGCGGGCTACAAACCGAGCTGACGCTGCCGATAAATTGCGGTACCGCCACGTGCTTCGGCATTAAGGACCCGAAATTCATAAAGTCTTCGGTTGCAACGTCGAACGGGCTGAGAATGGTTTCCGAGTTGGTCAGAGCCAAGAGGGACCAATCCGGTGTTCACTCGAAACGCGAGCTTGAGTTATGCTATCATCGTTACCGTCGTCGAATCCGAGCGCTGTGGTAAAAACAGTTACGCGAGCGCCGTCCGGCGCCTTTCGGATCGAAGTCGTTGTCATGAACCTGTCCAACAAAGGGAAGGCTTACCTCGACGTTTCATCTCTCGCAAAAGCAACTTATATTACAACCACAATTCCGGTAGGGCGTGAGCGCGACACGATCATAGTCACGGTTAGCGAGCTTCCAGACGTGAAGCCCGGGGAAACGCTGCCAGTTTTCATAGCAACATGACGGTCAAGGACGAAGCCCCAAGACTGATCGATCAGCCCATTTAATGTGTATTGTCGGCAAACCAATTCGTTGTTTTTTACGGTTCCCGTGAAGCCTCTCCGAGCCTCAAGAACGGCTTGGTGTCTTCTGCGAGTTGCCGAGCAAAATCAGCTTGTGGCAAAGAAGGGAGGTTTGGAGAGGACTGGCTTTCGAGCGAGCTGACGCAGAGGGGAATTCTTGATGCGCCAAATCTATCCGCTTCTTGCGCGCGAATTGAATTGCTAGAACATTGGATGCGTCCCAAATTCCAAACGACAACAGTTCGATGCCGGATACCCTCGGATCCAAAAAGCCTTTCGAAATCCATAAGCTGGTTGAACTAGCGTACCTGATCGTCATTCTTTCTGCCTTCTCGTGGGGAAAGGAGTTTTTGCTGCCGATTGTGCTGGCGGCCTTGATCAGCTTTTTGTTGAGGCCGGTTGTATCTCGCCTCGAACACTGGGGATTTCGTCCAGTTTTGGCTGTGCTCAGCGTCGTGGCGATTGCTTTCGTCTTTATTGGCGTGCTCTTAGCGACGCTGTCGGTAGAGACGCTTGATTTGGTAAATTCTCTTCCAAAATATCGCGATAACATCCATACCAAATGGGCAGCGATTCAACAAGCACCGCCCGGCCCGCTAAGCGTGGCCTTCCGCAACGTCGGCGAGTTGATTAGCGATTTAGGCAAAGTCACGGCGCCTGCAAGAGGTGCCGAGCAGCCGGAGCCGACAAAGGTTCAGATCGTCAGCGGTGCCGACAGTGCAATTGCAATTGCGAAAAATAGCTTGACGCCACTGGCGGGTTCCGTGGCTGAGTTTGCTGCGGTCCTAGTGCTGGTGGTCTTTATCCTCCTGGAACGAAAGCAGCTTCGCGAGCGATTTCTTCGACTAATAGGTTACTCTCACATGGCGACGACGACCCTCGCTGTCGATGAGGCCAGTTCTCGATTAAGCAGTTTTCTTTTAGCCCAACTGGCGGTCAACAGCGCGTTTGCTTTAGTGCTTGGGGTAGGACTCTTCCTGATTGGTATCCCTAATGCCATACTTTGGGCAGTTCTGACTCTCCTGTTAAGATTTGTGCCGTACGTTGGGCTGTGGATTTCAGCATTCTTCCCATTGGTTTTGTCTATTGCGATCTCGACAAGCTGGACACAGCCGATCTTGACCCTGCTCCTTTACGGGTTACTGGAAGTATTCACCAACAACCTGGTCGAACCTTTCGTCTTGGGCGGAAGTACAGGAATGTCCGCTCTGGCCGTCATTATCTCAGCCCTTTTCTGGACTTGGATCTGGGGCCCAATTGGTCTGCTGCTAGCGACACCCGTAACCGCCTGTTTGGTAGTTCTCGGACGCTATTTTCCCGCTTTCTATCCCTATAGTGTCATGCTGGCAGCGGATCCTCCTACCTCCACAGAAACAAAATTGATTCGCCTGCTCACAGAGAACCGACTTTCGGAAGCGAAGGTGCTGATCCACGAACTGGGGATGACGGAGCTATCGATTAAAACGGCTGAAGAATTGCTAGTTCCAACCGTTCGGGCGATTGAGAACGACCTTTTTCCCGGCGCGGCTCTGAGTGAAACGAGGTCTCGGATTTACGAACAAATGCGAGAGTTGATCGAGGAGCTGATCATTCCAACGCAAAGCGACCGGGAGGAAACATCAGAAAATCCTGAGCCCCCAAACTCCGGATTGGTCATCGTGCCATTCGCACGCGAGGGGGACGAAGTTGTGGGTAGAATCCTCGCGCGTTTGTTGGAAGCCGAAGGAATTGGCAGCAACTTGCTGTCTTGGAGAACGCTTCGCACCGAAAAAATTCAACATCTGAAGGAACTAGAGGCGCGATACGTTGTGCTGTCTGCGATCGAGTCGAGGTCGGTAATCGCGGTCGGTAAAATGAGTCGCTCCATCCAGGCGTTACTTCCGGATGCTGTGATTGTGGTTGGCCTGTGGAGCCTGCCACCAACTGGTGCCGCGCGATTGATTAGAAAAATCAGGGAATCCGGGGTCGGCGGTATTTACACCAATCTTGAGCACGCGGTTAGGGGTATCGCTTTACTGACTTCTCCGACGCCCCAGGAGCCCCATTCGGGGCCGGCACCCGAGTGAACGTCAAACCCTGCGCTCGCGAAGACGAGATAGCGGCGAGTTTCTACTCGACAAGCCCTGACTTTTTGTAGCGAGCTATTAAGGCCTCGCGTCATGAGCATTCATCAGGAAATGGTGGGGACAATGCGAAATCGCATCTTTGTTGTAGGCCAGACATTACGTAAACGGCGGCTGACACATGAGCCAGGGCAGTGCGCGGCAGTCATGAAACCCTAGCTAGGATGTGCCGGTTGGGAACCGCTCGCTGGGCCGAAGGCTTCGGGGCTCCCTGACTAATGTTGGCACCTCGCGTAGAGCGCGCGTGTGAGTTCGTTGTCCTGGCGAATATCGTGGATCAGGATCGCAATAGTCACAAAGATGAAAACCAGAGTACCACTGACCAGTATTCTAGAAATTGAATCCTCTGGAAGCTGAGGCCAGCTAGTCCTCTCGAGTCTTGATCACCTCCCGTAACGGATCGATCCGCTGAACTCAACTTCCCGGGAACGGTCAGCCAGTACTTGATTTGGGGCCTTCGCGGAACATCTTGGAACGGAGTTGGCTGTGCGCCTCGAAATGCGACTGCCGTGATGCTTGATTTGTATCTTTGTTCCTGCGAACTAGAACGCGAATTTCGCACCGAAATTGACCTGCATAAAGTTGTTCCTGGGTCCGTCGACAACGTTATATCCGACCTCGGAGAAAATCCCGATATGCGGCGTGAAACGATATTCCAGCCCGCCGCCGAAGTCCCCCAGAACGCGGTTGTCTTTGCGACTACTTTCGAACTTCGCAGTAGCCGTTACAAAGCGCCCGAATCCGCCACTCTCGCTGAACAGACCTCCCACACCCGCGTAGGCGGAAGGGGCCAGGTGAAGATTGGGATTCACTAGGTCCAGCGGATAGCGAAGAATGAAGTCTCCATCAACTTGGCCACTTGTGTTATCTCCCGGGATTGTATTTACAACACCTAAAGCCTGCGTACAACCAAGGGAAATAGCTGACACCCACACCTCCACCCCAGGCCTCTCCGATCCCTTTCCGATTGCCGTCAAACGACTCGTCATAGGCGGCGAAAGCTCCCAGATCCCATTCGTTTGCTCCAAAGTATGAAGCGGGTATACGGAAGTATTCCCCCGATTTCTGCGAGCTCGACCATCACTGAATCGCCCTTGAGGGGGCGTCAGACTTTTGCTAGCCGGGGCAACAGCCAATTGTCCTGCTCGCGCTTGTAGTGATCATATGCTTCGCAGCCGTTCGAACAGATAGTGAAGCATGGTCGAAATCGCGTAGGAAAGGCCTCGAGTGAGCTGGAAGTGTTCGAAAACGCGAACGTATCCGCCGGGAAATGGAAGGGTCGAGACTTCGCCGCACTCGGTGCGAACGCCAAGGTGAATAGAAAAAGTAATTTAGTACGCACTTACATCCTCTTAGGCAGATTGGCCGCCACACTGTCAGCTCCGGCCGAAAGTTCGCGGCGGTGTATCGAATTTAGGTTCAAGGTTCAATTCCGCCCTGACTGGAGAAATCTGGATCGGCTTTTTGCCAGCGTTGAGAAAGTGCAACTGGCGATGGTGCAACAACGTTCTTTGGAGATACTTCCCTTGAGCCCGCAAGGACGGTTATCGCTTGTAACCAAACCGCTGCTGCCGCTGAGGAAAGTATTCTTTTCACAGGTTGTAAGGCTTAGTCCTTATCGCGCTTCACGATCACCTTGGTTCCGGTCTGCCGGTCAAAGTACACTTCCTTTTTACCCTTTTTCTCGAGCACTTGATACCGTGATGCACTTTGTTGCACCTGGTCGTAAGTCACAACCGTTTCCTGCGTTCCAGTCGCTGGTTGGACCGCTTCAGTCGTTTTCTGTACGGTCGTCGCAGGTTCGACTGTCTGAGTTGTCTTTTCAACGGTCGTGGTTGTTACTGGCGCCTGCACGATCGCACCGGCATCGTTCACATAAATGACTTGGTTTCCCGTATCCCGTCGTACAGTGATCGCGTAGATTCCATCTTGACTTCGCACGATCCGAGTTACGTGAAGGTGGATGCTCGGAGCTGCTGATAAAGACCTTAGCGATGCCGCCGCGATAGAGCACTAGTGGCCGTCGATAGTGTCCGCCAACTTTCAGCCCCAGTGAACTGCGGCCATCAGAGTTTGCTGACAAAGTTTGGCGTCGGCCAAACAAGGGCCGGCCCTGAGGTAGCAACGTATATTGCCCCTGGGCGCGGAGCGGTACGTTCCGCCTGGTGTCTTCCTGCTGGAGGGCCGCCTCTTCTCCCTGTTCTGGCCGGCAGTGTTTCAAAGATTCTCGGCTCCGCAAGAAGCCGCTGCTCTGCCCAGTGGAACAGCGTTCGTCGACCCGAGCGCGTGATCCGCCCGCGGCGCTATGAAGGAAGTTCCCGCCGTGCCGCAGGGCTGGTCGACTCGGTTCCTTGATCCGGAGTGACCTTCTGCGAATCCTTTACGCGTGGCGTTCGGCCGGCTCTTTAAGAAGCAGCTCTGAGAGAATCGACGGTTCGAATCAGAATTTGGCAAGTCCTAGCCTTGTTCAGACCGAGGCAGGACGCTATGTCGGCTAGCGGCATATTTTCGAAATAGTACATTGCCAATACTTTTTTCTGCAAGCCTACTTTGAAGAAGAAATAAAGCCGCTGCTAGAGCATTCCTCAGCTGTCGAATTCGTTGGCGAAATTAACGAGCAGGAAAAGGATGAGTTTTTGGGTAACGCCCTTGCCTGCATAATCGGCGCGCGAGCGCGCCGCGTTTACTTACTTTGCTGCCGCGACGTTGACAGAAGATTTCGCTAGTGTGGTCAGCTTCTTGTCCCTTTCTTCTTCTTCTTGGAGGGTTGTCTGAAGGAGTTTTGCGCCTTCTTTGTCACCGAGCACTTCAGCATAGGTGCGAGCCGTTCCGTAGCCTGCGATTTCATAGTGTTCGACACGTTGCGCGGCCGAGATCAGCCCGCGTCTTTGACTTCCTTATCCGCTTCTTTGACTTCCTTATCCGCTTCTTCCTCAATCATTTCAGCACACCCTTAGCGACGAAAGCCTTTCATCGTGCACTCGCAGTGACCCGGACAGACGAATGTAATTTAAACAACCAACCACGGAAGGAACCCAAAGATGCAGAAATGCGAAACCTGCGGAAACGACTACGACAAGGCTTTTAAGGTGATCGTCGATGGAAAGAACCACGTCTTCGACAGTTTCGAATGCGCGATCCGGGCGCTCGCGCCAATTTGCCCGCACTGCGGCTGTCGGATTATCGGCCATGGCGTGGAGAAAGCCGGTCAGATTTTCTGCTGCGTCCACTGCGCGAGTGGCGACGGGCCCACAGAGCTCGAAGACCGAAGTGGTTCGGCGATCTACATTCCGAGCTTCACTCCGCACGGATTCCCGAACAACTCCGAAAAACCGGTAGACGTCACCCTGATATTCAATCCTGCGCAAGGCGGAGGCCAAAACTGAGGCCAAAGACGAGCGGCCGACGCAGATGGACAGGCGCCGCCTATCGACTATTATGACCTCAGCAATTTGGATCAAATCGGAATTGGCAAACTATTCTCCGCCCTGCTTCTCCCACTGATTACCACGTTGCTTGGACGGAGACTCTTCCTTTCTCGGCTTCTCCTCGGTTCCTTCCCGGATCTGATTTTTGTTGATGTCCGGATTTCTCTGCTCGGGCTGCTTCTTCTCTACGGCCCGTCCAGCCTCGGGTTGTTGTGGAGGCTCGGCTGGCCGCTCTGTTTTGGTCCCAGGTTCTTCGCGCCGATTTTCCTGCCGGTGTCTTGGCGTGCTGTCTTGGCCGTTTCCCGATGGTCGCGAACCAGGCTCAACCCGTTTTGGCGCCTCGTTCGGTTGTTCTCTGGCGGGTTCGTTCGATCCTTGGTTCTCCCTCTTTAATTGCTCCTGAGACGGTGTCGGTTCTGCCGAAGGTGACTGATGCGGAGAAGGAGCTTCCTGTGTGTGCTCCCATTGTTCGGGGGAACGTTTAGGGCTGGGTGAAGGTGTCGCAGGTTGTCGCGTCTCTTCCCCGGTCTTATTCCCCACTCCGGGTGTCGGCGCTCGCATTTGTTTGTTTTGCTCAGACGTAGGCTCTGTAGGACGCGCTTCCTCGGTTCCAGGACGTGCGGGTGTGGCTTCTGGTTGAGGCGGTGCTCCCGCGGCCGGCGCCGGGGTTGCTCCTTGAGGAGTTCCTTGTTGAGTCGCCGGACGCGGCTGGTTAGGCCGCGGAGCCGGAGTGGCCATATTGCCGGCAGGTTGTTGCTCTCTCGTAGTTTGTGCCGGCTGATTCTGGGTCGCTGCCATCACCGGTTTCGGCGCAGCCGGCTTGGGTGGTAACTTGGCTGGGACCGGTGCCTGCTTCTCCATGGCCTGCTTCAGCTGCGTCGCCTTCGCCTGGTCGATCCGTTGCCACCCGTGGTCAAACTCCGCCTGAGCGAGTTGTTTTTCTACCTTCGGTTGCACCGTGGCGTTGCGCTGCAGGGTAGCTGGCGGCGCCATGACTTGCAGTTCGTTGCCACGAGTACTAGTCCCGAATCGCCCCTGGTTTTCGGTAACGTAATGGAGTTTGTATTGAGGAATGTTGACTTGGGAGGCAAGCTGTTCGTAGGGCGGCCCGTTGACCGTCACTCCATTATTACCGTTGGCAATGTTCGTAACATTTCTGGTTTGCGTTAGAAATGCTGCGTTCTGATCTGAAGGAATAATGACATCACGATAAGTTGACCGCGCCAGATCGGATGTGGCTACAAAGACATACGCTGACGGACCGATATCATAATAATTATCAACCCAACCCTCGACACGTATCTGTGAGTCATCCGCGACCTCCGGGGGCAGGGGAGCCCAGCCCACATGATCTCTACTTTGCCGCCAGGAGACCCATGCCGGCGCCCATTCGCTACCCGGAATCCAGATCCATCCGTTATCACTTCGCCGTGCCCATCGCCCGTAGTGGTAAGTCGCCCAGCCGAAGTCTTCATTGGAAACCCAGGTCCAACCCCGGTCCGTGTAGGCCCATCGGCCGTCACTGTAGGGATGCCAGTTCTCGTCGGATACGGCCACGTCGGGTTGCCAGACGTATCCATAGGTTGGGTCATCGAACCAGTGACCTCCCGATTGTAGCCCTTGATAGAAGACGTCAAAGGATTGCTCCTGTCGGGCCCCCCCTTCGGCGTTCTGCCCCTCGGTTGAACCGGTGCGACGACTACCGGAGGATTTCGAGGGCGGCGGTGGAGGCGCCTGAGTAGGTCTTTGCCCTCCTTCTAGTCGGTTCAGCCGATCTTGCAGATCCGCGACATCACCACGCAGCTGTTCAATCTGACCCTCCAGATCCTGCTCCCCCTGTTCCAATCGATCCGTCCGATCTTCCAAGGTCGGCTGCTTCGTATTACCGTTTTGACTATCTTGAGCCGGGAGATTGCCAATGCTTGCTACTGACCCGACCACTAGTGCGACAGAGAAAAAGCATTTATTCATAGCTCGATTTCTTGTTCGACCCGGTCAATTGCTCGATTATTCAATGGATCGGGCTCCGATAGGATCGTCAGGCAAGAACCGGACGCCCGAAGGCAGACCCAACTGTTAGGTTGCAGACCTTCTGCGATATTCCCGGCTAGAGATATTCGTCTTTATGCCTCAGGATGAATGCGTCGAGCGCCTCCTGAAGTACGTCTGCAGCGTTGGCACGATTGATGAATCGGTCTAGATTCCGGACAAGCCACACCCGCAGAGCGCTGGTAAGAATCTTGACCAGATGTTTGTCGTAAAGTTCGCGCTGTTTCTCCAGCCATCTTGAATGAGCCTCATTCAGCTCGAAGCGAATTTGGCTGCAAACGCTGTCGTGTCTGATCTGCCGAATCTGTTTAAAAGTTTTTTTCGCAGCCATAAGAGGTCACCGCACCTCAATCACTCGATCTACCGAGATCGGCTGGTGGACCTCGATGCTGGGCTGTTCCAAGAGTGCGTGGAAGTCGTAGTATACTCTGTTCCGCAAAACTTGCTCCTCGGGAACCAACCTGATTGGAAGGTAGGGCTCGAGATCAAAATGCGCCGGTCACGTTTTGCAACGGATAATCTAAAGCAGAGACGAGCGATAGGTGTTCATGAAGGCATCGAGTGTGCGGCGCCTTTTGGGCTAAATTGCCGAACGCATACAACGCGACCGTGCCTTCCGGGTGTTGTTGCGAAGCGCGTCCTCCTCTACGAGGTTCAGTACCGCCTGAGCCAGCGGCGCCAACAGCCAATTTCGGAGATGCAATGATACTCGCGGCATTAACTTAAGCCAAGCGAAGTGGCGCCCCTCCAGTCGATATCCTGCAGGCACTTCGACGGCTAGCAATTCACAGTCGCTTACGACCTTTAAGGGTCTGTCGTTCTCAGAACCGACATCAATACGCGGCGCCAGGAACATTCTTTTCGAGGTATCGCACCAAAAAGTACTCATTCTGTGCG
>JBAUZZ010000151.1:0-4008 GCA_049585495.1 Chthoniobacterales bacterium | reverse complement strand
GGCTTGGCGACCCTAACGGGATTCGAACCCGTGTTACCGCCGTGAAAGGGCGGTGTCCTAGGCCACTGGACGATAGGGTCGCGGAAGAAGGCAGGAACATTGGCGCGAACGAGGGGGTCCGCAAGCGAAAATTCGCTGATGGTCTCAGTGCCTGCGTCCGCGATAATTCGTTTCCCAGCGTTGCCCCGAAAAGGGGCCGGGTCAATGTTGTTGGCGCGCCCGCAGAATGAGTTCCACGGTGCGGTCGGTAGCTCCTCGATGCTGCATTAGGGCATCCTTCGCGTTGGTCACAAGTCTTGCCGCCCTTTCCGGCGAAACAAGCAGATGAGCCACACTGCTTACCAATTCGCTTTCAGATTCGAGCTGAACCACTCCACCTGCAGCTCTGAGTTCGCGGATTAAGTAATCGAAATTCTCCATGTGCGGGCCGCAAATCACCGGCTTTCCTGCCAGGATGGGCTCCACCGGATTTTGGCCGCCAACTCCGCGAAAGCTCTTTCCCATGACGACGACGGTGGCCGTGCGATACCAGTCGCGTAGCTCACCCGTGGAATCGAGAACGAGCGTAGACGTATCGGGGCCAAACCCTGGATTAGACCGGAGAGCGTAACGAATGTTTGCCCTTTGCAGCAGCCGTTCAATCTCCGGTGTTCTCTCCGCGTGCCGCGGCGCCAGAATCAGAAAGAGATCGGGAAAGGTCGCCGTCAACTCGAGATAGCAATTGACCAACAACTGCTCCTCGCCGGGGTGCAGGCTTCCACCCAGGAGGACGAGGCGCGGGAGATCGAAGCCGTGCGACCGCAGCCATTGCGAGAAATCAGCGCCCGCTGTTCCCTCGGTTTCCGCGAGGTCGTATTTAATACTCCCGGTCGTGAAAATTCGATTATGGCTCACGCCAAGCGACTCCCAGCGAACGGCGTCATTTTCATCCTGGGCACAAACGGTGGTAAGCTTTTTCCAGAACAATTCCTGCGAAAGCAGCCTCATTCCCTGGTATCGACGTTCCGATCTCGGGGAAAGCCGTGCGTTGGTCAGGTGGTTGGGAACCCGCTTGCGAGCGGCAATCGCGAGAAAGCTCGGCCAGAGATCGGAATCGACCAAGAGTGTTTCCACGGGGTTTATCCGCCGCCAAGCCCAAGAAACGATCGGATAGAAATCAATCGGGCTGTAAATGACTTCGGTCCAAGTCGGGTCGACTTGCTTCAGTCCCAGAGCGTACCCGGTCGATGTGGTTGTAGAAATGACCGCCTGCATTGCTGGATCCCGCTCTTTCAATCGTCTGATCAGCCGGAGAGCGAGTATCATCTCACCAACGCTGACCGCGCGGACCCAGGTCCAGCGGCCTTCAGAAAAACGCCGTCGAAGCCGCGTCGAAAAGAAACCGAACCTCTGAAGAAAATTCCGCGCATAACCGCCGCGCTTCAGCATCCGGCGAAGATAGAACGGGAACGAGATCAGAAGCGCCACCGGTAGGAAGAGATTGTAAAGGAAGATCAGCATCTAGTGTCCTGTCCCCGAAATAAGATGCTATTCCGGGGACAGGACATTAGGCGCTCGGGTCAAAAAGAGAATCTCGGTCGCTCCGTATCGCCGGGCGCGCAATAGCCGCCAACCCGAGACCGGTTTCGAGGGCCGAGAGGCTGCCTGCTCCAGGACAAAAACCGCATCTGGAGCGAGTGATCTTTTGAGGGCCGGGACAACACAAAGCTCCACGGCGAAATCACGATCCTTGCGTTGCTTCACATAAGGCGGATCGGCAAAAATTAAGTCGAATTGTGTTTCGCAACTTTCCAGGAACCGAAAGACGTCGCGACAGATCACTCGGCCTGCTAACCGAGTTTTCTCCAAATTTGCGCGAATCACTTCGACGGCTTTCCGATGATTGTCGACGAATACCGCCCGGGTCGCTCCGCGGCTGAGTGCTTCGATCCCAAAAGCTCCGCTACCGGCGAAGAGGTCGAGCACCCGTGCATTCAATACTCTTTCCCCGAGTGCCGAAAAAACGGCGCTGCGAACCCGATCCATCGTCGCACGAGCGTCGTGCGCCGGAATCTTCAGAGGGATTCCTCCAGCAGAACCGGCAATTACTCTCATGCACCGGCTCAGTTGTTGTTCGGGGTAACGTCTGAGTGGGAATCGCTCGGCTCGGGGGGGCGTGGCCGGTCGCGCCGTTCACTGCGCAAGAATCGTTTCAAAAGTTTGCGCCTGTCGCCGATGATGCGTTCGAAGAGATCCGTCTGCGGCTTAAGTATTGAACCGGTGACCTGGAAATCGAGAGTTCGGACGCGCCCATCTTGCGATGGAACAAAGTTCTCCTCCAATTCGCTCGGGATTTTCTGACTCAGGAACTGGGTCACCGTTAACCGTCCCGTGAGTGCGAGATTCCGAGCGCCTTCCACCGTTCCCCAGAGATTGATCTGACAGTTCTTCGAGCTCAAACGGATCGAATCGACGCGGATGTTAGGCCCGACGACTCGGAAATGCGACGCAGCCTGCTCGAGTTCGAGCCGTCGAAGCTCGTCGATTTGGGTCCAACGTCCAATTTCCTGCAACATTGGGTACTGGTCGAGATAGCCGGCCTTGATCTCCAGCTCCCCTTGGCCAGTGTTCTGGGACGGATCGCTGATCAGCCCAGCAAGCTGAAAGGAGCCTTTCAGGGTACCATGAGCTCGATCTAAAAACCCGCCGGTGCGGGCGGTGATGTCATTGATATCGACTCCTAAGAGTTGCAAAGCGAACTGATATGGGAATTGAGGCTTGGCCAGGTCGAGATGAAAAGATCCTTGCACTTCCCCGCCGGACAACGTTCCCTGAATTTGTTCCAGATCGAGCTCTCCCGCCGTGCATTTGACCGGTGATCGAAGATCTTCAAGGTTCAGCGAGTCCCCCAGGGAAGCCGCTTCGGCGTGAACTTCTCCAGCATAGTCGCCTTTTTGGAAATGCAAAAAACATTCCACTCCGCGCAGCGTCACCGCAGGTGACCCATCAGGCCCGATCAGAAAAATCGACCCGTCGACTACCTTAAATTTCTTGATCTCCGCCCAGAAGTGGTGCGGTAGAGGAATCCGAAATTTTAGCGAACGGTGAGCGGATGGGGCCGGAGCAGCCGGTGGCTCAGCGGGTGGCGTCAATGCTGAAGGGGAAGAGGTGGTCGGAGCGGGTGCAGGCCCGAAATCGGAATCGGATTGATCGATATCGTTGTTGAGTTCGGCAAATGATTCCGGGGTCGCGATTGGGATGTTGATTTCAACATGTTGCAATGCAACCTGTTTGATCGCCACTTTTCGATGAAAGAACGGGAAGAAATCGCATGCGACGGTTAGGCGTTCAGCTTTAGCCAGAGGAACTCCAGCTGATGGGTTGCCAATGGTTACGTCCTCGAAAACGAAGTCTCCCCAGGGTGTGAAGGTGATCCGGAAAACGCTGATCGGAAGGCCGATGCTTTCACTCACAGCCTGACGAATCCGGAGCTGAGTTCCGGCGGACTGGACGTATAGATTAATTGCCAAGAGGCCGAGACCATAGACTCCAGCGACTCCGGCAATGGCTAAGGACGTAGTTCGGATAAAATGTTTCACACGGCAACGAACACGTAGAAGTAATTACTAAATAGATTCTAAACGATGGACAAGACTAAGCTGGGCATAATTTTTCGGCTCCGTGATGCAGCAGAAGGCCTGGATGCTGATCTTGGGGCGGAGTCCTTTGGGAGCTCATTATTACGCGCCTTCAGCGCTTGATCGTCTGTTTATGCCGATTCCTAGGGCTAGCGCCCTAGGCTATCATATTTCGCACCTTCGGTGCTAAGACGGTCGTTTCGGAGAAACGATCCCTGGAGTTTGGCCATTTTTGTCTAAGCGAGCCGGTCCGCTCGGAGAGCTGACCCTAGTGCGCCTGAGAATGCGCACCAACAGCGGGGTGGAAGTCCCCGTCGGACAGAGCACTGGCTGTCCGTAGCTGAAGGTAACTGCGTCGTCGAGAGACGGGGTGGGGAGCAACCGGAAGCGA
>JBAUZZ010000150.1:0-15740 GCA_049585495.1 Chthoniobacterales bacterium | reverse complement strand
GGCCTGCTCGTAGACGCCCTCTTGCGTGACTACGCGCTTCGGTACTTCCTGTTTATTCGCCACCTTTTCAATAAGATCAAAAAGCTGCGGGCCCAAGAGCGGATTACATTCAACGGTAACATTCAGCTTGCCGTCCTTCATCGCTTCGAAAGCGCCGCGCACCCCGTCGATTGACACAATCTTAATATCTTGACCCGGCTTAATACCAGCTTCCTCCATAGCCTGGATCGCTCCTAAGGCCATATCGTCATTGTGCGCAAAGAGCACGTTAATTTCTTTGGCGTTGGGGGCCTTTAAAAATGCTTCCATGACCTCTTTGCCTTTGGCCCGAGTGAAGTCGCCACTTTGGGACATGATGATCTTCATGTCCGGATATTTGGCCAAAACTTCCTCGAAGCCCTTCTTGCGATCAATTGCCGGCGCGGATCCGACGGTGCCAACCAGCTCGGCGATCCTTGCCTTACCGTCAGTAAGCTTCGCAACTGCATTGGCCGCTCGCCGACCCTCTTCGGTGAAGTCTGAACCGATGAAGCTCATGTACAAAGAATCATCGGAAACTTTGACGGCGCGATCAGACAGCACGACCGGAATTCCAGCCTTTTTTGCTTCCTGTAGAACCGGCTCGAATCCGGTCTCAACCACGGGCGAGAACGCAATTACGTCGACGCCTTGAGCGATAAACGAACGGATTGCCTTGATCTGGTTTTCTTCTTTCTGTTGGGCATCGGAGAAACGCAGATCAATTCCACGTTTTGCGGCTTCCGATTTAATCGAATCGGTATTGGCCGTTCGCCACTGGCTTTCCGCGCCAACCTGCGAAAAACCGACAACGAGTTTCTTCTTGGCATCTTCGGCCGTCGAACGACCGGTAATGAGCGCGATAAGGCCAAATGCAGCCAGCGCACTCAGGCTGGCCCGGCCCGGTTTAGAATAGAGATATTTCATGATATTTTGGGGGTTAGATGGGTTAAACCTCACGCTCACGGAAGGTCCGCAGCGATAGGAATCCACGGCCCGCAATAACTTTTTTCCGGCCAAAGTCAATATTTTCTTTGGGAACCGAATAATTTCCATTGCGCCCCCCGGAGTGAAACCCCGGGCTGAGCCCTGGTGCCCCGTTGGGGCCGGGATCAAGCCATTCGTTATCTTAGCTCTTATGGTTTGAAACCCCGGGCGAGCATGCAGCCGATTCGCGGGCGGGATCGAGTCATTCGTTATTTTAGCTGCTTTTGGGGGGCGAGACCCAAGGCTCCCGTCCGGCGGTGGGGACCCATGTATTTCGAGATGCGTCCCAGGCCCTTCGATGCACTATTGAGTCATCTATGCCAGGCCGCGTGCTGATCCTCTTTGCGCACCCCGCTCCTCACAAATCACGCATCAATCGCCGCCTGATCGCGTCGGTGCGAGGGCTGGACAACGTGACCATCAACGACCTATACGAGGAGTACCCGACTTTTGACATTAATGTTCAACGCGAACAGGAACTCTTACTGGCGCACGATATCATCGTCTTCCAGCATCCCTTCTACTGGTACAGTTCGCCGGCGATCCTCAAAGAATGGGAGGATCTGGTACTCGAGTACGGCTTTGCCTACGGAGCTGGCGGCACCAAACTTCAGGGAAAGCTTTTCCTGACGGCGATAACTACGGGGGGACCCCGGGAAGCATACCAGCGCGCGGGATTCAATTTCTTCACTATTCGGGAGCTGCTGGCTCCATTTGAGCAGAGCGCAAAGTTTTGCGGTATGCGCTACTTGCCGCCGTTCGTGATTCACGGCGCGCGCCAGTTTAAAGACGAAAGCGAGATTGTTGCCCAAGTCCAAGCTTATCGATACGTCATTGAAAGGCTAAGGGACGGAATCTTTGATCTGGATGAAATCGAAAAATTCGAGCGAATGAACGAAGTTCTCTCGGCCTCGATAACTTAAGACGTTTGGTAGTTCTATTGTCACAATGAATTCAGAAGATTTTTTCTTCCAAGCTTTTATCTACCTGTTTGCTGCGGTCGTTTCTGTTCCGATTGCGAAGCGGCTGGGATTAGGCTCCGTGCTGGGGTACCTCATCGCCGGCGTGCTGATTGGACCCCACGTCCTGCGCCTTGTCGGAAATGCCGGAAACGACGTCAGGCACGTCGCCGAATTCGGGGTGGTGATGATGCTTTTTCTCGTCGGATTGGAACTGAGGCCGAATCTCCTGTGGAAGTTACGGGGTCCAATTCTTGGGACCGGCGGCCTGCAACTGGTGGTAACAACCATCGTCTTCGCCGGGCTCTCGATGTTGCTCGGGTTGCCGCCAGGGGTGGGAATTGCCATCGGTATGATCTTCTCGGCTTCATCGACGGCCATCGCGCTGCAATCCCTCACCGAGAGAGGTCAGCTTCCAACCCGGGGAGGTCAGACCTCGTTCTCCGTTCTGCTTTTCCAGGATCTTTCCGTGATCCCAATACTTGCCATCCTTCCGCTGCTCGCCGGCCAACCGCACGCGACAACCAGCAGCGGACCGGCCGAATCGGCGGCCGGCCCCTGGTTAAGAGCGCTTGTAGTAATCGGGGTTGTCGGCGCGATTGTTCTCGGCGGTCGTTTTCTGGTAAGGCCGGTCTTCCGATATATCGCCCTCACCCGGCTTCACGAGATCTTTAACGCAGCCGCGTTGTTACTTGTTGTCGGGATAGCGCTCGCCATGGAACTCGTCGGCCTTTCTCCAGCTCTGGGAACTTTCTTAGCTGGCGTCGTCCTGGCAGAAAGCGAATACAGACACGAGCTCGAATCTGACATTGAACCGTTCAAAGGTTTGCTGCTCGGCCTCTTCTTTATCTCGGTCGGAGCAAGCATCGATCTGCCACTTATCCAATCACAGCCTTTCCGCATCGCTCTTCTCGTCTTCGGGCTGCTGGCCATCAAGTTTGCGGCCCTCTTTTTCGTTGGGAAAGTCACGCGTCTCGAGAAAAGTCAAAATTTCACCTTCGCCTTCGCGCTAGCGCAGGGTGGTGAATTCGCTTTCGTCCTTGTCTCGTTTGCGGTGCAGAATCAGCTCTTCGATCAAGGTCTGGGAAACCTTCTTGTCGCGACGGTTGCACTGTCTATGGTCGTCGCGCCGTTCCTTTTCACAATCAATGAGCGGTTCGTTCAACCTCGATTCCTGAGCCGACTGCAGACTCGGGATCCGGATGAAATCGATGAGAAAGGCAATCCCGTAATCATTGCCGGAGTGGGCAGATTTGGCGCGGTTGTTTCTCGATTGCTCAATGCCCAGCGCATCAAGACGACCGTGCTCGATATTGATGGGGAGCAGATCGACCTGGTGCGACGCCTTGGCTTCAAAGTGTTTTACGGCGATGCAACACGCTTGGAACTTCTGCGATCTGCCGGCGCAGAGAAGGCCAGGCTTCTCATCATCGCGATTGACGACGTCGATAAGTCGATTCAGCTCACCGAAACGGTCCAACGAGTGTTTCCGAATCTAACCATGCTGGTCCGGGCGAAGGACCGCGACCACGCCTATAAGCTGATTAATTTGGGGGTGAACTACATTTTCCGCGAGACGCTCGACAGTTCGTTAGACCTCAGCATCCAGGCGCTGCGTTTACTCGGTTTTGGCGCTTATCGAGCCCATCGGGCGGCGAAGACTTTCAAAGCTTACGACGAAGAATCAGTTCGCCAGTTAGCCGCTTTCGCAAATTCAGACGAAAAGGACTTTCTTGGCGAAATTCGCCGCCGCGTTCGAACTATCGACGAGCTTTTTGAGGCTGAACGCGCTGGTCAAGCATTTCGCTATGATGCCGGATGGGATCCGCCGCGAGCCGGTTAGTCCGCAGCCTGCATCGCTCCCAAATCTCTAAGGATTTAGGAGCGATGCAGGCTAAAGGCTCTCGGCGTATTCGATTAACGACCGATAACGGTGAAGGATCTGCTTTATACTGAAGGCAATCGCAGAAACTTGATTTTCAAACGGCATCCGTCGCGGGGTGTGGATGGTCAGACAAAAGGGGCTTGGGCGAAGGTGGCGTAGATCGTGGAAAGCTCCTTTCGGCTTAGACAACCGCGGGAGATAACGAATTGGTTCGGCCGCGAGTGGAACGAGGCGCTGAGCGAACTCTACGGCCGGCCAAAGCACTTCCGTCGCGATCAGCCGACTACAGACCTGAAACTGGAAACCAGCAATTGACTCATTTCCATACACACCGATGACTCCGTCCAGATCATTCCCGGCTAACTCTCGCTCGAAAAACCGGACGACGGGATCGTCCACCCCGTGCCAAAAATCGAGCTCGAAATCGGGTTCCCTTCCGTCACTCCTGGACGGATTTGCGACGGGATAGCCGAACAAGGCAAAGTCTTGCGCCAACAGAGGAGCGAGGTCGAGCTCAACGAGAAGTTTGGCCACCGCGGCGCTGCCCACAGCCTCATCCGGCCGAAGGCCACCAACAATAGCCAGGCGAATTGGCACACTCCCGCCCCGCGGCCCGATCAGGACAAAGGAGGGTAATGACTGATTTGCAATCTGTATTGTCCTCCATCTCGCCAAATTGCTTGATTTGCCAACCAGCGATTCCAACGGGCTGAAAAAGGCGGTTAGATCATCCCCGCCATCGACGAGCGGCGAGGAATCGCAGAGAGGTAAAGCAGCGGGCATAAGCGTTTCTCCTCGGGTGAATGCTGATGTGGAACAAGGAGAGTATATACCCGAGCGACGGTATGTCTACTAAAATGATAGGGATTATAGGCCAACTCGGCCCTTACCGGGTTTTTCGTCCAACGTTGGGTAGGGACGTGCTTCCGCCTTCGCTGAAGCTTCGGCGCGACAGGTCCGCACGTCCTTGGGTCGGCTCTCCGAGTACCGAACGCAGCTGGAAGCCGCCTTCGCACGCTTCGGCGTGCCCCTTGACCGTCGAGTTTGACGGTTGCCTTCGGCCGCGACGTAGGCTTGGCGTAGTCGGGCTGCGGCTACTTTACTCCTCGGTGTCACGCGATCGGTCACAATAGCCGCACCTTCCCGGCTTCGATTCAGGCCAAGGCGAAACTTGGCCCTGCTATAGTTCGCCTGGCGGCGCGCCGGAGGGGTTTAAGTGGCAAGGCGAGATTACAGCACGTTCATATTACATCGCATGCCCGAGCCGCCCGGGGCTCACGCGCCGGGGCCTGGCCAAAGTAGACCGCCACTTCCCCGATCCGACCCTCCAGGCGCACTGTAATCTGTCATAAGGCTGAAAATTCAGTGCCCCGCGGGCAGGTCCAAAAGCGAGCCTATCCACATAAACCATTTAACAACAGTATCTTATGCATAGCCCGCAATCGACCTGGTCGGAAAGTTTCCACGGCAGAACCGGTTGCTAGAAGTTTTGAAAAACCGAGCTGTTCTATGGTTTTTGAGTTGCCGGCAGCCGGGTATCGCAACAGGATCTGGCAGCCACGAGAGAAACCTTAGCCCATTAATCATCAACGCAAGTTCTTGAATACATTTGCGCTGCTGCTACTTTGCGCGCTTAAATTTTTCTTATTATGCGTTTTCCTTTGGCGTTAACTTTGAAAATCGCCGGGCACATTATTCGGCACAAGATCCGGGGCACGAAGAAGTTCGCAACCGTTCTTCAGCTTGAGCCGCTCCACACCTGCAATCTGACGTGCACTGGTTGCGGGCGTATCCGGGAATACTCGACCTCGATGAAAAATGTAATGGCGCTCGAGGATTGTCTTCGGTCAGCGACGGAATGCGATGCTCCGATGATTTCGATCTGTGGTGGGGAGCCCCTGATTTATCCTCAAATCGAAGCCCTTGTGACAGGGTTACGGGAGCAAGACCGGATAGTTTATATCTGCACCAACGCAATGTTCATGCGCAAAAAGATGCGGGAATATCTCGCGTCCGAGTACCCTAGGCGTACGGGGGAGGTTGAGGCAATGCTCCCTAAACTGGAGGGGCAAAAGCTAATTACGCCAGGCGAAGCCGCCCAGATCCGACAGGGCCCAAAGGATCCAAAGAAGCCGGTCATCTCCCCAAGCCGGTCGTTGTATTGGAATGTTCACCTCGATGGCCTGGAAAAGATCCACGACATCATTGTCGAGCGTGAGGGCGTTTTTCGGGAATGCATCCTGGCAATACGGATGGCCAAGGCGCTCGGTTACCAGGTAGCAACGAATACGACGATTTATCGAGAGACCCAAATGGATGATATCGAACAACTTTTCGAATATCTCAGCACCCTCGGCGTCGACGGCCATACCGTTTCGCCAGGTTACGACTACGACGCAGCGAAGAAGGACATGGCGGCGCGTCTTGGTATCGACCCTGCCAACTTCTTTCTTACCAGGCGATCGACGATTGAGAAATTCTCTCGAGCCAAGGTCTGGGGCAAAAAGTACCCCATCTTTGGAACCCCGATTTATTTGGAATTCCTCGCTGGCTTTCGCGATCTCACCTGCTCGGCCTGGGCGATCCCGACGCGCAATATCATGGGATGGAAGGCGCCGTGCTACTTCATGACCGATTCGGTGAAGACCGAAGGCCATTACAAGTCGTATGTGGAGTTGCTCGAAAAGGTTCCGTGGGATCAGTATGGCGTGGTGGATGGTGTAGCGAGAGATCCAAGATGCGAGAACTGCATGGTACATTGTGGCTACGAACCAACCGCTTCCTTGGGTCTCCAAGGAAAACCAGGCGACACCTGGAAGAACATCGTGTACAACTTCGGGCCGCGTCCGCGACCGAAGGGAAAAGTCGATCCGGCCAGAGTGTTTGATGGCGTTTCTGCCGGCGAGGCAAAATCTGCTCCCAAGGGCGAACTTGTTCGCAGCTAGGCCTGAATAAACGAAAGAGGACCCATGGTAAATTCCTCCGAACTTTTGGCGTATATACAGCCTGCGATTTCAAAAGCTCAACAGAATCTCATCAGTCTTCAATCTCCCGACGGGTACTGGCTCGGCGAACTGGTTGTCGATGCAACAATATGCGCCGACTACGTCACTTTCATGCACTGGGCAAAGGATGTAGACCCGGTGCTGGAGCGAAAATGTGTCGATCATATCCTCGCTCACCAACTTGCCGATGGCGGCTGGAACATCTATCCAGAAGGGCCCTCGGAGGTAAACGCGACAGTCAAAGC
Organism: Chthoniobacterales bacterium; assembly: GCA_049585495.1. Classification (GTDB taxonomy): domain Bacteria; phylum Verrucomicrobiota; class Verrucomicrobiia; order Chthoniobacterales; family JAFAMB01; genus JBAUZZ01. Next base: position 8,641 of record JBAUZZ010000150.1, on the reverse strand, counting down.
GTATTTTGCGCTAAAACTCGCCGGCATCTCGCCGGATGATTGTCGGTTGGCGAAGGCCCGCGAACGTGCCCGCTTGCTCGGCGGCATTGAACGAACGAACACGTACGCGCGACTTTATCTCGCGCTTCTGGGTCAGGTGCCATGGGATGCCGTGCCAACGATACCGGTAGAATTTCTCTTGCTCCCGAAGTGGTTGCCGGTGCACCTGCACGCGGTTTCTTCCTGGACGCGGGGTATGGTCGTTCCGTTGGCGATAATCAATCACTACAAGCCGACCCGGGAGTTGTCGGAACAGCTGGGGATTCGTGAGCTTTATCTGCAGCCGGACAAGGTTCCGACGTTGGAAGCGTCTGGTCCAAAAAAGTTTTTTATCCTGATCGACCGCGCGCTGAAGCAAATGGAGAAGCACGACATCCTGCCTTTCCGTCATCTGGCTCTTGAGAAGGCGAAACGATGGCTACTGGAGCGCGTTGGCGACGGATGCAGCGGTTTGTCCGCAATCTTTCCTGCGATGTTGAACTCCCTGATTGCCTTGCGATGCTTGGGCTACGCCAAAAATCATCCGGTTTATAAAAAGGCCGACGCCGATTTCCGCGAATTGTTTGTTGAAGATGAAACCGGATTTCGCATCCAGCCGTGTCTGTCGCCGGTCTGGGATACGGCGATCACGTTGCTGGCATTGTCCCGGTCGGGGGTCGATTCTTCCGAAGAATCGGTTCGCAAGGCGACCCGGTGGCTCGTCGGCCAGGAGGTCCGGATCGCCGGAGACTGGGCCGTACGAAATCCGGATCCCGAACCGTCGGGCTGGTGCTTCCAATTCAGTAACCCCTACAATCCTGATACCGACGACACCGCGATGGTTTTGTTAGCTCTGCGGACAGCGGGCTACTCGGAAGATCCCGAGCTATACCAGCGGAGCCTGAGTTGGTTGTTGAGCTTTCAGTGCAAGGACGGCGGTTGGGCGGCTTTCGATAAGGACGTGACTAACCCGCTGCTGGAGCACGTCCCGTTTGCAGACCACAATGCGATCCTGGATCCCAGTTGCTGCAATATCACGTCTCGGGTGCTGGAGGTGCTCTCTACCTTCGGCTACAATCCAAATCATCCGGTTGTGAAACGCGCGATTCGATTCCTGCGGGAAAGCCAGGAGCCTGACGGCTCCTGGTACGGACGGTGGGGCGTGAACTATATCTATGGCACCTGGCAGGTCCTCAAGGGATTGAATGCTATCGGTTACGACATGAGCGAGAAATGGGTTCAGCACGGTCGAGCCTGGCTTGAATCACATCAAAATGACGACGGCGGCTGGGGCGAAAGTTGCGCCTCCTATGATGACCCATCCCTTCGCGGCAAAGGGCGAAGCACGCCTTCGCAGACAGCCTGGGCGTTGATGGGTCTCTGTTCGTTTCCAGAGATAGAGCGTGAGAGTATCGCGCGTGGGTTGAGTTACTTAACCTCGACGCAGAATTCTGACGGCTCCTGGAACGAGAACCTCATCACGGGCACCGGCTTCCCGCGTGTGTTCTATTTGAAGTACGATATGTACCGCAACAATTGGCCGCTACTCGCCCTGGCAACGTACCGGAACAGATCCGCTCAGGAACCGGCCGATTCCGCAGCTCTGGTCTCCGAGGACGCAGCGGACGTCGAAGAGGTTGCGCCTACTTTTGCTTCGGTGATTTCTGTTCTATCGTCGATTCCCGGTTTCGAATTGGTCAAAGAGCTGCTGACTAAATTGCATCATGGCTAAATTGAAGGTGCTGGTGGCGGACTCGATTTCGCCACGTGGGATTGAGGCACTTCGAGGTCACGGCGAACTTCAAGTTGATGTCGAAACAGGGTTGACAGAGACCGCGCTCGGCGACCTCATTGGGGAGTACTCCGCTCTCGTTGTTCGCTCGCAAACAAAGGTCTCGGCGCGAGTTATTGCGGCTGGAAAGAGGCTCAAAGCAATTGGGCGCGCAGGCGTTGGTGTGGATAACGTCGATGTCGAAGCTGCGACCCGCCGAGGAATCATTGTAATGAATACCCCCGGTGGAAATACTATCTCCACCGCAGAACATGCATTCTCGCTTTTGGTATCGATTGCCCGAAGCATCCCTCAGGCAGACGCGAGTGTTAAAGCTGGAAAATGGGATCGGAAGAGCTTTGAAGGGGTCGAACTCTACGGCAAAACGATCGGTATTCTTGGGATGGGTAGAATCGGTAGCGAGATCGCTCGGCGGGCTATTGCCTTCGGCATGCGACCCGTGGCTTATGATCCGTATCTTTCCCCTAGCCGCGCACGATCGCTTCAAGTCGAGCTCTTCGACGATCTCGATGAGGTCTTGGTGCGCGCCGACTTTCTGACGCTCCACCTGCCAATCACACCGGACACGAAACATCTCATCAACACCGAGCGCCTGGCAAAAATGAAGAAAGGTGTTCGCGTAGTCAATTGTGCGCGCGGCGGATTGATCGACGAACGAGCTCTCGCCGAAGCGCTGAGGTCAGGGCATGTAGCGGCTGCTGCGCTGGACGTCTTCGAAGTCGAGCCGCCGCCGGCCGAGCTTCCGTTGCGATCGCTCCCAAACGTCGTCTTCACTCCGCATCTTGGTGCCTCAACGGTCGAGGCGCAGGAAAGCGTCGGAATCGAAATTGCTGAGGCGATCCGTTCGGTACTGCTCGAAGGCGTCATTCGCAACGCAGTCAATGTGCCAAACGTCGACGCCAAGACGTTGGCGCTAATTGGTCCATATCTCGATTTCGGTGAAAAGCTCGGGCGCTTCCTGCGTCAAATTGCGCCCAAACGGTGTGAGAACCTTCGAATTAATTATAGCGGCAAAGTCAACGAAAGCGATACCGCTCCGATTTCGCGGTATATTCTCAAAGGTTTTCTTGAAGAAGCAGGGGGCGAAGAAGTGAACCAGGTGAACGCCTCTGCGTTGGCGCAGAATCTTGGTCTCAACGTGACCGAGACTCGCGAGAGCGTCACCGGCGAATTCACGGATCTGGTGGAAGTGGAAGCCAGAGCCGGACACGAAACGGTTTCCGTCGCTGGCACCTTTATTGGAGCCTCGCCGCGAGTGGTGACAATCAATGGGCGGCATGTCGAGGCGCGTCCTCGAGGCGTATTGCTGCTTTTGGAGAACAGCGATGTTCCTGGCATTGTCGGCCAAATCGGGACACTTCTGGGTGACCGGAGGGTTAATATTGCCAACATGTCGTTGAGCCGTGACCACGTCGGTGGCGAAGCGCTGACTGTCCTGAATCTCGATTCAGCGCCCTCCCAGGAAATTATTGAGGCAATTCTGAAGAACCCGAACATCAGAAGCGCGAAAGTAATCGAGCTCTAGGGAGCGCCTTAAAAGAAGGAGCTAGGATCTAGGATCTAGGAGAGGAGGCTGCATTCCGCTCGACACCTCGGATATAAGCTTCGAGCACCCTGCTTACCTCGTCGAGAAGTGGACGAAGCTTGGAAATATCTGTGTATCGAAGATCCCGGGCCAGGATGAGGTAGTATTGCGATTCTTCCAGTGATCCCTGAGCGATGTTTAAGATCCTAACCTTGTCCGCGCGACCTCGCTTCTTGAAGCCTTCGGCGATATTTGCCGGGATGGAGGTCGCTGCGCGACGCATTTGCGAAGTCAATCCGAACATCACGCTTTTCGGAAACGTCTCTGTGATTTCATAGATTGATAGGACGAATTTATGGGCCTTTTGCCATACAATTAGATCTTCAAAGGTTTTTGCACTCATGCCGTTCCAATAGCACATCCACGGCAAGTCGGAGAGGATTTCCTGCCCTCCTAGCTCCTAGCTCCTAGCTCCTAGCCTTGCCTAGATCGCTTCATACGGCAGGCCAAGGGCGTCGGCTACGGCCTTGTTCCGGATTTTGCCGTTCATGACGTTGATCCCGCTGGCAAGCGCCGGCTGCTTTGCCAGGGCGCCTTCCACACCTCCTTCGGCAAGGAATTCGACAAATCGGGCAGTGACATTTGTTAAGGCTTGCGTCGCGGTTCGGGCATACGCGCCGGGCATATTGGCAACGCAATAGTGGGTAATGCCCTCCTCGATGAATATTGGGTCGTGATGGGTGGTCGGACGCGAGGTCTCGCAGCATCCGCCTTGATCAATCGCGATATCGACCAAAACGCTGCCCGGTTTCATAAATCGCAGCATCTCCCTGGTGATAAGCCGCGGAGCGCGCGCTCCCGGGACCAGCACGGCTCCGATCAAGACGTCGGTTCGTGGTAAGATCTCCAGCAAATGTGCCTGGCTTGAGTACAGGGTGTGTGCCGTGTGCATCGTGATATCAAGGAAGCGCATTCGTTCAACGTCCACCTCGAGAATCGTAACTTCCGCGCCGAGCCCTGTTGCCATGCGTGCAGCGTTGATTCCAGAGGTCCCGCCGCCAATGACGACGACGTTTCCGGGGAGAACTCCGGGAACACCCCCAAGCAGAACGCCCTTCCCACCACTATGTTTCGCCAGAAAGTAACCTCCCACGATGATTGACATTCGGCCGGCGATCTCGCTCATCGGTTCGAGTAGCGGCAGGTGCCGATTGATCTCCACGGTTTCGCATGCGATCGCCGTCACGCCCGACTGAATGAGTGCCTCGGTGAGCGTCCTATTTGCCGCAAGGTGAAGATAAGTAAAAAGGATCTGACCTTTTCGAAGCAGCGAATATTCGGATGGCAACGGCTCTTTGACTTTTACCACGAGGGTCGCCTCGTGGAATATGTCATCGTGATTGTCCAGGAGTAAGGCACCGGCCTGTGCATACTCCTCATCCGGAAAGCCAGCGCCTGATCCCGCATTTTTTTCCACATAAACTTCGTGTCCCAATTTGGTCAACTGATAGACAACAGACGGGAGAACGGCGACGCGATGTTCCTGTTCTTTAATTTCCTTGGGAACCCCAACCTTCATGGGCCCTTATAGCCGTGGCCGCTGAGGCAAGCAACCAGGTTCGGCGTTTGGGCGTGGGGCGTGCGGCGTTTGGCGGGCGGCGTTTGGCGTTTGGCGCAGATCGGTAGGGCGAAAACTTGTTTGAGTCGCCGTGTGAGCCTCGATGTTCGAATAAGACAGGGCTACGCACAGATTCCACTAAGCCGACACGACGGGCCGACGCTGTGGCTTCGGGTGCGCCGGCTCGAATAAATTCTCGCCCTACCGCACCTTGCTCTAAACGCCGCACGCCAAACGTCGAACGTCAAACTCTAATTCAGCGACGGATCATCCGGAGCAAGTGCGAGGAGGCGATAGGCGGGGCCCAGCGAGCTCACCAATCGATACCAAGCCTTCTCGTCATCAGCGGCGTCCAAAACTTCCTTGGTTGGTGGGTAGACCAGCCAGGCGCTCTGCTGCAATTCCGACTCGAGTTGGCCAGCGCTCCAACCAGCATAACCACGGAACGCGCGCAAGGTGCCGGGGTCATTCGCTTTAACCTGCTCTGCCTGATCGAGCGATAGATGCGACAAGATTGTGATTTGTCCCTCGGTGGCTTCCCACCGAAACGAAACTATGGTCAGCTCATCGCTTCCCACTGGCCCACCGATGTATACCGGGACGTCCACGAGCAATTCTCGGCTGCCGTCTGGCAAGTAATCGGCGAGCTTCTTATTGGTAGGACGATTGATAACCAGACCGAAAGCACCATTTTCTGTGTCGTGCATCGACAGCAACAAAATCGTTCGGCGAAAATTAGGGTCGCGCATGGCCGGGTGCGCGATCAGCAATTGCCCGCGTAAGTTTGGGGTGTCGCTTTCGAGAGGCCGCACAAAGTGAATCTAGGAACCAGTGACTTGCTGTTCAAGGTTGGAGTCGTTAATTGTGCCTAGAGAGGTTAAGTTCGTACTGGTATGCATCTCCATCGTTCGCATCTCCAAATCGCTGATCGGAAATTTGAATCACGGCTGTTGCTGGGCACCGGGAAGTTTGCCAGCAATACCGTGATGGAGGACGCGCTTCTGGCGAGCGGTACCGAGATCGTGACCGTAGCGTTGCGACGAGCCGATCTAACCGGCGGTCACGATCCGTATGCGAACATTCTGGAGTTTATTGATCCCCAGCGTTATCTGCTATTGCCAAATACGAGCGGAGCAATGAACGCCGAAGAGGCAATCCGGTTGTCTCGATTGGCGGCGTCTGCCGGTCTTCCAAAGTGGATTAAGCTCGAGATCCATCCTGACCCTCATCATCTTCTGCCCGATCCAATTGAAACCCTGCACGCCGCCGAGAAATTGGTGAAAGAAGGCTTCGTCGTATTGCCTTATATCAATGCCGACCCGGTGCTGGCCAAACGCCTGCAAGAGGTTGGAACGGCGACCGTAATGCCGCTCGGGTCGCCGATCGGCAGCAATCAAGGGCTGCGCGCCAGAGATCAAATTCGGATAATAATCGATCAAGCGATCGTTCCAGTGATCGTAGACGCGGGAATCGGGGCACCGAGCCATGCGGCGGAGGCCATGGAACTGGGCGCGGACGCGGTGCTGGTGAATACCGCGATTGCCGTTGCTCCGGACCCTGCGCGAATGGCAGACGCGTTCAGGAAGGCGGTCGAGGCGGGACGGCAAGCCTTTGAGGTAGGGCTCGCAGCGCCCGGAGAAGCAGCGGACCCGACAAGTCCACTCACTGCCTATTTTCGGCAGACTTGATGAATATCCTCGAAGTCGAACGGCTAAGCGTTTGGTTCCCGGTAAAATCGTTGCTCTTGAGAAAGACGAGGGATTACGTTAAAGCTGCCACGGACGTTTCATTTGCCATAGACCAGGGCAAGACGTTGGGACTGGTTGGAGAAACCGGCAGCGGCAAGACCACCGTTGGAAAGGCGATCCTGAACCTTGTGCCAGCGACCTCGGGCAAGATTATTTTCGAGGGTGAGAACATCACAAACCTTCCGGAAAAGCAGTTCCGCCCCCTTCGCCGACGGATGCAGATGATCTTTCAGGATCCATTTGGTTCCTTAAACCCGCGATGGACAATCCTGCAGATCATCAAAGAACCACTCGAGATCCACTTTCCCGAGATGACCCCGTTGGCTCGGCGGGATCGGGTCGCAGACTTGTTGGACAAAGTCGGATTGAAGCCTGACCAGATGCGTAGGTTTCCGCACGAATTTAGCGGCGGTCAGCGGCAACGCATTGGAATTGCGCGCGCCTTGGCCGTTGAACCGAAACTAATCGTCTGTGACGAGCCGGTCAGCGCGCTCGATGTCAGTGTTCAAGCGCAGATTGTCAACTTGCTGCAGGACTTGCAGGAGAAACTCGGGATCACCTATCTATTCATTGCCCACGATCTTGCGGTCATCGAACACATCAGCGACGAGGTCGTTGTAATGTATCGCGGGGAAGTGGTCGAACGGGCATCGGCCGAAGAAATTTATCGTCGGCCGAAGCACGAGTACACCCGGAAGTTGCTCGCGAGTGTGACGAGCGTGCTCTAAAACTCAAAAGGTAATGAACCTGTTGCTCAAGAAGTTGCTGGCGATGAACTGGCTGCTACTGGTCCTTGCGGTCGGTCTTTCGGTTTTCGGAGTACTGGCGATCTACAGTGCCACCTACATGCGGGAAGAAATCTATCTGGCGGGCATGTGGCGCCGGCAGATCCTGTGGCTCCTGATTGGATTGGTCGCGTTCTTTGTGGCAGCTCTTATCGACTATCGTTCCTGGCTGAGCAACGTCACCTGCCCGCTCATCCTTTATCTTGCAGGTCTCGGCTTTCTGGTGCTGGTCCGTTTCATTGGTCGCAAGACGTACGGAGCCCAGAGCTGGTTAGATATTGGACCGATTAGTTTCCAGCCCGCTCAGTTGGCCGTGATAGCTACGTTGCTACTACTGGCGTGGTTTCTGGCAAATACCGAATACTGGGTCGGCTTCTGGCCGACTCTTGGCCGAATATTTAGCTGCGGCGCAATCATTGCGCCGCCGTGGCTCCTGATCCTCATCCAGCCCGACCTCGGCGAATGCCTGGTTTGGATACCGTTGCTTGTCGCCCTGTTGTTTATCGGGCGGATTCCGAAGCGTTACCTCCTCGTCTTAATCATCGTGGGAGTCGCTATTATTCCCGTCGTTGCGAACTTCGGTCTGAAGCCATTTCAGCGCGAACGACTAACCACCTTCATTAATCCTGACTACGACCCCCAGGGTGCCGGATGGAATATTAATCAGTCGCTAATCGCTATCGGATCTGGCGGATTTTACGGAAAAGGATTCACCGCGCCGAATACCCAGGTAGCGCTTGGCTTTCTTCCCGCAACCATTGTGCACAACGATTTCATTTTTGCGGCGATTGCGGAGCAGCTTGGATTTGTGGGTGGAGTAACCCTCATCGCGGCTTTCGCGGTGCTCATACTGACCGGTCTGGTGATCGCTGCTTCAGCGACCGATGAACTGGGGAAATTAGTCTCTGTTGGGGTCGTGACGCTTATTTTCACCCACGTCTATCTGAATATTGGAATGACCATCTCCATTACGCCAATCACGGGCGTTCCTCTCCCGATGATCAGTTATGGAGGCTCTTTTCTGGTACTGATCTTCTTTGCTTTGGGAGTCCTGGAGAGTATTTGGATTCATCGGAAACCCGGCGCCAGGGAGCCCAAACTGGCCAGATAGCCTGCACCGCTCATCCGCCAGGGCGGATGAGCGGTGCAGGCTAG
>JBAUZZ010000149.1:0-21609 GCA_049585495.1 Chthoniobacterales bacterium | reverse complement strand
TCGCTTCCGGTTGCTCCCCACCCCGTCTCTCGACGACGCAGTTACCTTCAGCTACGGACAGCCAGTGCTCTGTCCGACGGGGACTTCCACCCCGCTGTTGGTGCGCATTCTCAGGCGCACTAGGGTCGTTTCTCCGAAACGACCGTCTTAGCGCCGAAGGTGCGAAATATGATGGCCTAGGGCGCTAGCTAGCCCTAGGAATCGGTATAAAATATACGATCAAGCGCTGAAGGCGCGTGACCATGAGCTCCCAAAGGACTCCGCCCGAGATCAGCATCCTGGCCTTCCGCTGCATGGGTCGTTTCGGAGAAACGACCCATGGGTCGGCTCTCCGAGTACCGAACGCAGCTGGAAGCCGCCTTCGCACGCTTCGGCGCGCCCTTGACCGCCGAGTTTGACAAACCGGTTGTGTTCGGCCGCGACGTAGGCTTGGCGTAGTCGGGCTGCGGCTACTTTACTCCTCGGTGTCACGCGATCGGTCACAGTAGCCGCACCTTCCCGACTTCGTCCCTTAGTCCCTTTACTACTTCGGGCTCGCAGGGGCGCCAAAGTTCCGCGTCAGCGGAACGACGGCGGCCAGGTGCGAATCCCAAAACATGGCCATTTTTTGCTAAGGGTGCCGGTCTGCTCGGAAGGCTGACCCTACCCAGCTTGTGGCTTCCTTATTTGGCGCCTGCTAACGTTCGGACCGCTTGATATTGGCGAATCGAAAAGTGGGGATCTCGCGCGCTAGTACATAGCCAACGCTCGTTGTCTTACGAGGGGGCAATAGCTTACGCGCGGGTTCACCGTTGATCGTATACACGGCCGCGTACGTCGCATCGGAACTGTTCCTGACCTTTATCCACCATCCGAGCGGCGCCACGGTTCTGAGAGCGGTCAGAGGACCCGCCGTACCGACCATGACCTCCGATCGAGCCAAACTACCTTGAGTGGTCAATCCGAGGACAATCAGGACCAAGCCAACCACTCGAACTAACAACAACGTTCTCGCACAAGCCTGCGATTTGCCTGTTATATTTGTGGTCACGTGAGATCTCCTAAGCTTATAAGAGCCCGACTCAGATCTTCCGGCATATCGATGTCGATTGCCCCTTCGGGCCATTCTACGATGTCTAATCTACCCTGTTGTTCCCTGATCAGCTTGCGCGCTCCCTGGTCACCTTCCAAAGCCTTTAGCCGGGGAAACCAGTCCGACCCAAAGAAGATCGGCGGTCCCAGCACATCGCCATAGCGCGCCGCGATGACCTGGTCCGGCCGAGCCACGGCGCGATCCAGAAATTCCTGGACCACCTTAGGGGTAAGACACGGTTGATCAGCCAGGAGAATGAGGACGGCCTCTGCACCAGCCGCCTCGGCGCGCTCCACCCCGATCCTGAGCGATCCAGCCAAACCAGATTCCCAGAACGGGTTGATTACGATGTCCACGCCACACTCCTTGATGGCGCCAACGCAGTCGTAGGCGCTGCTGCCAAGAACTACGACCACCTGGTCCGTCCCAGACCCGACCGCCGACCGCACTACGCGGCGGATCAGCGGCTCGCCGCTGATAGTCACTAATTGTTTCGGTTGACCTAGCCGTCTGGAACCGCCTGCCGCTAAGACAACTATGACTGTGCGTGCCAAAGGGTCTGCTCCTCAAGAGAATGAATTGCGTCGCGACGCTCACTAAGAAATCCACCCCGCCGGCTCATTAAAGCCGCCTGAACCTCAGCAATAATTGCCAGCGCGATCTCTTCCGCAGTCTCCGCGCCGATATCCAGTCCGGCAGGGCTGTGGAGACGCGACACTTTATTCGGCGGGTATCCTTCATCCAGGAGATGATTGATCAGTCCCTGCTTGCGTCGCCGCGGCCCCAGCAAACCCACATACTCAAATCCACCCGAGAACATATGCTTCAAAGCAGCAAGATCGCGCCCAAAGTTATGGGACATCACGATACCGGCTGTACGCTCATCGCCCGCAGGAATCTGATCTGCATCGCCGAAGACTTCGACCATCCAGCCTAGATACCCACTTAGGTGGGCAAGCGGTTCAACATCAAACTGGTCGCCAAAGACAATTAAACGCACCGGCGGTTTAATCTCCTGGCCAAACTCCTTTTCAGGGTCGACGTCTTGGCCATTCACCAACCGAGTCCCAGCAAAGCCTCCGACGGATCGATAATTTGTCGCCACGACGATTGGTCTCCGCTCATTGAGCACCTTCAACAGTCCGTTAATGAAGGCATTCGGCTTGGCGAGTTTTTCCACCAGCACTTCGATCGATCCATCGCAGGCAAAACGGGAACGTAAATCAAAATGCCAGTTCGCCGGCGACCCGGTATGGATGACTTCCTGGGCGCGTTCCGCGATTTCTTCCTCGAGACATCCCGCGCTCAACCGTCCAACATAGCGCTTGTCCGGCGTGATCAGCATGCGAGCTCCAGGTCTGCGATAAGTCGAGCCGGCCGCCCGGACGATGGTTGCCAAAGCGAATGGCCCGCCCAAACACTCGTACTGCGCGATGATCTGTCTTAGTTCTTTCCAGGCCATGCCACCCACTTAATCGGCGGCTGAGCCAGCCGCCCTACACAACTATCGGAAATTCATTATATCCCAATCACGCTAATTTTCTCCTGCTCGCTGGCGTCTGGCGATAGGATTTTTTCTGGTGTGATCGGCAGATCGCGCACACGTTTACCAGTTGCATTGAATATCGCATTGGCAACCGCTGCCGCAACACCGGTAATTCCAATTTCACCTACACCTCGCGCGCCGATAGAGTTGAAGATTGTGTCCGGCTTATCGATAAAACGCACGTCGATAAACGGAGCATCGCTATTTGTGGCCAACAGGTAGTCCGCGATGTTCGCGTTGGCAACCCGGCCAGTTTGTTCGTCGAAATGAGTCGATTCCAACAAGGCCATGCCTAGACCGAAGATCACTCCCCCCATCACCTGGCTGCGCGCGGTCTTCAGACTCACAACCTTCCCGATATCGATTACGCTGGTAAACCGTGATACGCGCGTTTCGCCGGTCCATTCGTTCACGCGCACTTCGCAAAACTGCGCTCCGAACGAATGAAACGCGTACTTTTGTTCCTCTTCCCCCGCCTGCGCACTTTCAGTTGCCTCGACCGCGCCTCGTCCCAGGCCGCTTAAGAGATCACCAAAGTCCGCGGATTTTCCGTTTCCCACAATCCTGCCGCCCTCGTATAAGAGCTCCTCTGGCTTCATTCCATAAAACGGGGATTGCTTTTCTTTCACTGCTGTTAGGATCAGCTTTTTCTTAACGGAATCCGCCGCTGCCCTGATGGCGGGAGTTACGCTAGCCGTGGTCTGCGAACCGCCCGAGGCCGGTGCCGGCGGCAGGGCCGAGTCGCCAAGCTGGGCGTGGACTCTTTCTACCGGCAAACCGAGGCTGTCCGCACCAACCATGGCCATGACCGTGTACATCCCGGTGCCAAGGTCATGCGTCGCACTGGAAACTACCGCAGATCCGTCCGCCTGAAGGCGCACTTTCGCCGCCGCCCGGCTCCGATGCGCGGGATAAAGCGCAGTCGCGATCCCGTGGCCATTCAGCCAATCGCCCGTACGATTCGATCTCGGTACCGGATTGCGCTGCGACCAGCCAAACTTCTCGGCGCCGACCTCGTAACACTCTTTAAGATGCTTCGACGACCAAGGAACGTTCCGGCCCGGAAAGATCTCCGCATAGCTCTTCATTCGGAGCGCGATCGGGTCCATTCGGAGTTTCACGGCGAGTTCATCCATCGCACATTCGAGCGCGTACATACCTGGGGCTACGCCGGGAGCACGCATAAACGTCGGAGGCGCTACATCCAACGGTACAAGCTTCTGGCTGACTTGAATGTTTGGAGATTTGTAAAGAACTCGAGAAGTCCGATGCGCCGCAGACTCGATAAATACCCTGGAAGCGGAAACGGTGGATAAGACGTCGTGCTTGACTGCCTGCAATGTGCCGTCCTGGCTGGCGCCAAGTGACACTGTCTGAATCAAGGCAGGCCGATGGCCCACTGAGGTGTACATCTGATCACGCGCCAGCACCGTCTTGACGGGGCGATTTAAGGTGCGAGCTGCTGCCGCGGTTAACGGCGAATGCATCCACATCGATCCTTTGCAGCCAAACGCTCCGCCGACAAATGGGCAAAGGACTCTCACTTTGTCCTCGTCTATCCCCAGCGCGGAAGCGATCGAACGCCGATGGCCATCCAAATATTGGGTGGTATCGTAGAGTGTCAACCGGTCGCCGTCCCACGACGCAATCGTCGCATGCGGTTCCATCGGATTGTGATGCTGGACCGGTTGCGTATACCGCGCCTCGATCCGCGCCTCGCTCTTTGCCAGAGCATCGTCGATGCCGGGGACTCCGCTTGCCAGAATGGCCACCGTCGACCCTTCATCCTGGATACGATCAGGCGCGTACGCCTTGTCGAGGTTAGCTTCCAGGCCCAAGACAGGAGGTCGCTTTTCGTATTCGACACCGATCAGGCGAGCGGCATCCCTGGCTTCCTCAAATGATTCAGCAACGACAAGCCCGATGGTTTGTCCATAGTACAGTACTTCGTTACTTTGCAATGGGGGAATCAGTTCGCCCGGGTTCCCCCCTTCCTGTCGGCCCACCGGGTCGTAGAGCTTTAGCGAGTTGAAGGGCGTAAAAATCGCGAGTACTCCCGGCGATCCTTCCGCTGCCGTGACGTCTATCGATCGGATGCGGCCTCGGGCTATGGTGCTCTGAATCAGGTAGCCATAAGCGATATTTTCAATAATCGGGTCGGCGGAATAAGACGCCCTCCCGGTCACTTTCAGCCGGCCATCGATTCGGTCCTGCGCTTTACCAAGTACAGATTCGTTCATACGAGTCCTCCTAAATTCATAAACGCCCGGACGACAGTTCGCTGCAGCAGCGCCACCTTAAAGCCGTTGTTCTTCAGTGGTTTTGCACCGTCCACGGCCAGCTTTGCCGCCGCTTCAAACGTGTCGTGTTTAACTGGCTGTCCGATCATTGCCTCACGAACGCGAGGCAAATTCCAGGGCTTGGTACCGACGCCCCCAACTGCCACGCGAGCGTCCCGGATTATGTTCCCATCGAGTTGGAGCGCAGCGGCCGCCGAGACCAGCGCAAATTCATACGACGCACGATCGCGAATCTTGAGATAGAGTGATTTGCGCGCCCAATCCAGCGGCGGAACTTGTACCTGCGTAATGAGTTCGCCAGGACGGAGATCATGTTCTTTGTCTGGCGTTGAACCCGGCAAAAGATAAAAGTCTTCCAGCTTTACTTCGCGAGTTCCCTCAACACTCTGGAGCCGGACCGACGCCCCGAGCGCTACAAGCGCAACGGCCAGGTCGCTCGGATGCGTGGCACAGCATTGCTCGCTCACCCCGAGGATGGCATGCATCCGGTTCTCGCCATCCAGAGCAGGACAACCGCTGCCAGGCACGCGCTTATTACACGAAACGTGAACATCGCGAAAATATCCGCAGCGGGTCCTCTGCATCAGGTTACCACCGATGCTGGCCATGTTTCGCAGCTGGGCGGAAGCGCTCTTCAGAAGCGCTTGAGAGATCACCGGGTAGTTCTTGATCACGTCCGGGTGTTCAGCGACGTCGGCCATTCGTTCGAGAGCGCCAATATACAGACCGTTCGATCCAAACGAGATCCCGCGGAGGGGTAGAGAGTTGATGTCCACCACTCGAGCCGGCGTCATGACATCTAGTTTCATCAAATCAATCAGCGTAGTGCCTCCGGCAATCACGACGGAGCCCTGCTTCGCCGCGTCGGACGCTTGGGCTAAAGACTGACTTTGGTCGAAAGCAAATGCTCTCATCGGTTCACCAGACCTTTCATTTTCGGCGTCGCCGCTTTGATCGCGTCGACGATGTTTGGATAAGCCCCGCAACGGCACAAATTCCCCGACATAAACTCGCGGATTTCTCCATCGGAACCGGTATGCCCCTCTTTGATGCAGCCTACCGCCGACATGACTTGGCCAGGAGTGCAGAACCCGCATTGAAAACCGTCACAGGCAATGAACGCGGCCTGAACGGGGTGAAGCTCGTCTCCGTTCGCGATCCCTTCGATGGTTGTTATCTCCTTCCCTTGCGCCATCACCGCCAGCGTCAAGCACGATAAAACCCGCCTCCCATCAACGTGCACGGTGCAGGCGCCACACGCGCCGTGATCGCAGCCCTTCTTAGACCCGGTCAGATGCAGGCGCTCGCGCAGCGCATCAAGCAGAGTGACTCGTGGGTCGATCCGGAGTTGGTAGCTCTGGCCGTTCACCCTTAACGTCGCATTGATTAAGCTCGATGCCGGCAACGGCTTTCCCGAAGATGCCTTCGGCTCTTCCTCCTCGCTTCTGGCGAGACCCCGCGCGAGCGGCGCGGTTACCGTTAGACCCGCAGAAATTGCGGCAAGTTGACCAAGGAATCGCCGGCGGGACGAGCCAGCCGAATTCTCAGTTGGTGGTGATTGATTACACGGAGGGTCTTTTTTGCTTCGCATAGATCTCATAGAGTTTCTTGCAAATGGTTCACACTCGGGACGTTGGAGCGGCTTGCATTGTTTGCAGCCTTCAGATCACGCCAGCGCCCAACGTATCCGGTACCGGCGGATACCGACCTGGAGTCGCATTTTTCTTCCCTGAAGCCCTGCCCGAACCGATGAGTACAGACCATGTCAGGCGGCCTAACGGCCTCCTCGCAGATCAAAAACGACATCAAAAATAAAGCGCGATTTTCTTGAACGACAAGTCGTCTAGTAGTCATGAGAATGACTCTCAATAACTTGGCACCAGGCATCTTCTTCGCGGATAGGATTGTAGGGCGGCTGGCTCAGCCGCCGGAACAACCCACCCTGGTTCTGGCACAGAATTACTTGGTGGAAGGCAATTCTTTGGTAGCCCCGGCGGCTTAGCCAGCCGCCGGATTTCGAGATTTAGGTTAGACCTGCTAGTTTCGAAGGTGCGGCGACGACGGAAGCGTCGCCCTCCAGGGCAATTCGGGCCCCACAAACCAATAGCGCCGCGCCGGCACGCCGTTACGCCGATACGCCGACACATGTTGCTTCAAGTTGACGCCGATCCAGACCTGCCAGACGCTTAACCGATGATCTTCATCCCGGATTTCGCGAATTCTGGCTCCGTATGAATCTCGAGCTCCTAGGTATCCACCATGTGACTGCCGTTACGGCACGTGCTCGCGAAAATCTTGCGTTCTACACGAAGACTCTCGGGATGCGCCTGGTGAAAAAGACCGTTAACCAGGACGATGTTCGCGCCTACCACTTATTTTATGCCGATGCCAAAGGATCTCCGGGTACAGATCTAACATTTTTCGACTGGAGCCACGCCGGCAAGGAGCGGTTTGGCAGTCACAGCATCACCAGGGTCAGTCTGCGCGTCCCGAGTGCCGAGAGCTTGCGCAGGTGGGTTTCCTTCTTGGAGCAGAAAAAGGTTGCCCATACAGGAATAGTCGAGCGCGATGGTCGTGAAATGATTGCCTTTCAAGACCCGGAAGGTCTGCGGTTGACCTTGGTCCGCGACGATAAATCAGGAGATGGTAACCCCTGGGAATACAGTCCTATTCCAGCTCGATTTCAAATCCGCGGTCTGGGGCCGGTGACCATCACGGTGCCGGACCTGACGCCGACGGATAGCGTCCTGACCGAGGTAATGAGAATGCGCCCGGTACGAGAATATCCGGATCCGGACGCCCCGAAGTACACCGTACATGTCTTCGAAATGGGGCCCGGCGGTGCGGGAGCCGAGCTCCACCTGCAGGTCCGACCCGACCTGCCGCCCGCTCAACCCGGTGCCGGCGGAGTTCATCATGTGGCATTCCGCGTACCAAATATCGACGAACATCGCGCTTGGGCGAAACGACTCGACGAGTTCGGCCTTCCAAACAGCGGCGAGATCGACCGCTTCTATTTTCGGAGCCTGTACTTCCATGAACCGAACCGCGTTTTGTTCGAACTCGCCACCGATGGTCCCGGCTTCGCGACGGACGAGGATCCTGCTCACTTGGGCGAACGTCTCGCCCTTCCACCCTTTCTGGAGAATCGACGAGCAGCCATTGAGGCCAACCTCAAGCCCCTGAGCTAGGGGATGTTCCGAGTTCCGAGTTCCGGGTTGGTAGGGCGAGAATTTATTCGAGCCGATTTATTGATGATCGCCACCTAGACCGGAACACTTATCAGCGAACGAAAAAAGGAGCGTCTCGATGTCTGGCAAAACGTGGCACCTCGGCTCGAATAAATTCTCGCCCTACCGACCTCCACGCCGATACGCCGATACGCATCTTCGAACGCCAAACGCCGAACGCGAACTCGGAACGGAAATTGATTTGTAGCCCTCCTCTGGCCGAGCTATCGGTGCCCATGAGCACTGAAAGGAATGTTGGAGTTATCGGACTCGGCATTATTGGGTCCCGCGTCGCCAAAAACCTCAGAAAAAAGGGATTCGATGTCCACGTTTGGAACCGAACACGGAAGCAGGAAGAAAATTTCGCTCAATCTCCAGCGGACTTAGCCAAAGCCTGCCGGATCATTCAAATCTTCGTCTCGAATGACGCAGCGGTGTTGGAAACGATCGAGAAACTCAAACCAAGCCTCACCACCGAGCATCTCCTCACGCTCCACTCGACTATCTCGCCGGAGACCGCGAAGAAGGTGAAAGATGAAGTTGCTCCATCCGGCGCCCGCGTGGTCGATGCCCCATTCACAGGAAGCAAGGCTGCCGCCGGAAACGGTCAGTTGGTTTACTACCTCGCCGGGGACCAGGCAGATCTCGATCGCGCCAAACCTGTCCTGGAAGCGAGCAGTAAGGCAATGCTGTTATTTGATAAGTTCGGCGATGCCAGCGTTGTCAAGATCGCGACGAATATGATCTCGGCCGCGATCGTCCAGGCCTTGGCTGAAGCGTTGGCGGTCAGCGAGTCCTCCGGAGTGAGCCCGGAGAAGTTTATGGATGCAGTCGAGATGAATGCCTGCCGGTCGGGAGTGAGTGATCTGAAATTGAAGACCATGCTGGCACGCGATTTCGAACCGCACTTTTCGTTGCGCAACATGCTAAAAGATGAAGGCTTGGCGCTGCAATTAGGCGAAAAGAACGGTCTCCGGCTTCCGGTTACCGCAGCAGTGAAGAACGTCTTGGAAAGAGGGAATGAAAAGGGCCTCGCGGAGAAAGATTACTCCATCGTCGCCGAGTTGATCCGGAACTAGCCGGGAAATGGCGTTGTAGGGCGGCTGGCTCAGCCGCCAGGGATAAGCCAAGCTCCACGGCGCCTGACCAAGGCGCCCTACAAATTCCCTGCTCTCGGCGTTGACGCCGCCGCTTGTGAAATTATTCACTTGCTCCCACATCCCTGAACCTTAAGCTCTTCTTATGGTGCAAATTGCCCCGGCGGCTTACGATTCAAAGGTTGAGGGAAACGTTATTATCTCGCGGCTCGATGCCTGCATCAATTGGATGCGCAAAAACTCCTTGTGGCCAATGCCCATGGGCTTGGCTTGTTGTGCGATTGAAATGATGGCCGCAGCATGTGCGCGCTTCGACATTGCGCGCTTCGGCGCCGAAGTCATGCGCTTCTCGCCTCGGCAATCGGACGTAATGATCGTGGCCGGAACGGTGACGTACAAGATGGCTCTGGCCGTGAAACGGATCTATGACCAGATGCCCGAACCGAAGTGGGTCATCGCGATGGGCGCCTGCGCTTCGACTGGCGGCATGTATCGCAGCTACGCCGTCCTCCAGGGAATTGACCATCTGTTGCCGGTCGATGTTTACGTTAGCGGATGCCCGCCCCGGCCTGAGGCGCTCCTTGACGGCCTAATGAAACTACAGCACAAGATCGACCGAGAGCGGGCAGTCGCAGACCAGAAGAAGGAACTCATGGAGGTCTTCTAATGACCCATGCCGACGTTCTCGCCAAGCTGCAGGACCGCTTCCATATTCTCACGAAAACCGAGTTTCGAGGCGAGCTGACGCTGGAGGTCCCGCTTGCCGATATAGAAACCGTATGCCGAACCTGCAAGGAAGAGCTCGGGTTTAATTTTCTTCTCGACGTTTCCAGCGTCGATAATTTTGGGGAGGAGCCCCGATTTGAGGTAGTCTACGAGCTGTATTCGCTCGAACAAAGGATTCATCTTCGTTTGAAGACCAAAGTCTCCGAGGACCATCTGGAAGTGCCAACTGTCTCGCGTGTCTGGCAGACTGCCGATTGGCATGAGCGCGAGGTATACGACATGATGGGTATCCGCTTTTCCGACCACCCGGATCTGCGTCGGATTCTTATGTGGGAAGGCTATCCCTACTTCCCGCTCCGGAAAGATTTCCCGCTCGAGGGCAAACCGAGCGAAATGCCGGACGTAGCGTTCTCCGATGTTGCCCCCCTCGCCGGCGGGCCGTTTGTTACATCACCGACCAGTGCCGGCACCAAAGACCGCGAACCACGCGCTCGCCGATTGGATTAGACACGACGGTCAGGATGATCCAGCGCGGAAACGCGGGCGGCGTTGGTAGGGGCGCATCTCCGAGGCGACCACTTCTCGGTGCCCGGTCAGCTTTTGGCTCCGTATTTGGGACGCGCTTCACGTAAGCCTCCGAAGGTGACCGCACCAAGAAAAGTGCACTTTTCAGAAAAAACTTCGTGTCCTTCCTGCACTTCGCGCTTAAGATCATCCTTATGAACCTCGAAGAAGAGATCGAGGTGACCTGCCCCTACTGTGGCGCCGCATTTACGACGTTCGCCGACACGTCGGAGGGGAGTTTTTCTACCATTGAAGACTGCGAGGTCTGCTGCCGCCCGATTGAGATTAACGTGGCTTGTCACGCCGGCGAAGTGGAAGGGGTCGAAGTCGCTCGTTCTTGACATCTGATGCGAATTCACGCGGACTCATGAGAATTGGCCCATCCGCGACAATTCTCGTGGCCGACTCGCTTCCATTGGTCCATTCGAAGATCTTGCGGAGTCTTTCCTTTGCAGTAGAGAATCGTTAACAACGTCATTCGTGCTGAGTGGGATTCGGTAGGGCGAACTTTATGTGAGCCGAGGCCGAACGTGACCGGCTAATGCAAGTTCTGGACGCCGCCTCTTCGAAAGAGAAGAAGCCGATGGCGCTGTGCAACCGCTGGCCTGGCGAAGCGCCCACGGTTTTTCCGAGTGATCCTATCTATTCCCGGGTCAGCTGCCGCGCGCCGTCCTCTTGCGCTACCTATTTGCTCCGCGTTTAGCTCGAACCGAATTGTGCCAGAAACCCGGCTGTAGTCGTCTTCCAGAGCATTTGTCGAATGGTTGCCCGGATCCATAAAAGGCGAGGCCGATTTTATGCTTGAGCAGAAATTTATACAAATTGGGAAACAGCCTGACATTGGCACGCAACGTGTTTAAGAAGGGGTTTTTAGATACAGCAACTAATCAGCGCAGGAATTCATCGACGAACCCTTAGCTTGGTCGACTCATGACAAATAACCAAATACGAAGGCGCGTGTACGCATGTCAACGGGCGGCTGCAAAAGGCAAACTGTCAAAATGCCAGGGTACCCGCGCTCCCGCGCCGTTCTAGTTATAGCCAGCGACCAGTGAACAGGCCTGATAGCGGGAAATCCGTAAGCGGAACGGAGGATTTTCTCCAGAAAGTTTATGGTAAACCCGCATCAAAACCCGGGGTTGATGAAACGGTCTAACAGCAGGTCGCAAAGATTGGTGGAAAGAGAAAAGAGCCGAGACGTCGATCAGGATTGTAACGAAAGCCCGTTCTGCCTGATCCTGGATATTGAAAGTCGACTTAGGAAAATGGATAGACTCGATTCGCAGGCTTTTCTCGAGATGTTAGGTATTCTCACTAGAGTGCGAACTCCTAAGCGAGCAAACGCTCGAAGGCTGTCTCGATACGTCGAGTAGATTTCTACAGCCGTTAACTCTGCCACTCCTGTCAGCGACCACCCTTTCCGCGTCACCATGTCCGACAAAATGAAAAGCTTTATTCCCTTTTATAAGAGGCCTATCAGGAGTTGCGTGCCACGGGTGCCGCGGGCGGAAGCAGCCCTCCGGAAATTGCCACTACCCGGGCAGAGGTCAGGTTAAATATCTCTTCAGGATAAGTTGCGCGCCCTTCGCGGTTCGCTGGAAAGACTGACGCTACTGGAGTTGAGCTGATGGCGTTCGGCTTTCCAAACCTTACCTAAGCGGCGGGTTTCCATGCCACCCAAAATGAGTCACCCAGTTCTCGTCGGCGTTTCGAATGTTTTCGTCGATATTGCTGCGAAACTCCTTGGCTGTATCAGCTCCCGAACAAACATAGAGCTTGCCTCTGTAGATGAAGAAGGCAGTAGGATCGCTATCCCGCAATGCGCCCTTTCCCAGGTCGTAGGCGCCGTGCAGATGGCCGCGCGCATCTTGGGGGCCGGCTTGGTCATCAGCAGCGGCAGCACGCTACAATCGACGGCGCTGGCCCGGCGGTCTGGCGCGCATTACGTTTTCGACTACAAGCGCGACGACAGCACCGTCGAGGCGATCAATGCCGGGCTGCGGTCGCTGAAGGCGGGCACCGGCACGCTGGGCAAGGTAGCGGTGATCGTAGATCGAGACTTGGTTGAGGGAAGTTGAGGTTGCTGTAGACGGGGCCGGTATTCCACGTTTTTAACTGCTGCAAAAATGGCAGAAGCGAACATCGGCGCCGCTGGTCTACTATGTGTTTGATGTTTCTTTGGAGTGCGGGTGAGAACGTCACCGGCAAAACGCTTTTGCAACGACGTGCTCTTCTACAACAGAATTATTAAGTCGGAACCGGGCATCCAGGTGGCGACTTACCTGGACACGGAGGGAATAGCGCTTTTCAACGCCGTGAAGGCGAAAGCCTTATGCCTCAAATGACCGAATCGTCTAACTGCCCATCTCATCGCGAACTCCGGGCGTCCCTTAAGAATGCGTTGACCTCCTTCTGGAGGTCACGCATCGCAGCAGCTCCGGCTCCCATCCGCTCAACCCCCCGCAGGTCCAGCAGCGGTGAGGATATTAAATCCGAACGCCATACCAGTGTGGTCGGCTGACCTTCAACGGTCACCGGCCACAACTGATAGAAGGTAAGTACCGTGTAAAAGCCGCCGCTCGAGTAATACTGGGTGTCAACTACCTGGAAACCGTCGCCAACTGGTTTCGAATAAGACGCGCCAAGATTAACCGCTGCTCGCCCTTCGGCATCGAATATCTGCCAGTACAGGCTTGGGGCGAGAGAGCCTCTGCCCCCTCCGATCCCGGCTCCCGCGATCAGCGAAGCGAATTGTGTGCGTACCTTGCTGTCATCTCGCAACAGACGATTGGCCTCCTCGGAAACTCGAACGCTCGATCCAGTCGTCTCATAAGGCGCTTGCGCGGAAAACCCACCCCCCGCGTAGGCTTGAGCGCGCTCGGCTAAGACCCTGCTCCAGAATGAGTCTACTGCTTCTCGAGCGCCTCCCGCGCCACCCACGAACATATTCGCCTCCGCTTTGCTGAGCTGCAATTTTGAGGCATCCCCAGGCAACCTTTCCGTCGCTTCCACCAGCGCCTTGACCGAAGAACTTAAAGGGACGGAGGCCAGCGCGCGAAAGTCACCTGGCGACGGTCTACCGGAGACGTCAGCCTGAGCATAAATTCTCAATTCCGGGTGCCGGGTCGGATTCCATTGCTGTTGCAGGGCCACAGTTCTTTGCACGGGGCCTCGCACCAGATAAACAGTCTCGACCGCCAGCCCTCTCCCGAAGCTCATCGCGGGACCTCTTGAAGCTAATACGGCCCCGCCCGCCAGCTTGCCCAAATCCACATCCTTAAACACCGACAACGATCGTACTTCGCTGACAGGATCCGCTCGGGTGGGGGACGCGAGCGGAACAAAGGCAAACAGAATCGACAGGGTTCTAACAATTCCCTCTGACGTTAGGCGGCTTCTCTTAAAAAAAACGTTAACAGTTCTCAAAGCCGCCAAGGGTATCCTTATTTGATTTTTTGGTCAACGGGAGATGGGCCGAAATCGAGCACATTGCATTACCAGGGCCAGCGGGTATGGAAACACACACCTCTTACGCACCTCGATCCTCATCGAGACCAGGGCTCGTTTACTTGAATCGGAAACTAAGTGCCAGATTGGGATTGGCTGACGCGGTTCATCCTATTTCGTAGCCAAGTATCCTTCTTCTGCTGATACTGGCTCAGCAGGGCCTTCTGGTCGGCAGTCCAGGTGACACTTTGCAGAATTTGAGCGCGCACTTTGGCGCGTAAAGCGATGAGTGTACCCAGGTCAGTCCCAAGCTTGCTGGAAAGCCCCTGTATATCGCTGGAATTGCTTGCAATCGCATCATCAAGATTCCCCCGATCTGTCAAGACAGCGAGTAGAGCGGTCTTGAGCGCAGATTTGTTGGTATCTCTAATCTGGTGAATTGCCTCACGCTGTGCATCGCTAAGGTTCAGCTTCTTCCAGACCCAGGCATGATGATGACGCCAATGGTGGTGTTGCCAACCGGATGAGGCCGAAGGAGACGCAGCAGGGGTTTGGGCCCGAAGCGAGCTAACCAACATTGTCCGGTACTTCCGGGTGGCTCGAGTTCTGCTAATAATATTCACCTTGACTTGAACCTTCCAGCGCACTTACTGTCCGCCTCTTGTCTGGACATCTCATTCGCTTTCCGGTTCGTACCGAAAAGCAATCGAAAGCCGATTCCACGAATTGATGCTCATCACAGCGAGGTTGAGGTCAACGAGTTCCTGCTCGGAGAAAACGCGAACGGCCGGACGGCTGGGCCGATGTCGGGGCCGGCGTGCTAAATTGGCCCGATCTCTGGCAGGCTGCCCGCTCTGCCGGTGCCAGGTGGATGGTCGTGGAGCATGACAAGCCTGCTGATCCCGCTCGGACCGTGCGCATCAGCTATGCCTACATCAGCGGAATGAATATCTAACAATACTATGGCGTCCATCGACATCGGCATCATCGGCTGCGGCAACATCAGCAATTCCTACTTGAAGGGTGCAGCCCGGTCGCAACAGGTCCAAGAGTCAAACGTTCGACCGCGACCTGGTACCTACCCTGCCCAACTTCCAAAAACTACTGGCGGTACGCAGATGCGTTTGGGAAAGGATTATAGAGGCCATGGCTATTCCGTTCCGGGGCGTACACAAATCCATAGAGATCTTTCTTGATATCGACCGGCTCAAGGATCAGGCCTTTGTCACGGACCGCCTTGGTGTATTCGATCAGAACTCGTGCGGTGCCATTGATGCCCCACATCCGAAATCCCGTCCCAAGAAATCCGCCGTTAGGGTAAAGTTCTTCCAGCCCCGCCATCGCATGGAAACAGTTGATCGCGACTCGATCCTTGCGAGTAAGGCGGTCATCGGCTTTATATCCGATAGTTCCTCCGTCGAGCAACTTCTTCCGTTTCACGCCAAGATCAAACGCCTCTTTCCTGATCTCGTAGGGTCCCCACATACCGACGGAATTTTTTTCATTCACCGCGAGCTTCAGTGTCTCATCCAGCCGGAAGTCTCTCCCGACGGAGATAGGACATTTGTTCAGTGTCGGAAAAATGCGGCTGCCGAAGCCATCGAAAACGCACAAGTGCGTATTAGTATCGAAATCGTGAGGCACCCAACTGATGGTGAATGCTTCAAAATCTCGGTTCTTGAATCTCCCTCGTCTGAGTCCCGACGTGAGGCTGGGCTGCTTACCGTCGCCGACCACGCGTATCACCGAGATGAACGAGTGCGAAAACTGCGGGTTATTCCATCTGCGTTGGTAAGCGAAAGGAACAATAAAATAGCGGTCTTGTATATTTACGCGCTCTCCCAAGCGCGCTTCAACCTTCGCCTTGATGCGGTTGACGATCTGCTCGAACAACGGCACATCATAGTTCGAGAAGTCGACATCCGCTTTTAACAATCCTCCTTGAACCGGAATACACAGGCTGAAAAACAAAGCGCACATTGCGACCCAACCAGCGAGAGGTTTGACTCCTCGGCTGAT
This sequence comes from Chthoniobacterales bacterium, assembly GCA_049585495.1. Taxonomy (GTDB): domain Bacteria; phylum Verrucomicrobiota; class Verrucomicrobiia; order Chthoniobacterales; family JAFAMB01; genus JBAUZZ01. Next base: position 5,608 of record JBAUZZ010000149.1, on the reverse strand, counting down.
TTTCCGCTCTACTCCGCGGCCGCTGGGGAGTAGCCACTTGCCTTCCTTATTGACGAGCCCAGTGGTGAGCCGGGTGCAGCTTGCCGCGCGTCCGTCGGTGTTATGTATGTGATTCATTGCCGCTAAGTTCCGAGTAGGTTATCGCCGCCGCGCCTAGTCGCGCTATCTAAATCTTCAAAACGATCCTTATCGCCAGCAGATTTCTCATTCGGTGCAAGAGTGCATGATCAGCCCGGGTCCGAACGGCGCCACTGGGGCATACCCGGGCCCTACAATTACCCCCGAGATAGAAGCGTTGCACCGGGATCCGCCGGACGAGGACAAAGTCTATGCCGAAATCGGAAGAACAATCCTGGCAGTTCAGCCCACGGATGGACTATTCAACGTAATCACACTTATCGTAGTCCCAGAAAAGGCGTTTAGAGTTGAGAATCTTGCCGTCCTGGACCCCAACAAGAGAGCGAAAACGTTGGGCAAGTTAAAGGGTCATCTGGTAGAAAAATTGAAGCTCCCATTTGATACCGTTTTTCTCGATGCCTTAGAGAAATTTATCGAGAATCGGAACGCCTTGGTTCACAAAGCAAGCACGATCCCCGGTTGGGATATGAAGACTCCGAACGGCCGAATTGCCGCGTTTATCTTTTTAAAGAATCTTCAATTGCAAAACATTTTGGAGGACTGGGCGGTCGGTTCGGTTTCCGCACAGTAAACTTCCCGATTCCGACAATGATAATCACACGTGTGATAACAATTTCCGGAAAAGGGTTCCAGTGCGACTGCACCTTGGGGCTAGCCTTTGGGGATTTTACATGTTGCCTTCGATGAACCGTTCTAGGAGCCCAGTGCCGATTGGACTTATCCTAAGAAGCGATCCGTCGTACTCTTCATCGCTACTAAGAATGCCTGTTGTTCCGTAAAAGGAAAAGCCGTTGCGTATTTTGCGAGAAATCCGGCAAGCTGGGTCTCTGGGCAGCTGCCTTTCATTTTTGAAATCCTAGCCTAGATGAGAAATCCTGATCCGAGAGCAGAGTTGAGGCTAGCACGAACGATCGAGTGGGCAGTGAGAGATAAGCTCCTCGCGCAGAATCCTGCCGGTCATCGCAGATCTGAATTGGTCACGAGTCGATCCAACCCGACGCGGACTGTTGACACTGGGGAGGACTGAGAATAGTGCAGCTAGTGGTTCATTGGACCGACATACTGGCCTGCGGTTATCTCGGCCTTGAGCTTTTTCTTTTAGCTACTCGCCGGGGAAAGGTAGAGGCCAAGTCCGCTGACCGCGGAACCATTTACGCTGTTTGGGCTCTGATCACCGGCGGTTGCTTCGCTGGCTTTTTACTGGCTCGGCATGTCACGGTCCTCAATTGGTCCGTGAAGTCGCCGATTGTCTGCCTGGCTGTCTTACTCTTGCTCAGTGGTATAGCCCTCCGCATCTGGGCCATCCGGCATCTAGGAAGATTCTTCACGGTTGATGTTGGTATTCAACAGGGACACCAATTAGTGGAGGACGGTCCTTATCGATTTGTGCGCCACCCTTCGTATTCCGGCTCACTGCTAGCGCTGGTCGGGGTTGGTTTTCTCACTTTCAACTGGCTTGGGCTCTTCCTGATCATCACCTGCACATTGCTGGCATACGCCTTGCGCATTCCGGTTGAAGAAAAGGCTATGCTCGCACAATTCGGAGCACAGTACGCCGAGTACGCTGCCCGCACAAAGCGGCTGATTCCATGGATCCATTGAGAGCCTGCGCAGGAGTCAGGGCGGAACCATCAGGGTCACGTCTTCAAGGGGCTGTTGCCCAAATAGACACCGTAAGAGTGTTATTTTGCTGGGTACAGATCTGGTAGAGTACGGTTCCCATGCTGAGCGAAGGTGACTCGCAAGCGCCCAGGTGGAGCTATCAGGTCAATCTCGATAAGCGGGTGCGGGAAAATTAATTGCGGACGCGTATAGTCAAGAAAATGTCGTCTCCTACCGCTGGCGAGTCGCCCTTTATGCCGAACTCGCTCCGCTTGATGACGAGATAAATATCGGAACCGGTGTGCGATTCACCTTTCGAATCTTTACTCCGGCCAACTAGGTTGGACCGAAGCGTCAGCGGTTTCGTGACCCCATGGAACGTTAAGTCTCCAGTCAAGGTGTACTGTTGGTCGTTGACCCTTTGGGCCAACGTGTTCTTGAAAGTGATAAGCGGAAACTTTTCCACGTCCAGAAACGCCGGGGCTTTGATCTCGTTGTTGAGCTGCGTAACTCCGGTGTTTAACGTGTCAGTTTTGATTTCGAGTTTAACGGTCGATTCTTGTGGAGCGTCGGGATCAAATGACACCCTTCCAGAAACGCCTCCGCAGAAACAACCTTCAATGTTGGTGGTCCACAAAAAGCGAACCTTGAATAACACGGAAGAATTTTTCGGATTGATCTCGTACGTTTCGGAAACAGCAGCTGCCTGAGTTATGGTCCCCGCCAGCAATAGGGCCGAAAAGATCGACTTTTTCATGGAATTACCGCATACGCGCGCCAAAGGTATGAGGCGCATACCTTGCCAATTCTTCCAAGGGTAGCACATCGCTCCGTAAAATTCTCGTGCGGAGTTGATTCTAACTTGGAGGCAGTTGGTTACCAACGGGGTCACGTCTTTTAAACGGGCTCTTGCCCGATATGTACGGGTTTTCAGCGACGTTGCGGTCGAGCTTTGTCAAGCTGGGTTGGAAAGTTGGGTCGATGGGAGTCTTTATTTCGTCCCGCGAGGCGGTCGGGTCCCATTGTCCGCGACAAATAACGAAGTATTCGGCTGGGAGAGATTGTTCGTTCATGACGCGCTTCTTCCATGCTAATGCACCGAGCCGGTCCGGGACGCAAGCGTGGCCGCGCGTTTAAAGCTTCGTCTTCCCCGCGCGATATTCTCCTCCAAAATCCGTTTAATTTCGGCAACGGTTTCTGGATGGGCCATCAGGTAGTGACCGGCTGGAACTATCTTCTCTGATTCGGCTCCTTCCAAATGGGACTGTAATACTCGACGAGTCCATCCGTGCTGTGAGGTCCCTCGTCTGGTCCGAGATGTCCGATGATGCTATGGAATGGAACTTTGATCGGCAGATCAGCGAGACCGTTCAATAAGGGGTTGGGCGCGAGTGAAAACAGACTCGTTGGGCCACCGCGCGCGTTAACCCGAGCGAAGTAGGGATCCAGAATACCCGGGTATTGTGCGGCTAATTCTTTCATTGCGTGGGCCGGACTTTTGGAATGCTGGATGATTCGGTTACCAATGCTGCCGACGATGCCACCGGCCAATACGCTGCCTCGATGTGGGACCGAAAGAAAGTGCATCACACCCCCGCCGCCCGCAGGAATCCCGTCTGCCGAGGTGAATGTGAAGACCTGGCACTTCGCCTTCGGACTCATTCCACATTCGGGTGAGTTCTCCTGGGAGCTTCGCAGGATCTACGCCCTGGTCAGGAATGCGGGCGCTAGGGAAGCAACCGCGCCTACACGTGGTCAAATCACGCTTCGTTGAGGACTAACTACTCGGTTACAACCTCATGGGAGAATTTTCATCTTGGCTCTGAGAGAATATGTCGGTATTTGCTGGAATCATAAATTTCGCTCCGCCATAGCACACATAGATGTGGCCGCCTGTGTCGGCGCTTGGGGCACACGAGTTAGATTTGTGCCACCGGGCGGTCTTGATGGTCTGCTAACAGTTCCTGCGGACTACACGATCCTCCAGGAACTCAGTATCGCGGACGTTTATGTGATGAAGGGCGGACTCCGGTTTCAGGTCATGGACGTCGATTCCTTTTTCCAACACGGGATCTTCGGGCCGCTCATCCGGACCGTCCCACCGATGGCGCTGGAAGATGTGCAGCGGACCGTGGGGCTGGTCCGCTTTCACGCCGCAAGGTGACGCTGCTTCCAGTGCCCCGAGGGGAACACCCGCCGCGAGCGCACGCGCCGCGGCCGTGATTAGCGAGTCCATCTGAATCCCGTCACACTTGTCACTCCCACCGTTCAATGCCCGATACTAATCTATCTCATGACCACCAACCAGCATATCGTATTAGAACTGAACGAAGGACACCCAATGGAGAGAAGAACGATGACGAGACACATGACCGAGACACGTGAAGAGTGGCTGGGAGCGCTGACGCCGACACTCGGGCTCGCCGCCGCATCCTGGGTCGTCGCGGTCCGGCAGATGAACGAACGAAACCATCGACAATACACAAATAATATATGACCACAATAATCACACCCTTCTCAGGCGGATGCGCTTGCGGCGCGATTCGCTACGAATCCACAGCAGAACCGATTGTGATGCTTCACTGTCACTGTCGAGATTGCCAGCAATCCAGCGGAGGCCCGTTTTCGTCTTTCGTCATCGTGCCGACGGAAGCTTTCAAGCTCTTGCAAGGCTCACTACGCTTCCATGCCTCGCCCAGTCAGATGGGTGGCAAGACCCATCGGGGCTTTTGCCCTGAATGCGGCTCCCCGATTCAGGCCAAGCCCGACTCGACCCCTCACATTGTCGCGATCAGAACTGCGAGCTTGGATGATCCGAGCTGGTTCAACTCGCAAGTAGATGTGTGGACATCAGACGCGCAACTGTGGGACCAAATGAATCCCGCATTGCCAAAGTTTCCGTTTTATCCTCAGTGATAGGCTGGCTGGCGAGGACGATCTCGTTCCCTCGTCCAGAGCGATTGACGCCGATAACGGAGAACGTGCTGGCCCTGACGGCTTCGCGGCGATGAATCAATTCAAAGGTTTCGCTGTAGGATTTTGTGCCCTCGTGGGCCAGCATCATTAGCCCGCAAAAAGCAGCAGAATTGTCCGGCGTAGCCGGAGGATTCTGCTGCCTGAGCCTGCATCGCTCACAAATCTCTATGCTTAAGTCCCCAGCGATTTCGGAATCGAGTTTCTTCAAGAATTTGAGCCACTCATTATGCCGATGGCGTGGCGCCACCTGGCTAATGACTTTCCCACTGAGGTAATCGAGTGCGGCGAAAAGGGTCACATTCCATGCCGATAGTAATCGTGAGTGACCGTCCGGATATGGCCTTGGGCTAAAGGCAAACCGGGTTGGCTCCGCTGCAACGCCTGACACTGACTTTTTTTATCGCAGCAGAGCACCACCGCATTGTCTGGCGGATTGAGATAAACCCCGATCACGTCCCAGAACTTGGCTTCAAATTGCTCGTCGCATGACAATTTGAATATCCGCGTCCGGTGCGGCTTAATGTCGTTGGTGGACCAGACACGCTGCACGGTTGCCTTTGATACGCCCAGATGCCTGGCCATCGAACGGGTACTCCACCGTCCCAACGTCGCTGGTGGCCTGACTGCTTCAGTTAAGATTCTGCCCTTGAACGCCGGCTTACCCCTCGCAGATTCAACGCTTCGAAGTCACACGCGAGGTCAGGCTGCACAATCGGTTTCGGCTTGGCCACAAAAGAAGGTCAAGGCCCGCCTCGCAAAAAGCGATGTAGACACCGCCAATTTCGGCTCACCGATCATCGGTTACCCAGGTCCGCCCGGGCTCCTCTTCGCGGCAAAGTTGGAACTGGCTACTCCGAAAAGCTCGTGGCGGATCTTGGCCTTCAAAGTCGTG
>JBAUZZ010000148.1:0-33016 GCA_049585495.1 Chthoniobacterales bacterium | reverse complement strand
CCGACGCGCTTGCAGCGAAGTTATTCACAATCCGGGGTCGCTCACGCTCGAAAGCCGGAAAAGTTGCTTTCGTCCCCGGCTCGATGAATAACTTCGGACTATCTATAAGGGTCGTTTCTCCGAAACGACCGCTGGAGTTTGGCCAATTTTTGAGGTTCGCACCTAGAAAGGTGCCACCTGAAAGGTGCCTCTACTGTGACGGATCGTCTGACACCGAGGAGTAGAGTAGTGTGTTCTGGCAGGTCGCCGGACTAGTCGTGGCGCTGTCGAGGAACCAGAGGTGAAACCAAGCATTGTACAACGCTGCGCGGCTCGGATCTCTAAACGACCCTGCTGACGACCGAAAGGTCCGGATGCATCTTTTTTTCATCTCAGGCATAAAGCCACTCCGTTATTCGATAAATCTCGTTCCCGTCAATCCAGTGTAAGGGAGATAGGAGTACCGCCAGGCCGCGGACAAAGCCGCTCGGGCCCGGGACTGGATTTCCCAGAGCTTGCGAGTTTTGGAGGACAACTTGAGCTTACGTCGGGGTTTCATAGTTGACCGTTTGGTTTGCTTTAGCGCCAAGCCTAATGTGGGTTTTTTAAAAGTGCAAAGAAAAAGTTGACCGAAAGGTCAAATTCTCCTTTCAAAAAAAGGAACGACTCGATTGGACTTCCCCGCTGGTCGCGACCGTCGGGACCCCCACCCCAAACGGACAGAACCTATCCAATCGAGCCGCGCTCTTTTGCTCCTTTTGGTGATCGCCGACTTGTTCGTCGAACTTCGACTCTAGAAAGCAAGTCATATGCCACTGACACTCTAGTACTGCTTAGTCCACGGGCGTGGTCCTGCGTTTTGCTCCCGACTGGATAGGGACAAACACACCGAGCTATACTCTGTTTAAAACAACACAACCCTGCTTAATTCTGTGGTATAGCACCTGAAAATCTCAGAGCTTGAAGTTTCCGTTTTCAATTATGGAAAAACTCGCAAAAGCGCGGCGGCGCGTTGAGGAACTGCGTTCTGAAATCGCGGAGCATGATCGTCGCTATTATTTGGAAGCTGCTCCGTCGATCAGCGATCAGGAGTATGACCGTCTCTACAGGGAGCTGAAGGACTTGGAGAGCGAATTTCCGGAGCTGATTTCTCCAGAGTCGCCTACTCAGCGCGTGGGGGGTACCCCGCTGGAGGGCTTCCGGCAGATCACGCACCGAACGCCGATGCTGAGTCTGGATAACACATATTCTGAAGAGGAGGTCGCCGAGTTCTTCAGGAGGATGGCGCGTTTGTTGCCGGACGAAAAGATTCGCGTGCTGATTGAGCCTAAAATCGATGGCGTCGCGATTTCCACATTGTACCGGGACGGCAAGCTCGAATATGCGGCCACTCGCGGGAACGGAGCAGTTGGGGATGACGTGACCCAAAACGTGCGCACCATCCGGTCGGTTCCGCTCAAGCTTAGCGGGTCGCCATCGGGCGAGGTAGAAATTCGCGGTGAAATATTCATGCCAAAGAAAGTTTTCGAGCGCCTGAATGCCGATCGTGCAGAGGCCGGAGAGGTCATTTTTGCAAATCCACGTAATACGGCGGCTGGAACTTTGAAACAATTGGATCCTCGACTCGTTGCGGAGCGAAAGCTGAGCGCAATCTTTTACGAGTTCGGCTACCTGCGCGGTGCTGAGGTGAGTACGCACCACGACGCACTCGCGCGTCTGAAGGCCTGGGGGCTACCGACTCATGAACGGATCTGGACTGGAGAAAGTGTTGGTGACGTAATTCGGGCCATTCAGGAGCTTGGCCTTATCCGGCACGAGTTTGCTTTCGAGACCGACGGTGCGGTTGTTAAGGTAGACCGCTACGACCAGCGAGAGCGCCTTGGCTTTACGTCGAAGGCGCCACGCTGGGCTATGGCTTTCAAATATCAGGCCGAACGAGCGGAAACCCGCGTTCTTTCGATCGAAATTCAAGTTGGACGCTCCGGGAAGCTGACGCCGGTCGCCCATTTGGAGCCGGTATTTGTCAGCGGGACGACCGTTGCGCGGGCTACGCTCCACAATGGAGAGGAGATCCGACGGAAGGACATCCGGATCGGGGACGCTGTGCTTATAGAGAAGGCCGGCGAGGTCATCCCCGCCGTTATCGAGGTTGTGAAGGCGAAACGGACCGGGAAAGAAACGATCTTTGAAATGCCTAGCCGATGTCCGAGCTGTGGGCAATCGGTCAGCCGGAGTGCCGGCCAAGTTGACCTGCGCTGCACCAACGTAGAGTGCCCGGAGCAGGTCAGACGGCGTTTAGAGCATTTTGCGCATAAGGGGGCGCTCGATATCGAAGGACTCGGCGAGATGATGGTAGCGCAGCTGGTTGAGAACCGGCTCGTGAGGCGAATCGACCACATTTACGGCCTTAGCACTGAGAAACTAAGGGGGCTCGCCCGAATGGGTCCCAAGAGCATCGCGAATCTTCTCTCGGGCATTGAAGCAAGTAAGCGCCAGCCCCTTTGGAGATTAATTTTCGGATTGGGTATTCCTCACGTCGGCGCTACTGCCTCGCGTGAGTTGGCCCAGCATTTTGGTACGCTCGACCGACTCAAAACAGCGTCCGTCGATGAACTACTCCGCGTCCAGAACACGGGCGAGATCGTGGCACAGAGCATCCACGATTGGTTCAGAAATTCTGACAACCTGGCGTTGATCGAAGCCTTGCGCCGTCACGGTTTAAACTTTGGGCAGGCTGAACATCGGGAGCCCATCAGCGATAGACTCGCTGCCACGACGTGGGTAATCACCGGCACGCTCAGTGAACCAAGGGAGGTATTTGCGGAATTAATTCGGCAGAACGGGGGTCGGATAGGCGGCAGTGTGAGCAAGAAAACAGACTATCTTCTTGTGGGCCAAGAGGCGGGAAGCAAGCTGGACAAGGCACGCGGTCTTGGCATCAAGGCGATCAGCGAAACCGAGTTCCGAAAAATGATTCAGTAGTTACGAAAGTAGATAAAAGCTCCAGCTTTGATTCACGCCCAAAAGCCAGAGCTTTTGCCTACTTCTCTTGACTTCGCCGATATCCTCCACTAAGCCCTAGGGCGTTGCATGTCGAATCCTGAAACGATCACCGGGCAGCCAAAATACCGACGAATCGTATTGAAGTTGAGCGGCGAAGCGCTCCGGGGGACCGAAAGCCAAGAGACAATTTCACCGGATATCGTCACCAATATCGCGAAACAGCTCAAAGAGGTTCGTGATCTCGGCGTGGAAATTGCCGTTGTCATTGGCGGAGGCAATATCTGGCGCGGACTGACCGCTAGCCATCGCGGAATGGATCGTACGACTGCGGACTACATGGGAATGCTCGCCACGGTCATTAATGGCATGGCGCTGCAGAGCGCGCTCGAGCAAATCGGCGTTGCAACCCGTCTGCAGAGCGCGATTGAAATGGCTAATGTGGCGGAGCCGTTCATTCTTCGGCGAGCCATCCGGCACCTTGAGCTCGGCCGGGTGGTGATTTTTGGCGCAGGTACAGGAAATCCATTTTTTTCGACCGACACTACCGCTGCGCTTCGGGCGAACGAAATTCGAGCCGAAGTGATCCTGAAGGCAACTAAGGTCGACGGAATATATGACAGTGATCCGAAGCTGAATCCGAATGCCCAACGGTATGAAACGGTCTCTTACACCGAGGCATTGACAAAGAGACTACGAGTGATGGATTCGACCGCTTTCAGTCTCTGCATGGACAACCGGGTTCCGATCATCGTTTTTGACATGAGCAGACCGCACAATATTAAGAAAGTAGTCTGCGGTGAAAGAGTTGGTACTTTAGTTACTTCGGAGTAACGAAATCGTTTAGCGTTCGGTGTTTGGCGTTCCGCGTTTAGCGCTTGGAGGCGTGTTCCATCGCCTGAACGCCGGGCGCCAAACACCGAGCGCCGAGCGGTGAACGCCAAACGGAGCCCCTATATGACACCTGATGATATTTTGCTTGAAACCGAAGAAGCGATGGAAAAAAGCGTGGAGTACATGATCCATGAGTTCGCCTCTGTTCGAACTGGAAAGGCCTCGTCAGCGTTGGTCGAGAATATCGACGTCTCCGCTTACGGTACTTCCATGAAGTTGAAACAATTGGCCCTCATCACGACTCCGGAGCCTCGGCTGCTTTTAATTCAGCCGTTTGACGCAAGCGTGGCACGCGACATCGAAAGGGCATTGATCGAGTCGAAGGTGGGGATCACGCCTGCGGTCGAGGGCAAATTGATTCGTTTACCTATTCCTGAACTCACAGAAGAGCGGAGAAAGGACTTGGTCAAAGGCACTCGGCACATGGCCGAAGAGGCTCGCGTACGCATTCGCGCCGGCAGACGGACTGGAATGGACCAGGTAAAGAAATTGGAAAAGCAAGGTGATATAACCGAAGACCAACGGCACGATCTCGAAGAAGAGATCCAGAAGCTAACCGACAAGTATGTGAATGACATCGACGCACATTTGCATTCCAAGGAAATCGATATCATGAAAGTATGAAGCCAGTCGCTCTCGTTTTTTGCCCTTTAATTTTTGGAATTATCCTGTCTGCATCGAATGCGCAGAATCCTGAGAAAGCCGCTGGCAGAAAGCCGGCACCTGCCGCCGTCCCGAGGCCCGCGCCCGACTTTGCCTGGAGCAGCGTCACCGGTAAGGTTCGGAGGTTGCGGGACTTGCGAGGCCAACCGGTGGTCCTGATCTTCGCCACCAGGCCTGGTCAAAAAGATTTCATCCATCAAGTAAAAGAAATAACGCGACGATACCGGCAACTCTCGGCCCAGAACGCGTTGTTTTTCGTTGCATTTACAAGGGAGAGCGGGCTGGTCACGCGCTCTGACGTGCCGTTTGTCGTTCTACCTGATCCAATCTCCGTGGCGGACGAATATCGAGTTGGAGATTTTGGTATCGCCGTGATTGGGCCTGACGGAAACCTCGACTACGCGACCGATCGCGTCATCACGGGCCAGCGAATCCTGGATATAATTGTAAACTCTTACCAGCGGCAGGTTCAATCTCGGGCGGGCTAAGGCAACGTTTTACGTTTCACGTTTCTCGTCTCTCGTTTCACGTTTCTCGTTCTGTCGGTGATTACCGGAAGCTCAGAGAGGATGTCGTTGTGGATTGGAGTTTTCGCCAAGTATTATAGGGTTCGACGATTGGCGTGACGGAAGTCCGAAAAACGAGAGACGTGAAACGAGAGACGTGAAACGTGAAACGAGAACATGAACTGTGAGTCATGAGCCGTACAAACGCATCGTTTTTTTCCAGAATCCCTGGAGCGGACATTCACAAGAGGATGCCCGAACACTTGTCCGGCAACGGCTGAGCGCTGTGGCAAGTCAGGTCGAGGAGGTCGTGGTTGAACCGGGGTTGGCGTTGATCGACCGGGCGCATCAGGCCGCTCGGGATGGAGCTGACCTTATAGCCGTGGCCGGCGGAGATGGCACCGTGCGAGAGGTCGCCTCGGCGCTAGTAGGAAACGCGATCCCGCTAGCCATCATCCCGCTCGGTACTTTTAATAATCTCGCGTTGAGTTTAAACATTCCGAGAGACATCGATGGCGCATGTCAGCTACTGGAGTCAGGCAACACTCGGCGGATTGACGTTGGCGTTGCCGATGAGCGTCACTATTTTTTCGAGGCGGCTGGCGTAGGTGTTGACGCAGAACTCTTTCCAATCGGAGAAGAGTTTAAGCGTGGCCGGTTTGGCGCGCTCTGGCGCGCTGTTTCTCTCGCGCTTTCCCACTCCCAAACCCCGGTAAGACTTTTCTTCGATCGTCCCGTGGAAGAAGCTTACCGACGCTCGTTTCGGGGCCAATTGCCGCTGGGGCGCCGGCGACGGCGGTTCAAAAAGACGCAGCGTGGTGTGAAACTTCGTTGTTGGTTCGTCGCGACCTCCAACGGTCCTTACTACGGCGGCAACTTCGCCGTATGCCCTGGCGCGCTTCTTGACGATGGGCTTCTCTCCGTCGGAGTCTTCAGGGATTTCAGCAAACGCGAATTATTTACTCACTTCTGGGCGATCAGCCGAGGTCGCTATCAGTACCACCCCAAGCTGGAAATCTTTGAGGCCGGTGCGCTGGAAGTCTCGTCGAGGAAGCGTCTATTTGTGCATGTAGACGGACAGCAGATCGGCACCACGCCAGTGCGCTTTAGCATCATCCCCCGCGGCCTGACCGTCATCGCTCCGGCGGCGGGAATCGCGGAGAGTAGACAGTAGGCAGTGGGCAGTAGACAGTGGAGGGCGATGGCTCCATCGTCGCCGCGATCCGCTTCATGAAGATCTCCGTCATTACGCCCTGCCTGAATCGTGAAGAATTTATCGCAGAGGCGGTCGAGAGCGTCACGGCGCAAAATTATCCGGAATTCGAGCACTGGCTCATTGATGGGGGCTCAACGGATCGGACCTTGTCTATCGCCCGGCGTTACCCTCATCTCCATGTGGTCTCCGAACCCGATCACGGGGTTTATGACGCCTTTAACAAAGGGCTCAAGCTGGCGACCGGTGAGGTGATCGCTTTGCTCAATTCTGACGATCTGTTTGTTCCTGGCGCATTCCGTCTTTGTGCAAATCTGTTTCGCAATGCAGTTGGTACGATGATTGTTTCGGGGGGATGCCAGATTTTTCGGCGATCCAGCGCTGGCCGGGAGATTGAAATGCATCGGTACGAGGATGCGCGACGTTATCAACTCTCCTTGCGCAACGTCACGATTGGATTGCCAATCATCAATGCCCGGTTCTTTCGCCGTTCAGTCTTTGAAAAGATCGGCGACTTCAATCTTGATTATCCGATTGCGGCTGACCGGGATTTTCTCATTCGCGCTGCGCTCGCACAAATTCCCGATGCGCCGGTCTCGCGAATTCTCTACCGTTACCGCTGGCACGCCAAGTCGCTCACGATGAACGCCGGGGGCGATTCTCTACTCAAGGGGATGGGAGATGGACTAAGGATCATTCAGCGACTCGTTGACGACCAAAAGCTCCCGAGCGACCAACTTGTGCTGCTTGATCGGTGGCGCCGCGAATGTCTTGCGACAGAGGTCATGATTCATGCGTTAAACAGGAGGCCGCGAAAAGCTTTCTCCACGGCCCTGGCGCAGTCGCATCGGGATGTCTTGTTTCCGTTAACCTTTCTCCGTCTCGGCACGTTAGCGATTGCCCGGCGCTGCCGGACCCGGTATCGGCTTTTGAGAGCGAAGGATGAAGCGTAAGATTCGCGTTCTGCATCTGATCGATAATCTCGATCTCGGTGGCGCACAAACCGTACTCTTTGGATGTCTGGAGAATTACGACCGCGACCGGTTCGAGCTTTCGCTGGCAGCATTGCATGCCAACGCGAGAACTGTCTTCCTGAATCGGGCGGGGAAACTAGGTGTGCCAGTGATCGCGCTTTCGCCGCGGCGATGGTTCCCTTGGTATTTGTTTTCGCTTCCGTGGTTGCTCTGGAGGGGCCGATTTGACGTGGTGCAATGTCACTTGTACGCCTCGAACTGGCTGGGTAAACCTTTGGCGAAGCTGCTGGGCGTTCCGGTCGTTGTTTCGCATGACCACTGCTACGAAGCGTTTCGTTTTGAAAATTTTTTTGCGCGCACCGTGGATCGATTGGCAAATCGTTGCGCTGATGCCGTCTTTGTCATTTCTGATAGCATCAGAGAAAAGCTGATTCAGAAGGAGAAACTTTCGGCGAAGAAGTTTTTTTTGATTAAAAACGGGGTCATCACTCCGCCGCAATCGAACAGGAGCGTAAGAATGGGCAAGGCTATCGGCGCAGCGGGGCGATTTGTCCCCTGGAAGCAGTTTTCCCGGTTTCTAAAGGTGGCGAAACACCTTCTCGAAATCGATTCTGACTACCGGTTTATTCTTGCAGGGAACGGACCGGAAGCAGAAAGACTCCAAGCAATATCGCGTGAGCTCGGCGTTGATGATCGTGTCTCCTGGCCGGGCGCGACGGATTCTCTGGCGCCGTTTTTCGGCAATATTGACCTGTTCGTTTTAACGTCGGATTTGGAGGATCTACCAATGGTCTTACTGGAGGCCTTTTCTTTTCGCGTGCCGGCGGCTGTGATTCGTATCAATGGCGAGAGAGAAAAGTTGAACGACGTGGCTCTGCTGCTCAATGCCAATGAATCCGAAGGACAGTGGGCTCGCGCGATTCACGCGTTTCTTTCCAATCAAGCTGAAACTGAGAGGGTCCGGTCCGCTGCAGCGAAATTCGTTGAGGAACAGTACTCCGCGCTGAAGCAAATTCGTGAGATGGAGCGGATTTATGAGACTCTGGTGAGCAAGAAACGCGGCAAACAGACGATGTCAGCATCGCGAGTATAGACAACCTCAACCGATCTTCCTAACTGCATTGGACAATGACCGAGCTGCGAGCCCGCAATGAGCTCGTCGATTCTCCCACCGTCTGATTTTTGCGGGCTTGCGGCGCTGGTTCATTTTCGGGCGCCGTTAAAGAGCTCGCTACTGCTGCTCTTTTTTCAGATTGAATTTCTGCTGCTCGGCACGGTACTTGGCGCGTGCCTAGGGCCGAGGCGCTTTGCCCGGTTCAGTCTGCCTGATTTAGGATTCATAGGATTATGCGCAGCTGTTGCCTTTGGCCAAATCTGGAGCTTGTTTGGTGGGCTGCGGCCATTTTCGAATATGGTTCTACTAGTGGTCGCCGCCGTCATAGCCTTCCTTAGATACCGCCAGCTTATTGAAATCGTCGGGGCCGGAGCAAAAGAAACTCGGTGGCGAAGTTTGATCTTGGTTTTGCCCCTCTGGTTGGTCGGAACCTTCAATGCCCTCACCAATGGGTTTTGCTACGATGGCGCGCTTTACCATCTCGCAGCGGTTAGATGGGTCTGGGAGTATGGCGCGGTACCGGGCCTGGCCAATCTCCATGGCCGCCTCGGATTTAATTCTTCTTTATCGGCGCTGGCAGCGCTCCTTGGCGTGCCGTCGGGTCTAAGGTTGGGGCAAGAGTTTGTCAATCCCTCGCTAGTGATTCTGGCAGCCGGCGTAGTGAGCCAGGGGTTGTTTGGGAAAGGTTCGGCGCCGGGGGATTTCCCGCGAACTATCTACGCACTCAGCCTGTTCGCGTTCCTCGGTGGACTGATCTTTTCTCCCTGTTTATCTTCGCCCCAGCCTGATATTGGTGGGGCGGCGATAGCAGTTCTGGCCGCCTGGTACTTCCGAGAGATCCTTTTCCGGGACGAGCTAACCACTCAGCAGAACACAAATTCCCTGTTTCTCTGTCTGTCCGCCGTCGTTTTGGCGATCCAAATCAAGTTATCTTATCTCGCGCTCGGACTCGCTACTGCAGCGATTGCGCCATCTCTGTTCTGGCTGCGATTTCGAAGTGTTTCGCCCCTGGTCCCTGTTAGTTTGTGGGCAGGGGCGCTCCTGATTCCGTGGGTCTGCTGTGGGTATGTCACCAGCGGGTATCCGTTATTTCCTTCCGAATTGGCCCGACTGAATTTTGATTGGACTGTCCCGCATGAACTCATCGAACGCGAGAGAGATTGGGCCTTGAGCTGGGCGCGCAATCCCGGTCTCCCCCCAGAAATAGTCCTCAGAAGCTGGGCTTGGCTTGGGCCGTGGTTCTCCAGCTTCTGGCAGAATCCTAGCGTTATCAGGCCCTTGGTTTTGACGGTGGTTGGGTTGCTGCTCTTCCTGGTGGGCCGCTCTTGGCGCTGTGAACGCCAAAACTTATGGAAATGGTTCGCTTTCATAACACCTTCACTTCTTGGTCTGATATTTTGGTTTTTTACTGCACCCGCTCCGCGATTTGCCGAAGCGACGCTCTGGATCTTCGGTGCAAATGTCTTGATATGTCCGCTTGCTGTTTCGGCTCAGACGTCAAAGATTGCATCTTCCATTGCCGGAGCGGTGGTCTTGAGTCTCCTATCTTACGATGCAGGAGTTGGCCTCGGAAGGCTCGGATACGAAGGTGAAAAATTGCCAAATTTCGTTGGAGGACGGCCAGTTATGACCGTGCGACTTACACGCTCCGGACTCGGTGTTTGGCTTCCTATGCCCCCTTCTAATCCCGGCGATTGGGAACTGGTCTCCACGCCACTGGATCGATTTGACTCCCGTCTTGAGTTGCGTGGCCCAACCCTCCGGCAAGGATTTCGGATCCGGGACCGGGAAAACGATTCTTTGCAATGACTGGTCGCCGGTGGGCGGGGCGATTGAACTGAGTCGGGTTAGCCGTGGGCTGGTAGGGCGAGAATTTATTCGAGCCAATTTCCTGGTTATGACCGCCAGACTTGTCATCAAGCCGAAGAATCAGCATTCCCGGAACGCAAAAACGCTGCCTCACGGCTCGAATAAATTCTCGCCCTACCAGCCGAAGCCGGAGCTTCGCCCCTCAACTTCAACGCAACCTATTCCACCGGATGACGTTTGACCTCTTGCTGTGTCTGATGCGTCTGCAAAATCGTGTTTTCCGGTAACACGCCGCTAAAATGGGTAAGCGGATAAATCACGGTGTTTCGTGCAAGAATCGAACCCGGACTAATCACCGAGTGACAGCCGATCTCGGCTCGATCGCCGACGATGGCGCCGAACTTGCGAAGGCCCGTGGCGATGCGCTGGTTTTCGTAGCGCAAATGGATTTCCTTCCGGTCCAATCGGACATTTGCCAGAATCACTCCTGCGCCCAAGTGTGCCTTGTAGCCGAGAATAGAATCGCCGACATAATTGAAATGGGGGATCTCGGCGCCGTTGAATACCACGCAATTTTTAAACTCACACGAATTGCCAAGGACTACCCCGTCGCCAACGATCACACTTTCGCGGATGTAACAGCCACTTCGGATTTGGCAATTATTCCCGATCCAGGCTGGTCCTTTAACGGTCGCACCGTTTTCAATAACCGTCCCGTGCCCGATATAGACCATTTCGCCGATAAAGGGCCTTCCGAGCAAACGTCCGTGGACAGCTGGATTGAGCCGAAACTGAAGATAACTGGCGATTTGCTTCAGGACATCCCAGATCTGGGTCGTGTTATCGAAGAGTGTCCGATGCTCTGTTTGGCTCAGGTCGAGGTAGTCTGAAGCAGAAAACATTCGGGGGAACATACAGAGGTAAGCGGAGAGAGAAAAGCCTTAGTGTCGGGGAGGCAATGGCAGAGGGGAAGTGTCAGCGGGAAAGTGTCAGTGTCGGGGGGAAAAGTGTCAGTGTCAGAAAAAGGCAGGGCTAAGATGGCGCCAGTATCAGGGCGGCTTCTGCTGTTCGCATGAGATCAAGATTCGAAGTTGCGACGACGGCGGAGCGTCGCCCTCCGGGGCAATCGCGAGTTTTAGGCTAGAACTGCCACTTCCCCTCTGCCACTGCCACTTCCTCTCTGCCACTTCTTCTTACCCCGCCTTCTTCGACAGCTTTGGCCCGTCTTTCGTATCTTTCACTACCCAGCCATGCAATTCGACCTCGTGACGAAGTTTGTCGCCTTTCGGCCAGTCCTTTTCCCGACGCGCCTGTTCTCGCTGGTCAACGAGGTCTAACACCACAGCGGGTACGAAATCACCCGCATTGTGGAGTTGGAGGATACGATTAATTCGTTCCCACCATTCGAGCAGTGCTGCAGCCTCAGCCGGAGATAGTTTGGCCTGATCCATCGCGCGATTGGTTGCACGGACCTGCTCGAAGAGTTCAGCCAATGCGGCGGAGATATTGAGATTATCATCCAATGCCACAAAGAACGGGTCTGATTCGGCCGGCGCAAAGTCCGGTCTTGGGGCGGCGGTCTTGGCGAGTTCGCGCAGCCGCTGCACCCATTCGTCGAGACGGAGAAGTGCCTGCCGCGCCGCGATCAATCCATCAAAAGTAAAATTGAGCGGAAGCCGATAATTGACCTGAAGGAGGGCATATCGAACCTCGCGACCGGTAAATCCTTTGTCGAAGAGATCGCGAAGCGTGTAAAAGTTTCCAAGCGACTTTGACATCTTTTGGCCGTCAACGAGGAGATGAGCGCAGTGTAGCCAGTAGCGCACAAATTTCTGGCCCGTGCAGGATTCCGATTGCGCGATCTCGGCTTCATGGTGGGGGAAGATGTTGTCGACGCCGCCGCAATGGATATCGATTTGTGGACCGAGGAGGCGAGTTGCCATCGCGCTGCACTCGATGTGCCAGCCGGGGCGACCTCTGCCCCACGGGCTCTCCCATCCCACGTTTCCATCCTCTTCATCCCATGCTTTCCAAAGCGCGAAGTCGCCCAGGCTTTCCTTCTCATAATTGTCGCTTCGAACCCGGCCCGACGGCCGCAACTCTTCCAGGTTGAGGTGCGCCAGTTGCCCATAGTCCGCGAATCGGTTGATGCGAAAGTAGACGGAACGATCTTCCGCCTGGTAGGCGATGCCGCTCTCGACTAAAACACCGATCATCTCGATCATCTTAGCGATGTTCTCGGAATCAGTCGCTGCCGGAGAGTGCGCAGCAGGCTTGATCCGAAGCGCAGCGAGATCTTCAAAAAACGCGATCTTGAATTTCTTGGTGAATTCGGAGAGGGGAATCCTCGCCTCGTGGCTGCCACGAATAGTTTTATCGTCGACGTCCGTAAGATTGAGGACGCGGTCAACTTCGTAACCGCGGGCTTCCAGGTGCCGATGAAGCAGATCCTCGAAAACGTAGGCTCGAAAATTTCCGATGTGTGCGAAGGAATAAACGGTCGGTCCGCAGGTATACATCTTCACGACCTTGCCAGCAGGATCGAGCGGCTGAAAGGGTTCAACCTGTCGCGTGAGCGTGTTGAAGAGTTGAATCGGCATAGCGGAATTGAGTGATACGTTTCTCGCGGGTTGTGCCTGAGTTCAACCGAAAATAGGTTGAAATCGATATGACATATGGCGCAAAGCAAACGACAAATTCGATGGCCATTCCGGGCGCCTTGTCATTTGTCATTCGATTGGCAAAGCGGTCTAAACCAGCTTGCCTTCTGGCTCGGTGGTGAGCCTGGGTTCCAGCTTTTGCACGCTCACGACCGCCATCGCAGCGATGCCTTCCTTGCGTCCGATGAATCCCAGCCCTTCGTTTGTCGTCGCCTTAACTCCAATGCGCGAGAAGGGAATCTGTAAGGTCTTCGACAACCGCTCGCGCATCTTTTGGATATACGGTTCAAGCCTTGGTTCTTCGGCAATGATTGAGCTGTCGATATTAACGACTGCGAGGTGTTTGGCCGTCAGAATTGCTTGGACTCGTTGCAGAATATCCTGGCTGTCGATTCCTTTTATTGAGGGATCGGTGTTTGGAAAGTGATGGCCGATGTCCCGTTCTCCGGCGGCGCCAAGCAGCGCATCGGCGATAGCGTGGCTCAGGACGTCCGCATCCGAATGCCCGTCCAAACCTTGCACATGGGGGATTTCGACTCCGCCGAGGACGAGCCTGCGTCCAGGCACGAGCCGGTGCACGTCATAGCCAATTCCGCTGCGATACATCGTTAGCAATCCTCCGATAGTTCCAAATTAATCTTTCCATTTGTCGCAACGACCGACAGTTTGCCGTTCACGAGTTTGCTCGGCTTGATCGAGACTTTACCTCCGGCGCATTCGACAAGAAGTACACCGGCTGCGATGTCCCACCAATTCACGCTCGGTTCGATATAGGCGTCGAACCGGCCTGAGGCCACGTAGGCAAGATCAAGCGCCGCGCTCCCCATCATCCGGCATTTGCGCGCGCGTCTGACCATCGAGTCGAGGATTTTCATCCCGCTTTCGATTCCGCGGCTTGTCTTGGAAAAACCAACCGAGACGATTGCCTCCGAAACCTGGCTATGCTCGCTAACGTGTATGATCTGGTCATTCAGCCTGGCGTTTCCCTGACGGACGGCTTGCCACAGCTCCTCGCGGATCGGATCGTATACTACACCAACCAAAATCTCATCCTTTTTGCGTAAAGCGATCGAAATACAAAAGTGGGGAATTGCGTAAAAGAAATTTACGGTACCGTCGATAGGATCGACAACCCACTCCAATTCCTTCGAGCTGCTCTGCTCCAATCCTTCTTCGCCGAGCACTCCGTGATCCGGAAATGCGTCGAGCAGGACTTTGGTAATGAGATTTTGAGAGCGCACATCGAGCTCGAGTTTGATGTCGTGCGCTTCTTCAGCGTCCACTTTTAGGGGATGGCCGAAGTTGGAACGCAGTAGATCTCCGGCTTCACGAGCGGCTCTGGTAGCGGCGTTGAGGAAGTGGTTCACCCTGTTTGGTTCTGAGTTCTGAGTTTTAAGTTCTTGGTTTTGCGTTGTGGATGACGAACGTCCTGCAGAAATGCGCAAAACGCAAAAACCCAAAACGCAAACTCAAGACGCAGAACCCAAAACGCAGAACCCAAAACCCAAAAGCAGCACCACCGACCAAAGTCGCGGGCTGTACGATAAACGCAAAAAGTTAACAATGTTATAAATTCTGATTGACGATGCAGCGAATGTTCAGTAGTCAAGCCATTTGTAATGAATATTCATCCTCCGCAACTGCGGAATGAAAGGGGGGATAACTGATGCCAGCAAAGAAAGCCCCGGCCAAGAAGGCGACGGCAAAAAAGGCTCCGGCTAAAAAAGTCGCGAAAAAAGCGCCGGCGAAGAAACCTGCCGCGAAAAAGTAATTTCCTTCGGCACTCAACCTGGATAGGAGGAGATCAAACTCTCCTCCTATTTTTTTTGTTCCGCGTTCCGGGTTCCGCGTTCCGGGTTTCGCGTTGCGTACCGGGCGTGGACCTATTGCCGGACGGTAGGGTGAACTTCATGTGAGCCGGTAGAACGTGAGAGTAACCCTCTAGGAATCGGCTCGGATGAACCTCGCCCTACCGAACGCCAACTCGGAACTCGGAGCACTAAGATCGGCGCTTGTCGTGCTTGTATTGAAGCGCTTTCGCAACGATATCGTCCGCTGGCCAGAGACGGCCGATGCCTTCGTATCCGCAAGCCAGAAGGCCCGCTTCCGGGCCGATGAAATCGGCGCCGCGCCGCGTCAGAATCTCGACATTTTCTTGCGTGGCAGGATGCAACCACATCTTTCCGTTCATCGCTGGTGCAATGACCAACTCCGCTTTCGTTGCCAGGGCAATGGCAGTAAGCGCGTCGTCAGCGAAGCCGTGCGCGAGCTTAGCGAGGATATCGGCGGTTGCTGGAGCGATGAGCAAGAGGTCGGCATTGTCAGCAAGTTCGATGTGCCCCGGCTGCCAGTCTGCCTTCTCGTCAAAGATGTCCGTTGTAACGGGATTCCGAGATAAGGTCTGGAGCGTAAGCGGCGTGATGAAGTGGGTTGCTCCGCGTGTCATCACGACGTGCACGTCGCATCCTTGCTTGGTCAACTTGCTGGCGATGTCCGCAGCCTTGTAGGCTGCAATCGACGCCGTAACTCCGAGCACAATGTTCATAACGTTCGTCGTTTCACGTTTCAGGTTTCACGTTTCTCGTCCACTCAGAAGGATAGCGATAAACGAGCAACGAGACACGAGAAACGAGACACAAGAAACGCTTACTCGACATTCTGGATCTGTTCCCGAATCTTTTCCAATGCCCCTTTACAGTGCACGACGAGTTGGGAAATCTCAGCGCTATTCGCTTTCGCGCTCAGGGTATTGAGCTCGCGGCCAATTTCCTGGCTGAGAAATTCGAGGGTCCGACCGATTGGCTCCTTTTTTGTGCTGGTCTCTGCAAATTGATCGAGGTGTGACTCCAGTCTGGTGACTTCTTCGGAGAAATCCGAGCGCTCGGCAAAGTACGCGATTTCCTTGGCCATGCGATCATCGTCCACGGAGATCTCGAGGCCAAGCTTCTGCAAACGCTCGCGCAGTTGCGCTTGGTAACGACGAGCGGCTTGGGGCTGGAGTTTGCGAATTCTGGCGAGCATCTGACGAACAGCTCTGGTCCGGCGCATGAGGTCCTTCAAAAGATTCGCCCCTTCCTTTGCTCGCATGGATAGTAACTTCTGCAGAGCGACATCAAGCGCGGCGAGAGCCGCAGCCCGACTTGCCGGATCAAGAGTGGTTCCTTGAGGCGTCTCAATCACTCCTGGTGCATGCAGGATGGCTTCAATGGTAATATCCCCGGACAGCTTCAGCTCTTGTTGCAAACGACGCAAGGACTGCAGGTAGGCTTTGGCCAGATCGCGATTGACTACGGGATGAAGGCTGGTCTTGGCGAATACTGCTGAGACGTTGACGGCGAGCCGGCCCCGGTGGACGCGCCGATCGATCATCGTACGCATGTCGGGTTCGAGCTCAGAGAGCCGAGCTGGCAGATTCAGAATGATTTCGGATTGCCGCTTGTTTACCGACTGAATCTCGACGACCACTTTGACACTTGCGCTCGCAATTTGGCCGCGGCCAAAGCCTGTCATGCTGTGCATGAGCTTAGAGGTAGCAGGTCTGGGTTATGAGTTCAAAGTTCCGAGTTCCACAGTCGGCGTTCCGAGTTCGGCGTTGCGTACCGGGCGTGGGCCTATTGCCGGACGGTAGGGCGAACTTCATGTGAGCCGGTAGAGCGTGAGAGCAACCCTCTGACTAAGAATCGGCTCGGATGAACCTCGCCCTACCGAACGCCAAACGCCGAACGCCAAACGCTGAACGCCAAACACGGAACACGGAACACGGAACACGGAACACGGAACACGGAACTCAGAACTCGGAACTCGGAACTTGGTGGTATTCCTGCAGCGAACACACACCGAGTCCTTTGGTCTGAAGGGATCGGATTGCGCGGATACTTGCTTCTACGGCGCTGATTGTCGTCAGGATGGGAATGCGGCTGGCCGTGGCATGACTGCGAATACGAACCTCGTCTTGCCGCGGCGTCTTGCCACTGGGCGTATTGATGATCAGATCGATTTCGTCATTTTTCAGCAGGTCAAGAACATGCGGCCGCCCTTCGGAGAGCTTGAAGAGCCGGGTGACCGGCACGCCGCCCGAGGTCAGAGCTGCCGCGGTCCCACTCGTCGCGAAGAGTTTAAATCCCAAATCCACCAGCTGTGCGGCTAACGAAACGATCTCCGGTTTATCCGCATCTTTGACGCTTACGAAGACTGAACCACCATTCGGAAGCGGCGGTTGCGCCGCCATTTGTGATTTCGCGTAGGCGAGTCCGAGGTCCTGATCAATTCCCATCACTTCTCCAGTCGACTTCATTTCCGGTCCGAGTGTGATGTCGATACCAGGGAAGCGGATGAACGGGAAGACAGCTTCTTTTACAGAGTAGTGCTTCGGAACAATCTCTTTCGTGAAGCCCAGCTCACGGAGAGACTTTCCGGCCATGACCTTCGCCGCGAGCTTGGCAAGCGGAACGCCGATGGCCTTGCTGACAAACGGGACTGTCCGCGAAGCGCGCGGATTGACTTCAAGTACATAGACCTCGTCGTCTTTGATCGCGAATTGGATGTTCATCAAGCCGCGAACTTCCAATTCCCGCGCCAGGGCCTTCGTAGCCTGCTCGATGGTCTTCTTTACTCGTGCAGACAGAGAGAACGCTGGAATGACACAAGCGCTGTCGCCGCTGTGGATACCGGCTTCCTCGATATGCTGCATGATGGCGCCGATCACGGCGACCTCGCCATCGGCGATGCAGTCGACATCGACTTCGGTGGCATCTTCCAGGAAGCGATCAACGAGGACTGGGCGCTCGGGGCTTGCCTCGACTGCAGTTCGTATATAGCGGCGAAGATCATCGTCCTGGTAAACAATC
The DNA here is from genome assembly GCA_049585495.1 of Chthoniobacterales bacterium. Lineage (GTDB taxonomy): Bacteria > Verrucomicrobiota > Verrucomicrobiia > Chthoniobacterales > JAFAMB01 > JBAUZZ01. The sequence continues at coordinate 15,357 of JBAUZZ010000148.1, read as the reverse complement.
TCCATCGCTCGACCTCCCAGAACGAAGGAAGGGCGAACCAGGACCGGGTAGCCAATCGAATTCGCCACCTGGACAGCTTGCTGCTCATTGGTTGCCGTTCCGCTCGGCGGCTGATTCAGTCCCAGACGTCGCAGAAGGGCGGAAAAATACTGCCGGTCTTCGGCGATCTCAATGCTTTTGGGCTGAGTGCCAATGATGTGCACACCGTTTGCCTGAAGCGCGGCTGCGAGATTCAGCGGTGTCTGGCCTCCAAACTGGACGATCGCGGCCCAGCATTGCTCCTGCTCGTAGATGTTAAGGACGTCCTCAAGCGTCAACGGCTCAAAATAGAGCTTGTCGCTGGTGTCGTAGTCGGTCGAGACGGTCTCCGGATTCGAGTTCACCATGATCGTTTCGAACCCTTCTTCGCGAAGCGCGAAGGCCGCGTGTACGCAGCAGTAATCGAATTCGATGCCTTGGCCAATCCGGTTTGGTCCACCGCCAAGGATCATGACTTTTCTGCGAGCACCATCGCGGGTTTCATTCTCTTCGCCGTAGGTCGAGTAGTAATAAGGTGTGTATGCCTCGAATTCTGCGGCGCAGGTGTCGACCAGCCGATACGTCGGCAGGATTTGCTTCTCAATCCTTTCCCTCCGCACCGCGTCTTCGGTGCGGCAGGTCAGGTGTGCAATCTGACGATCGGAAAAACCGAGTTGTTTCGCCTGGCGAAGTTCAAGTGTACCGTCGCGGATGCGCTCCTCCTTTTCGGTGATTTCACGAATATTTTCCAGGAACCAAGGATCGATCCCGGTTAACTCCTGGATCTTCTTCACCGAAAATCCCGCGAGCAGAGCATACCGAAGATAGAAGATCCGATCCCAGGATGCGTTAGTCAGCCTACGTTGGATTTCCTCCTTGTCCCAATGGTGCCTTGAACCGCCTGGCCTCAGATCTTTCCCGTCGCCGCCGAGCCCGAATCGCCCAATTTCCAGGGAGCGCAATGCTTTTTGGAGCGACTCCTTAAAAGTGCGTCCAATTGCCATGGCTTCGCCAACGCTCTTCATTTGAGTAGTAAGCGTCGAGTCAGCCTGCGGAAATTTTTCGAACGTGAACCGTGGAACCTTAACGACACAATAGTCAATGACCGGCTCAAAACTGGCCGGGGTCTCGCGCGTAATATCATTCCGGATTTCGTCAAGGGTGTAGCCGATGGCGAGCCTCGCTGCGATCTTGGCAATCGGAAACCCGGTAGCCTTTGACGCAAGAGCGGAAGAGCGCGAGACGCGCGGGTTCATCTCAATTACGGCCATACGCCCGTTTTGTGGGTTTACAGCGAACTGAATGTTTGAGCCGCCGGTTTCAACCCCGATTTCACGAATGACCGCGAACGAAGCATCACGCATCAACTGGAACTCCCGATCAGTGAGGGTCTGAGCAGGGGCAACGGTGATCGAGTCGCCGGTATGAATTCCCATTGGATCGAAATTCTCGATCGAACAGATCACGACGCAGTTGTCTGCACGATCTCGCATGACTTCCATTTCGAACTCCTTCCAGCCCAGCAGCGATTCTTCGATCAAGACCTCGCTGACAGGCGACTGGTCCAGGCCGCGTAGCACAATCTCTTCGAATTCCTGTCGATTGTAGGCCACGCCGCCACCAGCGCCTCCGAGGGTATACGCTGGGCGAATGATGAGAGGGAGAGATCCGATGAGAGCAGCGACATCCCGAGCCTCATTGAGATGATGCGCAGTCCCGGATTTCGGCACGTCCAAACCGATCCTTAGCATGGCTTCCTTAAACAGTTGGCGATCTTCTCCCTTGGCTATTGCCTCAGCGCTAGCACCGATGAGGCGGACGCCGTGTTTTTTCAGGGTCCCGTTCCGATGCAACTCCATGGCTGTATTGAGCGCTGTCTGCCCCCCCAGGGTTGGCAGAAGGGCGTCAGGCCGCTCCCGTTGAATGATGCGCTCCGTCACGTCAGCTGTAATCGGTTCGATATACGTTCGAGTGGCGAACTCAGGGTCAGTCATGATTGTCGCCGGGTTCGAGTTGACCAGAATTACTTCGTAGCCCTCTTCTCGCAGCGCCTTGCAAGCCTGAACGCCCGAATAATCGAACTCGCAGCCTTGGCCGATAACAATCGGTCCCGAGCCAATCAGCAGGATTTTATGCAGGTCGGTATTCTTCGGCATGGCCGTTGCAGATTAGCGGTGGCTTGGGAAAGTTCAACCTTCCTGTGGGGTGTTTGGAGCGGGGCTCCGACTGGTGACCCGCCCGTCCTACAACCTAACCTCGGAATCTGACCTAAAGCTTCTGCTCGATATCCACTATCCGGCTGAAGGCTTTGATGAAGTCCTGAAAACCACTCGCAGGCAACATGATCGTATCCCGTCGGCCGCTGACATCCTCGGTAATTTTGAGGAAACGGCCCCGCTGATTTTCCTTCAAATCGAGGAAGAAGACTTTCCGGTCGACCTGGATTTTCTCGGATGCGAGGGGGTCCTCAGACCTGTGCTCTGGGTCGGTATTGATCATAACCTGTCTCCAATCCTTGGTCCACGGGGAGCTAACTATAGAAAAAGTTCGCCCGGTCTGACAATTTCTTTCCCCTAAAAACGCCCTGCTTGGAATTCCAGTCAACAAGTAGCTTCCCAACGCCTATCCAAATACCGAGGCCACAAGCAACATAGGATCAGCTCTCCGAGCTGGCCGGCACGTCGCCCTCGCACATTCGGGGTTTGGCGCGCGGAACCGGCCTTTCTCAACCGTCCCGCAGCCCGACCGCTCTTCGAACGCGCGTCATCGTTTCATTAGCGACCTGGCGTGCTCTTTCCGCCCCATCTGCCAGAACCCGGTCCACGTAGTCTGGATTGGATTCCAATTCGGCTCGACGCTTTCGCATCGGCGCGAAGGTCTCCCAGACCGCTTCGAAAAGCCGTTTCTTGAATTCACCGTAACCGACGCCGCCGGCGCGGAATTCGTCCTCCATCCGTGTGACCTGATCGGCGGGCGCGAAGAGCCGGTAAAGTTCCACAATCGTTGATTGATCAGGATTCTTGGGTTCCCCGACCGGGATCGAATCGGTCACGATCCCCATGATCTTTTTACGGAGCAGCTTTTCTTCAGTGAAAATTTCCAACGTGTTCCCGTAACTCTTGCTCATCTTTTGACCGTCGAGGCCCACCACGGTTGCAACTTCCTTTCGGATACTGGGCTCAGGCACCTTGAAGACTTTCCCATAAGTCTCGTTAAACTTCACCGCGATGTCGCGGGTCACCTCGATATGCTGTTTTTGATCCTTACCAACCGGGACCACGTCACTATCGTATAGGAGGATGTCGGCTGCCATCAGAACAGGATAGGCAAATAATCCGTGGGAAGCGGGCAACCCTCTGGCGAGCTTGTCTTTGTACGAGTGGCATCTCTCCAGCAAGGCCATCGGAGTTATAGTACTCAGGATCCAGGTCAACTCCGTGACGACCGGAACATCGGATTGACGGAAGAAGCATGCCTTCTTCGGATCCAACCCGCACGCTAGAAAATCGAGCGCGACGTTGCGGACGTTCCGTCGCAGACCGGTCGGATCCTGGACTGTCGTCAAGGCGTGGAAATCCGCAATAAAATAGAAGGCTTCCCCTTTCTCCTGCAGTTCGACGGCTGGGCGAAGCGCCCCGAAGTAATTTCCAACATGGAGCGCACCGCTCGCCTGAACTCCGGTGAGATAACGAACCATGGCCATTCTTAGCACGCACGCTGGGCTGGTGCCAGCCTGCATCGCTCACAAATCCTTAGAGATTTGTGAGCGATGCAGGCTCAGGCAGCAGAATTCTCCGGCTAAGCCGGAAAATTCTGCTGAGAGCACAGTAGACGCACCTTCCAGGTGCGGAACATGGGATCGGAACCTGGAGCCTGAAACTTGGCACTCAGAACTACCCCCCGATTCGCCAGCTGGCAACGAGCGCCTGTTCCTCCGCCACAAGGCGTTCCCAGGACTCCCTATGGTTCGCGTCGTAGCGGTTATCTTGTGTCTCCGCCATTCTCCGGCGCAGCTCGAGTAACTGTTCGAGCTTTGGCAACATACCGACGTAGACCTCACGCAGAAAACGCGTCGCCGCTGCGTTCTGCTCCCAGATGGCGCCGAACGAATCGGCAAACTCGAGAGCATAGTTAGTATCGCCGCGTTCATTGTATTGCCAGATGTCGGGTGGGGGCTCGGGCAGATCGAGCAGCAGGGGCGCCAGGTAAACATTCTGAACCATTCCGCCCTGATACTTCGCGATGGCAAGCTGGTCTTCATCGAACTCGAAGTGAGTCAGTGCCCAGCCAAAATTCAACCCTGGATCCTCCAGATCATTGGGATAGTTTTGGCTGTACCAAGCGAAAAATTCATTCGCTTGTTCCAACTGATTCGACAACAACAAGAGCAGGGGAAGCAGGAAACGAATACCTGGGTGATCGGCCGGGTTGGCAAAGAGTAGTTCTTCTCCGATCGCAATGGCGTTCGCTAATTCCCCTTTCTGCCAGGTGGCGAGAAAACGCCCATGCTGAGCGCGGATAAAATAACTCGCCTGACCCTGTATATGAAATGGTGCGGCCGCGTCGGCGGCGCGGGAAAAGCCTTCTTCCGCTGCTTCGAGACGACCCTCTTGGAGATCGAGGTCAGCCAGCTCGACGAGTGCTTCGGGCAAGTCCTCCTTGAGCTCGAGAGCCTTAAGCAGCAACGCCCTCTTTTTGTCGTGTGAACGCATCTGTTTGACCGCGTGTACCAGGCCCTGGGCAACGGTGGAGTTCCCCTGAGTCGCCAGAACATTTTCCGCTGAACTCGCAACCAGGCTACCTAGTTGTGCCTCGATATTTTCCTTCCCGCGAGCGTCGTTCTGGACCGTGTTGACATCGACAAGATTGATTTCGCAGCCGTATTCTCGCGACAGACCTTGCCAGAGGCTGCTGTCGCTACTATCCCATTCTTCGAACTCCGGTATCAGCAACTCGTCGGGCGCGCCGCGTTCCTGGAACAACCGATGCACGAAAAGCTCAACTCGCCGGTGGTCGAGTTCGCGCACAAATTCATGGCCGATCAGCATACGGGTGTAGCGGTGAACGACGTAAAGGCAAGTTGGCAAGATGAACATCGATCCAAACTGGACTGGGACATCCACATCGAACCAGTCCAGCCGCCATACCTCTCGTGTTGCCCGAAGCGGCTGAATCATACTGATAGACTCCGCGCGAATGATCGAAGATGTCTAGAAGTTTTCGACGATGGGCGCAGACTTATGGCGGACAAGCGTGCTCATCATGGAGGGGTGTCCGCGGCTGGGCCAGCCGCCCTACAATTTACTCCGAATTCGAGGGCCGCGATGAACGTTGTAGGGCGCCTGGCTCAGGCGCCAAGATATTTGGATTATCACGGTAAGGTTTAGGAGTTTCGGTAGGGCGAATTCGTCCGGCTGCCCGCCGGACAAATGAGCCTTTTGGAATTTCGCAACGTTCCCGGTTTAGGCTCGGCAAGCCTCGCCCTACCATCGTCGACCCGAATCCTCGCAAAAATTGAAAGGCGTCGCCCGATTACTGATTACCGATTAACCCCTCACCAACTCACCTCGACTCGCTGCCTTCGATTAAATTTGTCGGTGTAGAACAACTCCCGATTTACCAACGCGTATTCGTGCACGAGTTTCGTCACCTTGACGTCGAAACAGCAATATTCCGCAATCTCCAGGATCCGCCTTTCGCGCCACCATTTTAGTGCATCCACGCCGTCCGCGGTTTTTCTTAGGCCGAGGGTCGTTTGTGCAAGATTCTCGAGCTTCGGTTTATTGCCCGTCCGTTTTTCGATCTCGACGAGCAAGTCGAGGGTTCGTAGCTGGTGGGGAAGGTCGAGGATTGTGTACCCCATCAGGACCTCATAATCGAAGTGAATCAAGTTGAAACCAACGACAAGATCGGCGCGCAAAAGCTGCTGGATCAAAGCATCAATTCTGGCCTCGGAATAGATGCGATATTCGGCGAGCGCCGTGCTGTAGGTAACTCCGAGCGACATTCCCATATCCCTCTTTCTGTCCCATCCGCCTGCATCGTTCGCGGTACGTTGCGTCTCCAAGTCAAAGTAGACAATGTTCAGCGACATGCGTTCCCCGTTTCTCGTGTCTCGTGTCTGGTTTCTCGTTTCTCGTTGGCTTGCTGCGAAGTTCTGGCAACGGCGGGCTGCCTCTGTGGAGTTGAGCGGCGCCCTCGGATCGAGAAAGGCGCGGCGAGTGGATGAGCTTGGCAAGGTACCAGATATCAAAGCGGAAAAACGAAGAACCAGCCACGAGAAACCAGCCACGAGAAACGAAAAACGAGACCCCAGACACGAGACACGAGAAACCTCCAACGGTGTTAGTCGAAGGATCCGGCGTCAAATCGGTACAAGTTTTCAAGCCTGGAAACCCGATATTCCTCAACCGCTGCACCGTCCGAGACATAGACCCGAAGCCCGTTTTCGCCATCCGAGCTCCATTGCACCTGCTTTACATTCTTGGTCCTTGAAACTTGAAAAAGGGGCAACCCGTCGCTATTCGCGACCCAGGTACCGGAATCGTCGTAGTAAACGACTAGTTGAAAGGCTTGTTGCCGGGTATTTTCCATCGGGTTGTTGGCCGGCTTGACAAAAACCGGAGCCGAATCGGTCTTGGTGTCCGAGGGTATGATACGCCCATCCTTCAGGTCGAAATAGTCGAAGGGAACAATTGACCGATCCAGCCATTTTTCCCAGATCGAATGCTGCTCGTTTGCGTTTTGGAACCGCAAGCCGACCACGCGCTGGCCTCTGTCCGACTCTACAACAACCAGGAGTGAATCTTCGTCCCGGGCGGAGGCCACTTGTTTCGCGTTCTGCAGGTCTGGAGGGAGCGTGATTTCCCGGACTTGCTTTCCGGTCAAATCGACTTGTTCGAGCAGCGTGTTGTTTCCTGACTTCAGTAAGAGCCAAACCGTGTCACCTTTGCCCGCGCTTAAATCCAGGAGTTCATTGGTCTCACCGATCTCAACGGGATCGAAGTGATCGTCCATCAACTTCCAAAGCGTCCCATTCTTTGCGCCCACGACCAACGAAGAATCGAGAACTGCGCAGCGCACCAGTTCGCCGTTCGGGGGAGTGATATTGTGCGGCGTTGAAGCCGCTTCAAACCAAATGGCGTTTCCCTCAATCGCGACGATTCTATCGCCGTAGGTGTCGGCATCGCGAACGGCCGGGAGCTGTTTCTGCCGAACGATTTTTCCCGTCGCAGGTTCGATGAGTTCCAACGTATCCGAATTGAAGAGCAGAAGCTCGCTACCGTTGCTCTTGACGTGAGTCGCAGGCAAGCTGATAGGGAGCACCTTCGAGTCGCTCTGGTTCGGATCTACAATTAAAAGTTGCGGAGAGCCCGCGTCTCCCAGAACCGCCAGATGTCCACCGGCCAACAGGCAGCCGTTCGTGATGGTTTTGAGTCGGGTTTCGGTCGCGTTATCGGCCCAATCATTCAGATGGAACGCGATGCCGGAAATTTCCACGTCGCCGATGAGGACTCCGCGCGCAAAATACCGACCGCTCGTGGCTGGTTTGCCCTCACCGTTTTTGCCGTCCCAATCGATGATGAGCCCGTTCAGGCCGGCTTTGAAGGCGTCAACGGCTGCAGCCTTCGCCAGCACCCGCACCATTTTGCCTTTTGTGTCATAAACCCCAAGGCTGATAGCGCCCTCGAGGGGCGGCGGAGCAAACATAAGTTGACGCCCAGTGACGGAGTCTTGTTGGGCGATGAGCGGGCAGGGGAAGCAAGCTAACGCGAGGATGGTAAGCGTAAACAAGGGCGAGCGTGCGGCACAGGGCTCCAGCGTCAGGGAGGGACGCGCTCCTGCGCGTCCTGAATCGAGCGCTAGTCCAAGGTGCCCGCCCGCATCCGCCAAGGCGGAAGCGTTGCGAGTGGGGAACTTGACCCTGCCGCACGCGACATCATACATAATATTTCCAATCCAATTCCGGAAACAGGTTATCCCTGTCTTCACAGTTCTTGAGGAACGCTTCATCGAGGGTTCCTCCCTTGAGAAGGTCATAGAGGCGAGTGAAACGCAGGATGTGATCGCGAGTTCGTTTAGCGGCATAGGCATGAGCGGTGCCAGTTTTCATGAGGAAGGCCCAATCGCTCGATTGTGCGAGCAAAAGCTCCCGCCCCATCTGCCGAAGTACGCGCTCCTTCCATTTCGCGCTCCGCTGCTGTACGCTGCGCGCGCTCTCCGTCATCCGCTTGGCTGCGGCATGCAAATGTGGATAGATCCAGGAATTGGATTCGTCGAGCCAGACCTCCCAGAAGCCTTTGTGGCCCCAACTCGAAGGGCTCGGGCTGACGATCTGCAGCGTATCGTGCCGCTCAAGGTACCGGCTCGGCGTTGTCAGTTCGAACGTCTTCTGGTCGTAGACCGCCTTGCGAATGAAGAGATTAAGAAACGACGGGCCCTCGAACCACCAGTGACCGAATAGTTCTGCATCGAAGGGGCTGAGAACGATTGGCTCGATGTTCGTAACTTCAATCAGGTGTTGGAGCTGTTTCGTTCGGCTCACCATAAAGTCCCACGCATGATGGTCGACCGCACCCTGGGCCCAGCCGGGGATATAGATTTCTTTGGGAGCCCTCCGGCCGGTAATGCGATGATACTTTATGCCGGTAAATTTCCGGTTGCCGTCGGGCGGCAAAAAGGGCCTGAGGTAATCGACGTCCAGGTCGTAACCGATGTCCCGGTAAAAGTCGCGGTAGGCTGGATCGCCGGGATACCCTTCCAGTGCGCTCCAAACCTGCTTACTGGACTCACGGTCCCGAGAAAACGCCGCCGGCCCGGCCGAGGTAAAGCACGGCGAAAAAATCGCATACCGTGGGCGAGGCGAGCCAAACATCAGGCCATGAGCGTCGAGGACGAACCATCGGATTTCCGCCTCGCGGAGAAAGTTTTCAAGACCCCGGAAGTAGGCGCACTCTGGTAGCCAAATACCTCTCGGCAACCTTCCGAAAGCCGCGGAATACTGATCGCGCGCAATGAGAATCTGCGCGCGAACCGCCTCCGGATGCTCTTCCATTAAGGGCAGAAAACCATGCGTTGCGGCGCAGGTGATTATCTCCAGAAAACCAGCATCCTGAAATTTCTTGAACGCGCCGACCAAGTCGCACTCGAGTTTTTCGACATAGATTTCGCGGCACTCCAGGAACCGGGTGTGATACATCCGCGCGAGATGATTGAGCTCGAGCTGATGCTGCGTACGATCGATCTCCCGCTCAGACAACCCGATAGCTCTGTCGATGTAGCGCAGGTAGCGGCTGCGCAGCAACTCGTCGTTGAGCATCGCGCAAAGCGTGGGCGTCATCGACATCGTCAAACTAAACGGGACCCCATCGCGTGCTAACCCTTCCAGCACCTGCCACAACGGAACATAAGTCTCGGTGATGGCTTCGAAAAGCCAGTCTTCCTCTAGAAATTCCGGATATTCCGGATGGCGGACAAAAGGAAGATGAGCGTGGAGGACAAGCGCAAGATATCCTTTTCGCATGCTGAAAAAGACTTAACCGCAAAGAGAGCGGGAGAGGCAAAGAGGAAATTCAGTTTTATTGATCTTGTAGGGCGCCTGGCTCCGGCGCCGAGTAGACAGTAGAAAGTGGAAAGTAGACGGTAAAGAGTCGACAAATAGGCCAACCCGGCGAAGAGTTCGGACCGGATTTCACTGCTGGGAACTATTTCTTCTGTCTACGGTTGACTGTCTACTAATTGCAGTGCGCGTGAGGCCACGCTCCCTGCAAACTAATGGTCCGCATAGCCCATCCTTGTCGCGTCAACGAAGGCTTCAGTATGGCTATCGATCTCCCGCCCGCTCCGCCCGCGGGCGCTATGAATGTACATGGTTTGCCGGTCGAGCTTCTCCGTCTGTTCTGGCGGCATCGAGATCTGGTATTTCACCGGTTGCTCGTGATCGGCGATTTGCAGCTTCGGATTGTAGACGCTGTTAAATTTCCAAAGCATTCGGACAAAGTTAGTCTGGCCCTGCAACAGACGCCGGGCAGCAATCCCGGCGGCGTCGCGGAGAGCCGATAAACCGAGGTGCTTCACGCTCAAGACCCGCTGGGTCTCGACCAGCTCAGTGTAAAACTCGGCGAGAGAAAGCTTGGTCGGCAAGACGGCGTGCTGGATGTCGAACAGGCGATAGTCGCGCGTAGTCAACTTTCTGGACTCGGTGCGCCAGCTCTCTGTACCGGGATATGGAGTATTGACACTAATGTTCACGATTTCAGGGATCTCCATGCACCACTCGCGGATAACCCGAAACCGTTCGCGATCCCAAGAGGGGTCAGCAATGAGGTTTATTGCTACCTCGACCCCGAGCGACCGGGCAAAATCAAGGGCTTCGAAGTTCTTCGAGAGACTGACTCGTTTCCGGAATTGTTTGAGGCCCTCTTCGTCGATCGCTTCGATTCCGAGAAACATGTATTCGAGGCCGATCTTGCGCCAGAACTGAAATACTTCCTTGTTGCGGAGGAGGATATCGCCGCGGGTTTCCAGGTAATATTGCTTCTTGATCCCACGCTGGGCTATCTTCTCGCCGATTCGCATTCCATGCTCTGCTTGAATGAACGCGACGTCGTCCAGGAGAAAAATCCCAGGTTCCCGGATCTGCCTCAATTCTTCGACGGCGCATTCCGGGGACTTGGTGCGATAACTGCGGCCGTAAAACGTCCATGCGCTGCAAAAGACGCAATCCCATGGGCAACCGCGGCTGAATTCGATCGAGGCGCACGGGTCGAGAACGCCGATAAAATAACGCCGCCGCCGGCGCACCAAATCTCTGGCTGGCATCAAATCGTTCAAACTGCGAACGAACATCGGGCGGGGGCCATCACCGTCTCTGGTTAAGACTCCAGGGACGCGATGTAAGTTTTTCCTGTCATGCTGTGCGGCCTCCAAGACGGCTGCAATCGTGGGTTCTCCCTCGCCCTTCAATACACAATCTAGCGCGCCCTCACCGTGCTCCAGTAACTCCTGAGCCGTAAAGGATGCACTGTGCCCGCCGATCATGATAAGGCTTGAGGGAAGCAAGTCGCGCGAGGACCTCGCCAAATCGAGAATTTCCGGCACATTCGCCAGGTAGTTGCAGGAGAAAGCGATCGCATCGGGACGCCAGTGTTCGAGCAATCGAAAGTAATCTCGATGGGTCTCAGTTTGGAGGTCGATGATTTGAACCTCGTGTCCGGCCTGCCTGGCGGATGCTGCTACCAACTCCAACCCGAGCGGCTCCAGCCGCAAATAGATCTTGGAGTACATCAGGCAGCTTGGATGGACTGCGAGCAACTTCATTACCTCTCCTTGGCCAGCTTCCGCGATTACAGTACGCGATTTTCAGGGAATTCAAGAACGATCGTTTCTTCCTGACGCGTAGCACGGAGAGGGGTTGTAGGGCGGCTGGCTCAGCCGCCAAGAACACCCCGACCGGCACGCTTAGCGAGAAATGGTCAAACTCCACGGGGTATGCCTCAGGCTTGCGCCCCAGGCTTTAGATATTTCGCGCCTCGGGCGCTTCTGTCTCCGAACTACACGTCAAAATACATGTAAAATTCGTACGGATGCGGTCGCAGGCTGAGTTCGTCGTGCTCTTTTTTCTTCATGGCTATCCAGTTCTCGATGAAGTCCTGGTTGAACACGTCACCCTTCAGGAGAAACTCATGGTCTGCTTCGAGAGCTTCGATGGCGCCGGGTAAGGAACCTGGTACCGTTGGAACCTTCGCGGCCTCTTCAGGAGGGAGCTCGTACAGGTTCTTGTCCAGTGGGTCGCCCGGATCGATCCGGTTTTGAATACCATCCAGGCCCGCAAGCATCATCGCGGAAAAAGCAAGATAGGGATTGGCCGCCGGATCAGGGGTCCGGAACTCAGCTCGCTTGGCCTTCGGGCTCGGAGAATAAGTTGGAATCCGGATCGCCGCAGAACGGTTCCGAGCCGAGTAGGCAAGATTTACCGGGGCTTCGAAGCCGGGCACCAGGCGTTTGTAGCTGTTCGTCGTCGGGTTGGTGAAAGCGGTGAGCGCATGCGCATGCTTCAAGAGGCCGCCAATGTAGAAAAGTCCGGTCTCACTCAGTCCGGCATATTTATCGCCGGCGAAAAGCGGTTTGCCGTCTTTCCAGAGAGAACTATGCGTGTGCATGCCGGACCCGTTGTCGCCAAAAAGCGGCTTTGGCATGAAGGTCACCACTTTGTTGTATTTCTTGGCGACGTTCTTGGTGATGTACTTGTAGTACATCATGTAGTCACCCATCTTCTTTAGAGTTTCGAAGCGAATATCGATTTCGGCCTGTCCGGCAGTGCCGACCTCATGATGCTGGCGCTCGATGGGGACACCAGCTGCCTCCATTTCAAGACACATCTCGTTACGAATATCTTGCAGCGTATCGGTAGGAGAGACGGGGAAATAACCTTCTTTGTGCCGGATTTTGTAGCCGAGGTTAGGGAACTCCTCGCGCGCCGTGTTCCAGACGCCCTCCGAACTGTCGACGCTGTGAAATGAGCTGTTCGAGCTGTAGTCGTAGCGTACGTCATCGAAGATAAAAAATTCCGCCTCCGGTCCGAAGAATGCCGTATCGGCGATTCCAGTGCTCTTCAAATAAGCCTCGGCTTTCTCGGCGACTCCTCGGGGATCGCGATCGTAAGGTTCGCGGGTGATCGGGTCTTGAATCGTACAGATAAGGCTTAAGGTTGGCTCGGAATTAAAGACGTCGATCCAGGCAGTGGTTGGATCCGGGATGACCAGCATATCGCTGGCGTGAATAACTCTCCATCCCCTGATACTTGAGCCATCGAAGCCGAGGCCATCGGTAAAAAGGCCTTCACTGTATTCCGTCAGGGTGGTGGTAAAGTGCTGCCAGGTTCCGAGCAGATCGCAAAATTTAAAGTCGATGAGTTTAACGCCCTTTTCTTGGATTAGTTTCGTAACTTCGGCTGGGGTCATAAGTATAAATGTTTGGGATGCTTTTGATTCCGACGGGTCGGGATCGGCGGAGACAAAAATAGGCTAAATCGCCTGATCGCCGCGTTCTTCTGTCCGGATGCGGATCACTTCCAGGAGATCGTGTACGAATATCTTGCCGTCGCCTCTTCTGCCGGTCCGCGCGCACTGTTTTATTGCAGCAACGGCTGAACCTAGCAATTCGTTTCTTACAATCAGTTCAACTTTTAGTTTGGGCAAAAACCGGGATGGACCTGGGTTGAACGGCCCCTGGTCCATCTGGGCCTGGGTATCGTAGCCCTTGACCTCGATTACGGTCATTCCTTCGATACCAAGCTCAGCCAGCCCGGACTTAACCTCCTCCAGTTTAAATGGTTTGATGATTGCCTCAATTTTCTTCATTTCGGCAAATCACCCACCAATATATAAAAAAGGAGCGAGGAAGTGTGACTCCCTCCAAGCCCACTTCCTCGCCAAGGTACTCACGCATATGGCTGCTTAAGACCGACTGCTCCCTCTACACCGTTAGTTGGTTTAAGCCCCCTAACCCATTGCGCGAATTCGCATTCGGACCTCCCCCGAATGAAGCCAAAGGTAACAATAGCACCCCGCGTGCCACATGCTTCACGCCAGCCGTCCCGCTTAGAGCACGATGGCGATTCGGGGGCGTTCGCCCGGGAGCCCCAGCAGGCGCCCAAGCGAAACCCCGGGCGCATTCGGGGCCTGTGTCCCGCCGGGTGATCTTCCATGGCAAGAATGCGACACCTCGACCCGGGAGAAAATGTCACGGGTGGCTGAATTTAGACAGAGGCCAGAAGCGGTTGCTGCCGCGTCTGCAGCGGCCAATAAACGTCAACGGAAGTTTCGGGGTTGTAGGGCGCCTGGCTCAGGCGCCGATGGCGAGCCAATTCCTTGTTCTCTGAACGCCAAACGCTAAACGCTAAACGCTAAACGCTAAACGCTAAACGCTAAGGGGATGTCCCTCGGATAGTTGAAAAGGGGGTTCTCCGGAGTGGTTAGGCTGCATCTTTTAACATTTCAAGGTGAAGATTTTCTAGTGCAGTAATGAGCATGGGTAGTTGCTGGACTCCGCGCACTCTTCGGAAGCTGGATTCTGCGACCAGAAGTGAAGCTCCCATCCAGCGGAGGAACATGGCTCCATCCTGCCAGCGTTTAACTCGGCAGATGAGGCGTTCGGTGTTGGAAAAGCAGCTCTCGATCAGGTTGGTAGAGCTTAAGCTCTTGAGTAGATCGTCTTTGAGACCCAGTCGATTGACGGTGAGAGTTTCCTCTAGTCCTTCTTCCAAGCTACGAGCGGCCCCGGGGCTAATGGTCCGTAACCAGCCCACGATCTTACGCAGTTCTGCGGCAGCCTTTTTGGCATCAGGTTCTGACCAGGCCGCACGGAGTCTCAAGCTGACTTGTCCCTGGTGCTCTTCCTTGAGATAGTCCAGGACGTTGCGTCGCTTGTGGATGCGGCAACGCTGCACCAAAGCATTAGCTCCAAAGACTTCGCCAACGGCTTTACGCAGTGCTTTGGCTCCGTCAATGACCACCAGCATGGGGTGACTGGGATCCAGACCTCGCTCCACCAGATCGGCTAACAGATCGCGCACCACGGTCGCGTTTTCGGTAGCTCCATGCCACAGACCCAAGACATGTTTTTTGCCCTCCGGATCAACTCCTAGAGCAACCACCGCGCAGTCATGGCGAAGATGTTTGCCGTCGATGAGCAGGGCCACTAAACGCCCGGGAATCGCGCGACTACAGAGCTTGTCCAGTTCTTGCGCGGTGGCCGCTTTCCAGTGCCGACTCACGCTGCTTTTGTCGATGCCATAGCCTGCCAGACAATCCTCGATCGCCCCAGCATAATTGCGCGTCGAACAGGTGCGCACCAGCTGCCGAGCCACGGCCTTTTGCATCCGCCCATTGCGCTGAAAAGCTTCGTAACTTTGCAGTTGGCACTCTTGGCCTTCCACGCTGCGCATCCGTGGTCGGCTGATCGAAACTTTGCGCCCCCCAAAGACCACATAACCAGCTTGAGAGCCATGCCGATAATTGCTCTGTTGACCATGGTGACCAAGTCGAGAGGCGATCTCGGCTTCGATCACCTCTTGCATGATGAGCAGTCCAACCTCGGCGCTGTAACGCTCGATATCGTCCCGAAAGCCCCCGATAAGTTCCTGCAGCGGTAAGGGATACTCAATTCTGACCGTTCCCTTCTCCGTTACCGCTTTTGTGCTGGCATCAATCTTTGCCTTCTCGTAGTTGTTCACTTGGGTGTTCTCCTGTGGCTAGTGTTTCTTTTTTTCAAGCGTGGATCGTGGCCGATCCACACCAGGAGAACCACCCTTTTTTCAACTAAACTCGGGACAAGGCC
>JBAUZZ010000147.1:0-10848 GCA_049585495.1 Chthoniobacterales bacterium | reverse complement strand
CCGACGCGCTTGCAGCGAAGTTATTCACAATCCGGGGTCGCTCACGCTCGAAAGCCGGAAAAGTTGCTTTCGTCCCCGGCTCGATGAATAACTTCGGACTATCTATAAGGGTCGTTTCTCCGAAACGCCCGCTGGAGTTTGGCCATTTTTCTGGTTGCCGAGGGTCGTTTCTCCGAAACGACCGAGGACGTGCTTCGCACCTTCTGGACCGAAGACGCACAACCGCGCCCGGCGCAAGGCGGATACTTGGCAAATCAGGGAAATCCGCTTAAGTCCCAGATAACCGTCGAGAACAAGGCACGAGAAACGCGCAACGCTCATTCGCTAGTCGGGAAACCGAGCAATGAAACAAAACCGTAACAATCGATGAGTTGCCTGATGCCATAAGCCCTGGAAAGGAAAACTTTCTGACGGTATGAAATCCACCGCTACCCAGCTTGGCGCTCCCGATAGCAAGCGCACCTTTAACTGGGTCGATTTGCTGATTTTTGCGAGCATTTTAGGTCTATTCTGGAGCATTCTCCATTTTGGCAGTGGAATGACGGTGCGATTCGACGCGACGTCGCAATCACTCTCAATATCCACCGATATCCGGCACATCCCGTACTACATTGGCCGGACCCTGATCCGGATGTGGATTGCATTCGGCTTCTCGCTGATCTTCACGTTTGTTGTCGGGTACGCCGCCGCCAAAAACAGGGTGGCTCGTGCGATCATTCTCCCGTTTCTGGACATAATGCAGTCAATTCCCGTGCTAAGTTTCCTGACGATCTTCGTGACCTTTTTTGTGTCACTCTTTCCTGGGAGCCTGCTCGGAGTCGAATGTGCGAGCATATTGACGGTCTTTACCGCTCAGGTCTGGAATATGACCTTTGGCTTCTACCATTCGATGGTAACGATTCCTCAGGATCTCCATGAAGCCGCGACGAATTACCGCCTCACTGCCCTGCAGCGTTTTCAAAAGCTCGAGGTGCCGGCTTCGATGCATAGCCTCATTTGGAATTGTATGATGTCGTTCGGCGGCGGCTGGTTCGCCGTGAGCGCGAGCGAGGCCATTACGGTTCTCGGCAAGAATATTCAGCTGCCTGGCTTGGGTTCCTACATGGCAAACGCGGTGGGTACCGGCAATTCCTGGGCGGCATTTTGGGCGATCATTGCGATGCTGGCCGTGATCTTAGCCACTGATCAGCTCGTCTGGCGTCCGCTGTTAGTATGGGCGGATAAGTTCAAAATGGAGCTCACCGAATCCGCTTACCCGCCGACCTCCTGGTTTTATAATTTATTGCAGCGCGCTTACATCTTTGACTGGATCGGGGAGCGTATCTTGATCCCGGTCGGGGCATTCTATACCGACCTTCAGGTGCGGCTTTCCGCGCGGCGAAACGAGGAGCGCACGATGCCGACCAAGATTGGGCGAGATGTCCGGCGAGTCATTGGAATTGTTCTGTTGCTCGGACTTCTTTATGTAATCGTTCTTGGGTTCGTGGCTGGATTCGATGCCGTTTACCATCGCATTTCGGTCAGTGAAATTTTAGAGATCGTCGGGCTCGGGTTTGTGACCCTGCTAAGAGTGATAGCTGTGACAGTATTGGCGACCTTTATCTGGACACCGATAGGTGTCTGGATTGGTTCGAAGCAAAGGGTCGCCCAGTTCGCCCAACCTCTGGTGCAAATATTTGCCTCGTTTCCGGTAAACATGACTTTCCCGTTAGTCGTTGGTTTGTTTGTCCGGTACAACATTGATATGAATTGGGGCTGTATTTTGCTGATCGCCATGGGTACCCAGTGGTACATCCTCTTCAATGTGATCGCGGGTGCTATGGCGATTCCGAATGATTTGAAAGAGGCGGCGACAAATTTCGGGCTACGGGGTTGGCCACTTTGGAAAACCTTGATTCTCCCGGCGATCTTCCCATTTTGGATTACCGGAGCATGCACCGCAGCCGGTGGGGCCTGGAATGCCACGATCCTGGCCGAAATCGCTACCTGGGGAGATAAGACATTGAAAGCAACGGGATTGGGGGCCTTCATTAACGAAGTCAGTGCTCAAGAAGGTGGCACCGGCACTCCGGCTCTAATCGTTGGAACGGCGATAATGGCAATCTTTGTTGTCGTCATTAACAAGCTGGTCTGGCGACGGTTATACAGTTACGCTGAGCGCCGTTTCCATCTCGACTAGGAATCATTTATGAAGAGCGAGCTGGCCGCGATTCTGCACACCCCGCGACTCGAAACACCGGTTATCGCCGAGTTGTGCAATGTTACAAAATCGTTCTCCGTCGGCGGCGGCAGGGAGCTGAAGGTGCTCGACCAGATTGATTTGGCCATCCAGGAAGGAGAACTGCTCGCGTTGTTAGGACAGTCCGGGTCCGGAAAGTCGACGCTCCTCCGTTGCCTGACTGGGCTTCTTAAACCGACGACCGGGCGGGTGTTGAGTTACGGCAAGCCTCTGGACGGAATTAATCCCGACGCTTCAATCGTATTTCAGACGTTCGCCCTTTATCCCTGGCTGACTGTCGAACAAAACATCGACGTCGGTCTCATGGCCAAAAGAATGACTCGCGCCGAAAAGGCCGACGCCGTGGAGCGGGCTATCGACGTAATTGGCCTGAATAACTATCATGCTGCTTATCCTCGAGAGATTTCCGGTGGCATGCGCCAGCGGGTTGGTATAGCGCGCGCGCTCGTCTCGGAACCGAAACTCCTCTGTCTTGACGAGGCCTTCAGCGCGCTGGATGTCTTGACCGCAGAAAGTCTTCGCAATGAAGTAGTCGCCATATGGCAACAAGAAAACTCCTCTCTTAAGAGCATCTTCATGGTCACGCACAATATTGAAGAGGCGGTCGAAATGGCGACCCGGATTTGTGTTCTGTTTCCACATCCCGGCCGGCTGGGATTAGTGCTCAATAACGATTTGCCCTACCCGCGCAACTCAAACGACGCCGGCTTTCAGCGCCTCATGAAGGCGATCTACGATTGCATTACCATGACCGCCTTGCCCGATCTTCCCGCCGAACCGGTCCCGGTTTCCGGACGCCCGATCTCAAGAGCGCGAAGCCGCATGGAATCGATCCCGGTGGTCGGCGTCAGCCAGATCCTTGGCTTACTGAG
Source organism: Chthoniobacterales bacterium (assembly GCA_049585495.1). Taxonomy (GTDB): domain Bacteria; phylum Verrucomicrobiota; class Verrucomicrobiia; order Chthoniobacterales; family JAFAMB01; genus JBAUZZ01. The sequence continues at coordinate 7,737 of JBAUZZ010000147.1, read as the reverse complement.
CATCCTCCACGAATCGCCGGAATTGGATAATGTCTATGATATCTCCAACGAGATCGGGAAAGATTTCGGCGAGACAATCTCGATTGTGAAGGCCGCGGAAATCCTGGATTTTGTCAACACGCCCAAAGATGAAGTGAAATTTACCGAGTTGGGCAGAAAATTTTTCGAGGCGGATCGAGAGACTCGGACGGCGATTTTTGCCGAACAAGTCCGGAAACTGAGGTTGTTTCATATTATCCTCGTTTACCTCGAGGTTCAGGAAGAGGTGGAAGGCGAGACCGTTCTCAAAGACATTGCGGCCGCGCTCCCGTACGAAAACCCCGAAAAGATCCTGCAGACGATGATCGCCTGGGGTCGTTATGCCGGGCTGATGGATTACAACACCAACACCGGGATGGTGACCCTTCCGGAGGAAGAAGAGGAAGAGGAAGAAGAGAAAGCGGCCGAGGCTTGAAGCAGCATCGGCATCGAAACTCTCGCGCACCTTCAGTGCGGAACGCTCTTTTCAGCTAACCCAGGGCTGGCGCCCTGGGCTATCAATATGTCGCGCCTCCGGCGCTGAGACCTGTGCTAAAACGTCAAGCCCAATTTCCGAAATTAGCTTGTAGGGCGGCTGCCCAGCCCGCAGTCGGTACGCGACAGCGTTGCGGGCGGGGGCCAGCCGCCGGAACTTCGGAATTTAGGTTAGGTTGATGCCCGTGGGCGACCGCCGGACGGAGGCGGAAAGCGCCAAGCAAGAAACCCTGCGCCGCAGGACTGGGGTTGACAGAGATGCAGGTATCAGGGTAGGGCTGCGCTTTGCGGTCTTCCTGGTATGAATGCTTCAGCTAAGAGTGACGGTCCCGACTTGCCTGATGCCGAAGTCCGGCGCGAAGGCGAGAATCTCGTGCTCGCTCTGAAAGGTGAATGGAGTTTAAGGACCGACCGAAAACTGAACCAGTCGAAAATCTTTGGCGCTCTGGAAAAAGAGGGGGCCACACACGCCATCCGCTTCGACGTCTCCGGTCTGAAAACCTGGGATACGAGTTTGCTCATCTTCCTCCTGAATGTTGAAAACTGGTGTCGCAACCATCAAGTCGACTTCCGTAAAGATTCGCTGCCGCGAGCGATCTCGAGCTTGATCGCGCTTGCCCAGGCCGTCCCGGAAAAGCAAACAGGCCGATCGGAAAAGCAAAAGCGCTCCCTCCTCTACTTGTTGGGCACAGCTACGTTGTCCGCGCTAAATGGTGTCGGGGTGACGCTCGACTTCACCGGGCAGTGTGCGCTGAGTGTCGCCCGACTTTTGCGGGGCAAAGCCGCCTTCGACTGGCGCTTGTTTTGGCTAACCATGCAGGAGTGCAGTGCGCAAGCACTCCCGATTGTTGGACTGATCAGTTTCCTGACCGGTCTCATCCTCGCCTTTGTCGGGGCCATCCAGCTCCGTCAGTTTGGTGCCGGGATCTATGTAGCAAACCTGGTGGCCGTGGCCATGGCCCGCGAGATGGGTGCGCTCATGACTGGAATTATCATGGCCGGCCGAACCGGAGCGGCTTTCGCTGCGCAAATCGGTAGTATGAAAGTCTCTGAAGAGATCGATGCGCTGAAAACCCTGGCCATTTCGCCCATCGATTTTCTGGTGAGTCCCCGGATCCTCGCTCTGTTTTTCATGATGCCATTGCTCTGCTTGTACTCGATTGCAATCGGGATTGCCGGCGGAGCCGTGGTGGGGACCGGCGTTTTGAATCTCAGTTTGACGCAGTATTGGAATCAAACTTTGTGGTCAATGGGTTTGACGGATATCGCCACGGGTGTAGCGAAGAGTGCCATCTTCGGAGTGATCGTCGCACTTACAGGGTGTGAACGGGGCATCAGCTGTGGTAACGATGCCGCAGCAGTAGGAAACGCTGCTACCTCCGCAGTCGTTCTGGCGATCACCTGGATTGTCGCTTCGGATGCAATCATTGATATTATAGAACAAATCGGCAATTTGTAGTGAATATCGTGAAACGATGATGCCTGATTCTTTGCCGAAAAATGCGGGGCCCCCGGCTATCGAAGTTCGGGATCTGGAAATGGGTTACGGTTCCTTTATTCTCATGCGGGATATCAATTTCACTGTCGAAACAGGCCAGGTTATGGTGATCATGGGTGGAAGCGGCTGCGGCAAGAGCACCTTGTTGAAATATCTGATCGGGCTCAAAGAAGTGGAAAAGGGTGAGATCCTTTATCATGGAAAGAATTTCTCCCAGGCTTCGGAACAGGAACGAGAACAGATTCAGCGATCCTTTGGCGTTCTTTACCAAGCTGGCGCCTTATGGAGCGCCCGAACGCTCGCGGAGAACATAGCGTTACCCTTGGAGCAATACACCGATTTGCCGACGAAAGAGATTCGTGAAATCGCCTCGCTCAAGCTTTCCCTGGTCGGCCTGAAAGGATTTGAGGACTTCTACCCTGCGGAAATAAGCGGCGGGATGCGCAAACGCGCCGGACTCGCGCGTGCCATGGCGCTTGATCCGGCTCTGCTCTTCTTCGACGAGCCTTCGGCCGGCTTGGACCCTATTAGTTCGCGTCGGCTTGACGATCTTATTCTGCGACTGCGCGATAGCCTCGGCGCCACTGTCGTCGTCGTGACGCATGAACTTCCTTCGATCTTTACGATCGCCGATACCTCAATTTTTTTAGATGCCGAGACCAAAAAGATGATTGCCCACGGGAATCCTCGTGAACTTGTCAAAGAAGGCAAAAGCGATCAGAAAGTTCGCGACTTCTTGACGCGCGGTGAAACAGCAAAAGAGAAGGATGCCCTTCCGGTTGGATTGCCAGCGACGGCGAGGGAAAAAACCTCGGGAGCTGCTCCAGAAAAATCTCGTTAATTGCCGAACCTCATGAGCAAAAAAGCGAATCCAGCTCTCATCGGTGCCTTTGTTTTCGGAGCGATCCTTCTCGCATTTGGCGCGCTCATATTTTTCGGAGCGGCAAATCTGTTCACGAAAAAAGCAGTCCGAGTCTCCTTTTTCGACCAATCGGTAAGCGGTTTGGCGGTGGGCTCGAATGTCAAATTCAAAGGCGTTACCATTGGCAAGGTTAGTCGCGTGGTCCTTGCCTTCAGGGGGGAAGGGAAACCCGCGTTCGTAAAAGTGTTTTACGAGATCGACCCGACGGTGGTTGAGCGGGGATTGGGTACGAAGATCGACCTGTTCGACGAGAAGCTAAATGAGCGAAGAATTCAGGATGGGCTCCGGGCTAAACTCGATTTCGAAAGCCTGATCAGTGGCCAACTCTATCTTGCTCTCGACTTCTTTAAAAACCCTGCGCCCGCGGTCTTTCATAAAGAGTATCTGGAAGGCAATGTCTTTGAGATCCCGGTTCAGCCGTCGGATATCGAGGCAATCCTCGGGAATCTTACCAAAGCCATTAGCAATCTTGGCAATATTGATTTCCTGTCCATCTCGAAAGATCTGCAGTCATTGCTCACCAGCACTCGCGAAGGAATTGATTCGATGAAATTAGACCAATTGGGTGCGTCGCTAACACGTACCTCCGACTCGGTATCCAACCTGGTTAACAGTGAGGACGTGAAAGGGGCACTGGCCAGCGTCCATCAGGCATTTGAGCAGCTGAACATAACGTTAAAAAAACTGGAGACGGAAACCCTGGCCAAAAACTTAAATCCGACCCTGGAGCAGGCAAAGGCAACGATGACCCAACTGCAAGCATCAACCGCCGAACTGAATCGGATGCTGAAGCCGAACTCAGGATTTCGCTATCAACTTGATAGTTCGCTGTCGCAAATTGGAGCGGCCGCCGATGCGTTGCAGAGGCTTTCCGAATTTCTCGAGCGAAATCCGAACTCGATATTATTTGGCCGCAAGCCAGGCCAATCTGCACCGTAAGCTAACCCGCCATGCGTTATTTCCTCTTGGTCGTCGCGGCTGATTTGCTGCTCGCGGGTTGTGCAACCAAAGAACCGTTGCCCAGCTTTTTCCTTTTGACTCAGCCGATCGGTTCGGGCGGGTCCCCGGTGAGATCAGGCCAGCCGAGCGTATATATCGGTCGGGTGGAAGTACCGCCGTACCTGGCCAGGACTAACCTCGCCAGCGTGGGCGCGGGCAACGAGATCAACTATTCGCCGTCGGCCCGCTGGGCTGCCCCGCTTGATCAGGCGATTGCCGGCGCTGTGGCCGACAATCTAAACCGCCTGGGGGTGAGCGCGGTCGGGTTTCAACCAGCGATTCAACCACCGCCGCACCGGTACGAGGTTGCGCTGCGCATCGCCCGCTTCGAAGGAAGCCAGAACGGCGAAGTGATCCTTTCCGCTCAATGGCAGGTCACACCCGCGGGGGGGTCCAGTCCCGTCATTAGCCGGGCTTCGAATATTCGACGGAGAGGCTGGCAGCCTGGTGACTATGCTGCCATGGCTACGCTGCTTTCCGACGAGGTCGCCTCGTTAAGTCGGGAGATCGCCAGAGCTGTACGTTAATGCTGGCACGTGTCAAGCTTTGCGGCGGAAAAGACCGACCCGATTGTAGGGCGGCTGGCCTCAGCCGCCAACACTAGCCTAGCCTGCTTTGGAAATTTCGTTAACTCGAAATAGGAAGCGGCGGCTGGCCCAGCCGCCCTACAAATCTGCCAACCCAGGCCTAAAGCGCCGGGTGTTGCCCGGCGCGGTACGCACATTGTGCGGCCACTCAGACTAGGAACCAGTCAGATCATTAAACCCAGGGCTCCGCGGCGGAGTATACCATTGATCATCACTGTTCTGCTGAACCTGGCTCGGATTTACCAGGTGCACATGATAACGCTTGTTTGCTGAGTTCGCATGATGCGGATGGAAAAATCCAAACAGAGAAAACGCCAGGAAGACACTGGCGAAGGTTTGATTCGGTTGTCTAATTAACTTTAGTAGTTTCATATTTCTGCTTTCTAAATCCTCGTTTTACCTGTCCAAAGCTCGATCCAAAAACTCGCTCTGTAACATCGTTTGTAGTGATTGGTTATCACTCTTCGTGATGAGCCTGACAAGAAGAGCCATAGCTTCAGCAGAGAACTAAATCCTGGCTGCGCGGGCTTGTTAGATCGAAGCCAAGGCTGACTTGGAAAAATCGAAGACCAGGTAAGGAATTAATCTCGACGAGAGCGCTGCCAGTAACGATGGTATGAGCGATCGCGTACTTGGCCGATGAAAAACATTGTTGAATCGACTGCTTCATTCGAAACCTGGCTTCGTTCTCAGATCGAGCTTTATGAGCCTGACCTGCAGGTCAAGCACCGTAAAATGGCGGAGAATCCCTTCGAATTTATGCGTGCAACCTTTTATCGATGGGCCGAAGTGTGGCCTGAGCGATGCAAGGCCTTGGCAAATACTCATCAAGTAATCGGGGTCGGGGACCTGCATATCGAGAATTTCGGAACCTGGAGAGACAAAGAGAGTCGGATGGTTTGGGGAGTAAATGATTTCGATGAAGTGCATGAATGCGCCTTCACCGTTGATTTGGTGCGGCTCGCCGTCAGTGTCGAGTTAGCCGCGCAGGAGACGCGGCTGGTGGATTTAACCTTCGATGAAACATGCGCCGCGGTTTTGACTGGTTATAGAGAAGGATTGACTTCGGGGGGACGGCCGTTTGTGTTGGAGCGTCGCAATGCCTGGCTGCTGCGCCTTGCGCGAGCAGCTCTCAAAGAGCCCAAGGTATTTTGGAAGCGTTGGCTGGATGAAAAGACCGAACCGGTTCCCTCTGACGACGACTTACCAGCCGGCTTTCGAGAGGTGATGCGGCCGCTCTTTGCCGATAGCGCAGAAATCCAATTCCGCCAAACCAAGAAAGGGGCCGACCCCAAGGGATTAGGGAGTCTTGGGCATCGGCGCCTCTTCGCCTATGCCGAGTGGCAGGGTGGCCCGGTGGGCCGGGAAGCCAAAAGATCATGTGCTTCGGCATTTCTCTGGGCCGCAGGAAAGCCGGCAGGCCGCAATCGCATCATGGATTTCCTAGGCGCGAAAGGAAGACCCATGAGCCCGCACGTGGTGATGAAGGAGAACTGGTTGATCCGCCCGGTACTGGCGGAAACCGGACGGATCGAGCCCAGCGAACTTGAGCTAGCCGCTCCGACCCGGCGACGCGCTTTAGACCAGGAACGTCTTCTCGAAGCGATGGCATTCGAAACGGCCAACGTGCACCTGATGTTCAGCTCGAGTCAGGAACTCAAAAAGGCTGCGTCGGAATTGAAACTGGCCGAGCTGAAACGAGCTGTCGCGGCGATGCTTGATGCCGTCCATTCCGATTTTAAAGAATGGCGAAAGCATTGGAAGACACAGGCAACCAAGCTTGCCGATGGTCTGCCAAAGAAGCCGGTAAAAAAAGGCCGTGGGACTGTAGGGTCGAAAAAGAAGAAAGTGGTCAGTAGTCGGTAATCAGTAAAAGAAATAGCGAATGCTATCTAGTCGAGGCAGGAATCCGCACGTTCGGCCGCTCGGCGTTTTCCGTTCCCGGCGATCACGGCGATGTCGGCGTTCCCAGCGTTTCCTGGAGAGTAGGCTAGATTCCTTGAAAACTGGAAATCTCCGACCGATTACCGATTACCGGTTACTGGTTACTGACTACTGTTGTCCCTTCGCGTGAGCCACGCGCCCTACAGATCGACCAGCATCAAGAACTCGGGATTATCCCTGAGCCCGTGAATGAAGGGCTTCTTGTCTGGGGTCGCATCATCCGACTTGAAGCGAAGTACTTGGTTCGATGTTCGGCTCGCGACATAGAGGTAGTCGTCCTCTCCCAGAGCCATTCCGGCCGGCCCTTCCAACCCCCCGGATTTCGGTTCAACGAACACACTTACCTTGCCGACACGCGAGTCGTAGCGACAGATTGAGTTGTTCGCCGCGCTGCCGCAAAACAGCGAACCACCATCGCGACTGAACAGCAAATGAATCGGTTTATCTAAATGTTCCGATACAATCTGGTCCAGAAACTGTCCTGATTGCCCATCATATTTGCGGACCGAATTCGTGTCTCGATCCGCCACATATAAATTTTTGTCCGGACCGAAAGTAGCGTCGCGAACCGTGACAAGCCCACTTGCGCAGTCTTTCGAGGAAGGGACGAAGGTCCCGGGCGGTATGGATCGCAAGTTTGCCAGTGCGTTCGGCACCGGCATCGGCGTTCCGGGTACGCCGCGACCGCTCTTTGGACCGTAGTACCTGGAAACAACGCCGGTGTCCTGGCTGGAAACATAGAGGTCGCCAGCGACATCAAATGCAACGTTAAACGGATGCAGCATCCCAGGGTTTACCGCGTCGTCACCTTTGACATAGATTCGGATAAAATCGTGTTGCCCGTTTGGATTTAACGTTCCGGCGAATTGGAGAATCTCACTGTGCTTGCGATACGCGTTCACCACGTAAAGATTTTCGTCCGGGCCAAAGGCAAACCCTCGCAATTCCCGGAGTTCGACATCAGGCGGCAGACTGTCGCGGTTTAACGCCTTTCGCAGTTCGCGGCCGTCGGCGCCGTAAACGTGAATGCTATTAAGCGAGTTTGGCTCATCGCCGCCATGAAAACTGATGTACCAGACATTCACTAGAGGATGGGATCGATTAGAGCACGAGGTGCCGGCCATTTCAAGACGGCGCGTCTAATACTTCCGGGTACTATCCAAATGTGCCAATTGCTGTTATGCATCGAGACTTAAACTCCGAAGTTCCGGCGGCTGACCCCCGCCCGCAACGTTGTCGCCTCGCCCGCAGTCGCTACGCGACAGCGTTGCGGG
>JBAUZZ010000146.1:0-6258 GCA_049585495.1 Chthoniobacterales bacterium | reverse complement strand
CTTCCGGACGGTTGCCACCTTTTCCGTGCGGGCCTCAGGTCCCGCTGGGTTCCTGCAAAGAATTTCCACTTTGATTAGCTCATCGTTTCCTTTCTTTCTGGATTTTCTTGGCGCTATATGCCGGATTCGACCTTGAACAGGCGTAGCGTAGCGCTATACGTGGCTAAACCTACCCAATTAAGCTATCCACAGAAGACAGCGGAGTGCCATTCTAAATTACCTTCTGAAATTCAGGATATATGGCACATAAACGCTAGGTTATGTGGGACTAAATTTAGGTCAGACTAATTTTGTTGCGAGTTTGGACGATACTTTCTAGTTAGCTCCTGCGAAGCGCTTCCGCGATTTTTCGTGCCGCCGATATTCCGCTGTTGAGAGCGGCATGCACCGTGCCATAAGCTCCTTGAGAGTCGGTAGCTTCTCCGGCAAAAAAGATGGTGTCGTTTATTGGTTCACCCAGAGTTTGCGCTGCCTTCAGGCGGCCTACCTTTGGATAACTGTAGGCGCCGCGGCAAAATGGATCATTACTCCAGTCGTGGTAGTAAATCTTGTCTACACATTCATGCAGCCAGCCAGCGGATTTGGCAAATATTCGACTCAAAGACTCGATGGCTCGGTCAAGAAGTTCCTCGTGTGAGAGATTGACCAATTTTTCACCTGCTGGTCCACCCGCCCAGCCTGTCAAGACATTCGAGGTTAGAGGCTCCTGCGTCCACCAAGTCGGTATGCCCTCATCGAACGAAATAACGAACGCGAATCGTGCTTGGGATTCCCAAAAGCGCTCCTTAAAGCAGATCATGAACTTTATCACGTGTCCAACTTCCAGATGTTCGAGCGCCGCTTCTTTTTCAGACAGTGCCGGAATAAATTGGATGGCTCCTGGGGTGCCTGATGACGCTTTTAGGACACCAAGCGGTACTGTAACAATTAGTCGAATTGCAGAAAAGATACGTTCGCCGTTTGGGGTGTCAGCCAATACGTCGACCCGGTTTTGCTCCCAGCGAATTTCCCGCACTGTCGCTTGCAAATGAAGCGACTCACATGGAAGACCCGTGGCGAGCCACTCGATGACTGATGCGTAACCATCCTTAATTCGGAATTGCCTTTCCCCCTCGATTTCAACGGCCGCGCGATCCGCCATCGCGATCGCGGACGTGCTAATTAGTCCGGCACGAGCTGCGTTGAAGCCCTCTACGTACGATTTTGTTATGAGTTTTTCAAACGCTGACGCCTCGACTGCTTCGAGGAAGCGCTCATACGGGATCTCCTGAGTAGGTTGGATCTGTCCGTTAACCGTTTGTATAATTTTCCAATATTCCGCGCAGGCACGAAGGCCTCCTTTGTCGAAGACCATACGAGTATCAGAACTTTCCAGCATCTTCAGACGTGCCTTCTCCAGAATTGGCCAAATAGCCTTGGGTTTTCCGTGTACAAATTCGGCACCCAATTCGATTGGCGAAGATGTCGAATGGTCCGTCAGGATTCGCCCACCAATTCGATCGCGAGCTTCCAAGACAACCACATGAAGACCCACGGAATGAAGCTCACGCCACGCGATGAGGCCGGCTGCACCGATGCCAATAATCAAAACATCGATGTTCTGTTTAGATTGCATGAGGCAACTAAGGGTATTGGCAGATTCGTGTAATTTTATACGCTAAGGGCGAACCTTTTTGCGCGCCACCGCCGGCGGACGAGCTTCCAGTCGAGGATATACTGGCCGAATTTGATGTGAGAATTCTTCCCCTCAGTTAATATGGTGCGGGCGTGAGCCCGAACGCTTTGAATTTGTCCATCTCCGCGCCGGAGCAGTTGCCGATGCCGATCACCTTGTTCACCAGATCGGTGGTTGGCACGTTGATCACACATTCCTGGCTTCGGCGGATCATCTCGAAGCTGTGGTTGGCGCTGGAGATGCAACAGGCCACAAGCGATGGAGAGAATTCCAACACCATGTGCCAGCCCATGGTTATGATGTTGGTGTTTTCCTTCCACGCCGAGCTCACCAGCACTACGGGACCCGGTTCCAAATAGCGTCGGATCTCCGACACTGGATAATCTTTCTTTCGGAATGTTGACCTGTGCTTCACGGTTAAATACGCAACCTCAATGGACGCATAGCTCAGCCTTCGTGCGCCAACGAGCGGGAGAGTTTCGAATTGGGGGTGTCGCTCAGGATCTTTACCCAAAGGCGTTTATTCTACCCCCAGCGACACTCCCGTTACTGGCGACTGTAGAGAAATGCCCGCAGCAGATCTCAAGGTCAGTGTTTCACTCCCCCTTTCTACCACCTGCCATTTCCAGCCAATCTAATTCCTCTTCTATCCGATGAAAGGCATCGTCGCCGATCTCGTCGTTGTCACGCATGGCGAGAACGGCTTGCCGGGCCGCCTGGAGTGCTCTACGATAGATTTCGCTGTGTGCGGAGCGCGTGACATCGCCTGCGTCAACAGCATTCGGTCGTTCGTCTGCCAGACGTGCCGTGAACTCCTGCCGGACGACCTGTGCGATCGGGGATCGGTCACGCGCGAAGCTCGCAAGGCCCGCGCGCAACGCGCGTTCACGCGCCGCGCTCACTTCGCGGCCGACAGGATCGTCGTCATGCAAATCGAGCGCGCGTAAGAGAGGCTTGAGCGTCAGTCCTTGGATCGCCAGCGTGCCGAGGACGACAGAGAACGCGGTCAGCACGATCAGGTCGCGATACGGAAACGCCGATGGGAGCGCCATGGCCGCAGCCAGAGAGACAATGCCCCGCATGCCGGCCCACGAAATAATCAAGCCGCTCCCGATGGTCGGCCGCAGCATAGGCCGCGGCGGATGAAAACCGAACCGGCGGTGTCGCCACCTGAGGACTGCATTGAAGGACATGTGCCAAGCGAAGCGCACGATGATCACGGTCGGCAGGACGGTGCCGGCAACGGCGAAGTATCGCCCTCGATCCGCTGCTGCCAGGCCCTCGAGAATGGGCCGAATCTGCAGGCCGATGAAGATGAAGGCCAGAATGTTCAGCGCGAACACGACGGTCTCCCACACGGCATAGGTCGGTATGCGTGTCCATGCGGGTGTTCGCTCAGGGGAAGTCCGCGCCACTGTCATGGCGTAGCACACCATCGTCAACACACCTGAGAGCCCAACCCTATCGGCGAGCATCCACACGCCGAATGTACTGACGAACTGAAGGATGATGGCGGTCGGCACGTGCTGCACACGTTCCATCAACCGGAGGACGAGCCACCCGAGCGCTGGGCCTACGACCAGGCTGCCGACCACCGCGAGTAAGAAGGTTGGCGCAACGGCCGCGATGGAAAAGCCGTTGGCCGTGACGGCTGCAACGGCGAGGCGGTAGATCAGGAGCGCACTGGCGTCATTCAGCAGGCTTTCGCCTTCGAGGATGGTCAGGATGCGATGCGGCGGTCGCAACGGGCGGAGCACGGCAGTGGCCGCCACCGCGTCGGGTGGGGCCACGATCGCGCCGAGTGCAATCGCCGCTGCCCATGGGATTGTTGGTATGAGCGTGTGGGCGACGACGGCGACAGCGGCGGTCGTGAATCCGACCGCGAATACGACCAAGCCGGTCGCCGGCGCCCAATTGTCCCTGAGATCTCTGAGTGACGCGTCGTAAGCCGCATCGAGCAGTACGGGTGCGACGAAGAGTGCCAGCGCAAGCTCGGGAGCGACGCTGAACGAGGGCGCGCCCGGAAGAAACGCCAGCAGCGCACCGCCGAGCGCCAGGAATACCGGATAAGGTGCTCCGACGCGGCGCGCCCCGGCCGCCAGAATCACGGCAACGACGAACAGGCCAAGGAGTTGTTCGAGTTCCCTCATAGGAGCCCCGCTTGGCGCTTCAAGGTCCTCGGAGCCCCCCCGACGCCGCCTTGGCAGTTCCGGTTCTCATGCCGCTGCCGGCGCCGGTGATAAACCAGACTTTGTTCATGATGGTTTGCCTTTTATTTAGCCCTTAGTCCGGCTTGGTATTGTTCGTCGCTGACCTGTTCCACCCAGTCGGCGCTCTTGCCGTCGAGCCGCTCCTGAATGGCGATGTGTGGCGTATTATTCGCTTGTCGATTCCCGTGCTATTTCAAATGGGTTTTATCCTGGTTCCTTGTATAGCTTCTCCGGGCTGTTTAAAATATCGGGCCTATAGACCTTCTCTGCCCAATCCTCTGGTTTGATTTCTTCAATAGCTACTGAAACCGATTTCTCTTCGCACTTTGCAATGGCGACAACGTCTTTAACTATTTCTTGGGCGAGTCGGGTCTTCTGCTGTTCGAATCTTCCGGGCCAGAGCTTTACGATGATGTGCGTCATGTGTCTCCTTGGGTGGTCAGAGCATTTGCTTGCGGAGCGTTCCTCCGTGCGTATGCCTTAGGGCTGGACCATCACCTTGATCGCTTCCCGGTCGTTCATCGCCCGGTAGCCCTCCGGCACTTCCTCAAGGCCGATGACGCGGTCGAAGACGCGGCCAGGCTCGATCCTTTCCTCAAGGACATCCGGCAAAAGCTCCTCGACGTAGGCGCGGACCGGGGCAGGGCCGCCGCTTACGGTGACATTGTTGTAGAATGCCGGCTGCGATGCGGGCATCAGCTCGTGCTGGGGAACGCCAACGCGACCGACTGCGCATTAGAACGCGTTGGCTGATGTTATGAGCTGAGTTCAAAAACTTGGACAAATGGCGCAGCATCCGTGCGCTACCGCACTACTTTCGTGGACTAATTTCACCCTCAATTTCGGATCACGAAATTCATGCCGGCAATCTGCTTTTCCGGGGCTTCTACGCCTCCCCGGAGAAATCCGGTTGCCGCTCCCCTACTCTCCCTTCCCCACCCTACTCGCGCGGTCGCCGCTCCCTAGCTGTTTCCGTGTATCCCGCTCCAGAAGCCGCCCGATTAAGAAAAAAGCGCAACATAGTCAGTGTCCACTCGTAAACGCCGGGCTCCTTCGATTCCCGAAGGCCGGCCACGTTCAGGACTTCGATCTTGTTTGAACGCAGGAAATCAGTCAGCGCTTGCACCTCGAGCCGAAGCGAATCCGGGTTCGATATTCGCGCTTTCCGGGTGTCATAGATGTGCAGTACCGGCTTCCCAACCTTATTAGCATGTCCCAAAGTCAGCTTGGTGCCTCCGCTCAGGAGGCGCTCAAGGCTGAAAATCACGGTGCCGTCGCTTTCCTCGATGTTCCTCCGGGTTCGCGCGGGATACGAGCTGGTTGAGAGCTCAACCAGGTTGTAACGGTCATCGATTCTCCCGTCCTCTGCCTTTCGACCCCTGGGAACATATCCACCCTGTTCCAGGCCTTTCTCGATCGCGAAATCAAGTGCGGCTCGATCGGCGCCAGTTTGGCCCTCCGATATAATTTTTCGAACCATCTCTAGCAGCTCATCGCTTCAATGTCCCAATTTGTACGGCTCGCGGTTTCATTGGCCCATGGGTCAGTGGAGTCACCGTCGCGTCGTCGGCACGCTTAAGAGCGGTAGAAAATGGAGAACTCTATCCAGGAGCAGAACAAAGCGATCGTGTTCGAAGCTTTCGAAACGCTTTTCAATCGTCGTTCCCTCCATGGTCTTCCACTCCCTCGATGGTAGTTACCTGCTCAAAAGCAGCCGCAACGACCTGAGCGCTGAAGAGATCTGGCGCACTTATCTTTTGCTGACGCGGGTTGAGGCTGCCTTCCGCGCCATGAAAAGCCCCCTGTGCGAACGACCGATCTTCCATCATCTGGAGCGGCGGGTTGAAACCCACATCTTCCTCTGTGTGGTGGCCTACCACTTGTTGGTCTGTATTGAGCCCGCCTTCCTGGAGCAGGGTATCCACACTTCCTGGGAGACCTTGCGTAGCCAACTTTCCACTCACCAAGTGGTGACCGTGCGACTGCCGACCACCGATGGCCAAGCGCCCACCATCCGGCGTGATACACGGCCAGAGCAAATCCACAGAGACATTTACCAGGTGCTCCGTGTGCCCGAACGCATCCTCTCTCTCCAATCAAGCGATGGACCCAAAATAGTCACTGAATGCGCCCGCCAGCCCACATGAAATCAAGATCGATTCGAGAAAACGCGCAAGTCAGGCTAGGCCCCATAAGTTACATCGCCGCGCGATCATCGAGCGCCAGAACGGCATCCAGCAAAACCTGTGCGCCTGCCGTCGCATCGGCCTGAGTAATCGATTCAGCCTCGTTATGGCTGAGACCGCCTGCGCACGGAACAAAGATCATGGAAGTCGGTACGACCTTCGAGACGTACACAGCGTCGTGTCCGGG
>JBAUZZ010000145.1:0-2158 GCA_049585495.1 Chthoniobacterales bacterium | reverse complement strand
TTCTTTGATTGTGAATATGCCCCGTTTTTCTATGGCAGAACGAAGACTGTTGGAGAAGTGCTTGATATTTTGGAGCAACAGGCGGCGGCGAACAAGCCGTTCGTTTTGTTATTGGGAACCGGCGGTTCCGGGAAAACTTCTCTCGTTCGGGCAGGCATCCTGCCGGTTTTGACTCAGGTTGGAACGGCCGAGGGAGACGGACCTTGGCGTCATGCCCTTACCCGGCCAGCTGCGGGAGGGAAGGGTCCGTTTAATGCACTCGCCACGGCGCTGCTCGCTGAGTCCGCACTGCCAGAGTTTCCAGGCGCGGCGACCGTCAACGGCTCGGAGAATCTTGCGGCGGACTTGCGCGAACATCCGGAGCGCGCGGCGCTGCTGCTGCGGGAAACCTTGGATCGGCTCAGCGCGGAAGCGTTGAATGCGTCCCTGGACGAGCAAGGATTCGAGTTGGCGCTCGCTGACGAGAAGCAGGCGTCGAGCTTAGCGACAGAAACAAATTAGGACGAGTCAAGCCCAAGGTGCAGCTCGCGCTCGTAGTGGACCAGCTGGAAGAGTTGTTTGCCGGAGGAATTTCTCCAGAACAGCAGCAGGGGTATCTGGCAGCGTTGGCCGCTTTGGTTCGATGCCAGCGATTTTTCGTCATAGCGATGCTGCGAAGCGATTTTTATGATTCTTTTCTGAGATCTTGTGACCCAAACAACTTCGCGGTCCTGAGCGGAAGGTTTGATCTTCATCCTCCTACAGCTCAAGAGATCGGGGAATGATCCATTTGCCATCGGAAGCGAACGGTCTTCGCTTCGAAAAGGATCCGACGACCGGCCGAAACTTGGATGAGGCGATGTTGGAAGCAGTGATGGTCAACGCTGAGCCCTTGCCCTTGATGGAGCATCTGCTTTCGCAGTTATACCAGAAACAAAAGCCTCGAGACGAGCAGGCGGCTAGCCAGCGTGACGCGCTCCAAGTGCAACTGAAAGAGACCGAAGCCAAGGCGCAACTGACTGAAAAGAACGCCGAGCAGGCGGCTAGCCAGGGTGACGCACTCCAAGCGCAACTGAAAGAGACCGAAGCCAAGGCGCAACTGGCTGAAAAGAACGCCGAGCTTGCAATTAGCCAGCGTGACGCGCTCCAGGCCCAGCTGACAGACACTGAAGCTAAAGCGCAAGGAGCCAAAGAGAATGGCGAAGTTGCAACGAACCAGCGTGGAGATTTCAGCGCAAACCGCCCAAAATCTCTGTCCGTCAAAACGGGGGAACTTCAAACTCGTCAGCTGACCGCGCCCAAACGACCACCGGAAGATAACAAACACGCAAAAGGCGCACTCTCGCGGACGCAGCCGGGAGCGTATAGGAGGTAACGGCGCAGCTAAGGAATGTCGGCAGCGCGTACGGCATGTCGGCCAGGGAACCTCTCGGGAACGGCCGCCAGGGCCTCTGGTTCGCCGATTGGGCAAGGGTAACAAGAGCACAAGAGCGGATTTATAGGCGGTGAAAGGATTTATGCCTTTCACTCGATTCCTACCGACGGTAAAGCTTCTCCTAAGGCAATACCCTCGAAGAATGAAAAAGCTGCTTTACTCGGAGCCGCCATTGCCGCCAAGGTCAAAGAGATCTTGAAGTAGTGGCGTCGACAAAACTGACGTTGGTGCTTTGTCCGGACCGGCTGACCCACAGTGCTGCGCCGGCCGGCAAGCCGCTTTTGGTCTATGATGGAGACTGCTACTTTTGCCTCCGCTGGATTCGGCGATGGCAGGAAACCACCCGTGGAACGGTTGACGTCGCTCCTTTCCAGTCCGTCGGCGCGCGCTTTGCTGAGGACATTCCGACGGAATGTTTTCGGTCGGCTATCCGCCTGATCGAAACCGACGGGAGAATCTTTGGTGGCATAGAAGCGATTTCCCGGTTGCTGACCTACGGACCGGGAGCCGGCCGCGGGCTGGCACTCTGGTTTTACAGGCACTTTCCCGGCTACGCGCCGGTGGCGCGGCTTGGCTACGGAGTGATTGCCCGCCACCGGGAATTAGCGTCATGGGTAACAACTGCACTCTGGGGAAAAGGGGAGGAAGCAGTTTGCCGCCCCACGTACTACCAATCCCGGCGCTGGTTTCTTCGGGTACTCGGCATCGTCTACCTAATCGCGTTTGTTTCGTTTTGGATTCAGA
>JBAUZZ010000144.1:0-4473 GCA_049585495.1 Chthoniobacterales bacterium | reverse complement strand
TAACAAGCAGCAGACCCGAAAGCTTTCGGGTCTGCTGCTTGTTAGAGAGAAGAGTTTGAACAGTTTGATTTGATGCATGTATTTTAAAACCAGGTTCTTAAACGGACGCGCGTGTCCGTTTAATAGCTTTCTAGCCCTGAGCTCTTCGCTTCCCCCCAGCGTGTGCTTTTTGCGGGCTAGGTCCGATCATGGTCGTTGAAAAATACCTGGAACTGCGGTCGCACCTCGGTTCGGCGCTTGGATCCCTCGTCTCCCTTGCCCAGCAAATTGGTGCGCCCGCCGACACGATCCAACATCTGCAAAATCTGATCAATGGGCTAAAGGAGCCTTTCTTGTTCGTCGTTGTCGGCGAAGTAAAGGCTGGAAAATCCATGCTCCTCAACGCGCTCTTTGGCCGCGACTTTTGCAAGGTGGACGTTCTGCCCGCGACCGATCGAATCTACGTTTTCAAATACGGCGAAACAGAGAAAGATATTCCGATCTCCGAGCATTTGACGGAGCGGTGGCGATCGATCGATTTCCTCAAAGATTTCAACATCGTCGATACACCCGGGACAAACACAATCGTCGCAAACCACGAGGAAATCACCGAGAGCTTCGTACCCCTGGCCGATTTGATAGTGTTTGTCTTCTCGGTGACGAATCCCTGGGCGGCGTCTTCGTGGGATTTTCTGCGACTCATCAGCAACCAGTGGAAGAAGAACATCGTCTTCGTGGTCCAACAAGCGGACCTCCGAGACGAAGCTGAAGTCGCATCGGTGGTGAAGCATCTAGACCAAACGATCCTGCAAATTCTTGGTTCCAACCGGCCGATCTTTGCCGTTTCGGCGAAGCAAGCATTTCAGGCAAAAACTACCGCTGACGGGCAGAAGCAGGCCCTCTGGAAGGCCAGCAACTTCGGCCCGCTCGAAGCGTGGATTACCCAGACGGTTTCGCACAGCGAGGAGCGTGGCGGCAAAGTTCGGTCGATCACGCAAACGGCGCAAGTCGTGGTCGGTGACCTGAGATCGCAGATCCAAGGCTCGCTCGATATCTTGAAATCGGATCAGGAGAAGTTAGCGACCATTCGAGGCGGTTTGGATTCCCGCAAGGACCAAACGATGCGCCAGGTTGGCGGTTTCATTCGCGAAATGGAGATGGCCTACGACGCCTGCCGCGAACGCGGCGAAAAGTTGCTGGAGGATCGTCTTAGCTTCGGACAAACCATCAGAATGATCTTCTCAGGCGGACACTGGGAGAAGGACTTTCAGGATCAGGTCGAATCAGATGTGAAGACGAAGGTCCAGGCACAGATTGAACATGCGCTGACGCTCCTGGAGTCTGATCTACGATCAATCTGGCAAGATTTACAGGAACGAGTTTCCGCCCAATTCGGGGCGGCGAGACAGATCCGTGCAGTGATGCCTGGCTTCCTGTCGCAACGGGAGGTTGTGCTGCAGCGCCTCCAACTGACGTTGCTGGAGCAAATGTCTGATGCCCGGGTTAAGGAACAGTTGCAAAGCCTGTTCGGCGAAACAGCTCGCTGGTTGCGTATTCCGACGGGAGTGGCCGCGGCTGGAGGCATTTTTACGATCATCGCTGCACTTACCCACACCGCGATCTTGGACGTGACCGGCACCGTCGCCGGGTTAGCTGCGCTAACCGGGACGCTGTATGCCGTCTTTCGCCGGCGCAAGACTCTTCGAGAATACCGGGAGCGGATGAACGAGAAACGCAAGGATCTGGCAACTGCCGTCGAGACTCAGCTCAAGAATGCGATCGCTGTCTTTTATCAGGAGGTTGCTCAAACGTTTTCGCCGCTTGAAAGCTTTTGCGAAGCCGAGGCCAGGCGCCATCTGCCGATGAAGGAGCGGATCGATCAGCTAGATCGGACGTTGTTTGCGATCAAGGAGCAGGTGGGGTGAAGGAAACTCCGAACCCGGAACGCCAAACAACACAGACGTAGGAAACCCGCCTTGGAGACCGATACGCGAAACTCGGAAATCGGAACCCGGAACCCGGAATGGGCTGCGAGGCGTCGATTTTATCGAAGGCTGTTCAGCGCCGTTGCGATGTGGATCATCGCGCTCTTCGTGATCTATTCCGGCAACGAAATTGTCTTTCTGCTTTTGGTCGGTTCCTTAGGGCTGGCCAGCCTTTGGGAATATTTCGGAATGATCGAGCAGTCCGGCCTGCGCTGCTTCAAAGCTTTTGGCATGATTTGCGGCGCAGCGTGCTTCGTTGGGAGCTTTGTTTTCTTTCGCTCGAAAGGCCCAGCATCAGCTTACGATTTTGAGATGGCGGTCCTATTGATATTTCTAGTCGGCGTCATAGCCCGACAGATGTTCCGTCCGACAACTAAGCAGGCGCCGCTGGAGACAATGGCCTACACATTGTTCGGTCTTCTGTACGTCGCCTGGTTATTCAATTTCTTAACGAAGATCGTCTACGTCGTTCCGCGGACGCCCTCGGGAGCGACCACCGGTCAATTCTATGTTTTGTATCTCATTGTGGTAACGAAGTTCAGTGACATGGGCGCCTACCTTGTCGGCAGCCGAATCGGGCGACATCAGATGATACCGCATATCAGCCCGGCTAAGACCTGGGAAGGCTTCTTCGGATCGCTGCTATTCGCGGTGACGGCCAGCGAGGTTCTGATTTTGATCATGCCCCATCAACTGGCGTGGTTGAATCTATCGCAAGGTGCGCTTCTGGGTGTACTGATCGGGGTTGCTGCGGTTGTGGGCGACCTGGGTGAATCGATTATCAAGCGCAGCACGGGCGTCAAAGACTCTGGGACCCTGCTTCCGGGGATTGGGGGAGTGCTGGACCTTATCGATAGTCTGCTGTTTACTGGTCCCTTGTTGTTTTTCTATTTAAGATTTTTGATCCGATGAACAAGCGCCGCGTCACGCTTCTGGGCTCTACCGGCTCGATCGGGTCAAGCACGATCAAAGTTGCCGAAGCGATTCCGAACCGAATGGAAATTGTGGGGATGGCCGCGCTTCGAAACGCGTCGAAGCTGGGAGAAGCGGCCAACCGGCTTCGGCCGCCGGCCGTCTGCATCGTTGATCCCTCAGCCCTCCCCGAGCTGAAAGCGGCGCTAACTTACTCGCCTAAAGTTTACGTTGGCGAGGAGGGGCTCCTACAACTTTCAGCCAGAGAGGATGCGGACCTGGTTCTAGTGGCAATCGTCGGAACGGCCGGCCTCCGGCCCGCTTTGGCCGCCATTGATGCCGGTAAAGATCTGGCGGTCGCGAGTAAGGAAATCCTCGTTATGGCGGGAGAAATCGTAATGTCTCGCGCCCGGGAGAAAGGTGTTCACGTACTCCCCGTCGACAGTGAACACAATGCAATCTTTCAGTGTCTCGACGGTAAACCGCACCAGCAGATTAAGAATCTCATTCTAACCGCTTCGGGCGGCCCATTCCGAACTTGGCCAGCCGAGAAATTGGATACGATCACGCCCAAGGAGGCGTTGCGGCACCCGACGTGGAAGATGGGCCCAAAAATCACCATCGATTCAGCGACTCTCTTCAACAAGGGCCTGGAGATGATCGAAGCCCGGTGGCTGTTCGGCGTTCCCGTGGCCCAGGTTCAGGTCGTTGTGCATCCCCAGAGCATCGTGCATTCGATCGTTGAATTTGCTGATGGCTCAATGCTGGCCCAATTGAGTCATTCTGACATGTGCTTCCCGATCCAGTACGCCGTCACCTGGCCCGATCGCGTCCCGAACATGTTGCGTCCGTTGAAATTGCATGAAGTCGGCCGACTTGACTTTGAACAGCCCCGCTCCGATATCTTTCCCGCCTTAGGCTTAGCACGGGGAGCTGGAGAAGCCGGGGGAATTCTGCCGGCTGTATTGAATGCGGCCAACGAAATCGCAGTCGAAGCATTCCTAAAAGGACAAATTCGTTTTCCTCGGATTTGGGAAACAGTAGCCTGCACGATGCAACGGACCGAAAATTTGGCGAGTCCGTCCCTGGATGATATAATCCGGGCAGACACGCTGGCTCGCGAGCTTGCTCAAGAGGCGTTGGCGAAATGTTAGTTTATGATTGTTGAAAAATTTTTTCATTTGGGCCTCATCATCTTCGAGGTCTTGCTGATCTTTAACCTTTTGATAATCGTCCACGAATTGGGGCACTACCTGGCCGCCCGCTGGCGGGGTCTCCATATTGACAAATTCGGGATCTGGTTTGGACGCCCTCTTTGGAAGCAAAAGATTAACGGAGTCGAATTCAGCCTCGGATGGATCCCGGCTGGGGGGTTCGTCGTCTTGCCGCAGATGGCGCCGATGGAAGCAGTGGAAGGAAAATCTGAAGTCTCGCGAGCTGATCTTCCTTCGGTGTCGCCTCTCGATAAAATCATTGTCGCTTTCGCAGGGCCATTTTTCAGTTTCCTGCTCGCACTGGTGTTTGCCACTGTCGTTTGGATTGTCGGCCGCCCCATCTCGGAGGCCGACACAACGACAACTATTGGATACGTGATACC
>JBAUZZ010000143.1:0-12796 GCA_049585495.1 Chthoniobacterales bacterium | reverse complement strand
GTGCGGATGGCAAACCGACCGGCCTCGACAGCTACGAGGCGTTTACGAAAATGTTGACCGAAGCGAAAGCGAAAACCCATTTGATTCCCGTATCGGCGGACATCTACTCAGAAGATCCGGCATCGCTCTGGCGTATTTGGTATACCTTTTTGGTGCAGCAGGGCGGCAGCTTCGTCAAAGACGGTAAGTTGAGCTTCGACGACGCACTTAGCAAAGGAACCAAATCGCTCCAGTCGATCGCGGATTGGGCTCAGCAAGGCTTGATCCCAAAGAATACAGGTTACCCGTCGATGGTGGCGTTGTTCACGGCGGGACGTGCCTGCTTCATGATCAATGGTAATTGGGAGGTGCCGACCCTGGTCGATCTGAAAAAACAAGGTAAGCTCACCTTCGATTACGGAGTGACGGCGTTTCCCAAGCTCTTCGAAAGCCAGCAGACCTGGGCAGATTCCCACCAGTTGGCGATCCCGAACAATGAGAAGGCCCCAGCGTCTCCGGAGAAGGTTGCCGCGGCTCTCAAGTTTATCGCCTATGTCGTTAGCCAGGTGACCTGGGCGGGCGGTGGCCATATTCCCGCCTACTTGCCAGTACAGGAAAGCGATGCCTACAAGCAGATGGAGCCGAACAACGAATACAGCGCGACCGCGGCGAAAAATGTCGAGTTCGAACCTCCGCTCCCGATCTTCGGCGTTGGCGGTCCGACTTTCACCCCAATCAGCAATTTCCTCGTTCCAACCGTAAACGGCCAGATGGCGGTCGACCAGGGAATCAAACAATTTGTTGGAGAATTGGAGAAGTTCGCGAAGCAGCAGCAGCAGCAGCCGTAGGGTCACCGGTGTTGCGACTGCCTGCTTAGGTCGGGCGAGACGCGTGATTTTCTGCTATGCCGCCAGCCGAGCTAAACCGTCGCCAAACACAGCGTCGAAAGGGCTGGCGGATAGCGTGGGTTTTTGTCGTTCCCTTTATCTTCTTCTATGGACTCTTTCTTATCTTCCCAGCGATCCAGGTAGCCTACCTGAGTTTGACTAACGCCGATATCGCGGGTCAGGGACGCTTCGTCGGACTAAGTAATTATATCGAGTTGATTCATGACCAGGACTTCTGGGCCTCGGTCGGGCACACGATTTACTTCGTTGTGCTGACGGTGGTGCCTAATACCGCAGTTGGGTTCTTGCTCGCGCTGTTGGTTGTTCGTTTAAGGCGACTGCGACTAGCCATTCTCTCCGCATTTTTCTTGCCCTACGTTCTCCCGGTGAGTGTCGTGACCACCTCGGCGCTTTGGATCCTGGACGCAAATTTCGGAATCGTCAGCTATCTCACCGGGTCGGCAACGGCTTGGTTTGCCGATCCCACGTGGGCGATGCCCGCGGTAGCCTTGGTAACGATCTGGTGGACGGTCGGCTTTAACATGCTCCTTTTCATCGCGGGGCTCCAAAATATCCCAACAGATCTCTACGAAGCAGCAGCACTTGACGGGGCAAACGGGACTCAGAGATTTCTTCGAATCACCTGCCCACTCATTTGGCCGGTAACGAGCTTGGTGTTAGTCCTGCAGCTCATTCTTCAATTCAAGATCTTTGATCAGGTTTATCTGCTAACGCGTGGCGGGCCCTATAACTCCACAACAGTCGTGCTCTTCTACATGTATCGCGAAGCATTCCAGCAGAATCGAGGTGGCTATGCTTCAGCGGTCGCCATCGCGTTGGTCATGATTATTACTGTCGTGTCGGCGCTGCAATTCCGATTCCTCCGACTTGGAAATTCCAAATGAACAGGCGACGCTTTTCGACCTTGGGCCTGATCTGCACAGCGCTAACTGTGATAATGGCGGGAGCCTGGCTCTTTCCGGTCTACTGGATCGCTGCTACGGCCTTTAAAAGTGAGACGCAAACCATAGCGCTTCCGCCCACTTTAGTGCCGTCGCCTCCCGACCTTGAGGCCTTCAGCTACGTGATTCAAAACAGCCCGATCTTCCGCTGGTATGTGAATACGGTCCTGGTGGGTGCGGTTGTCACGTTCTGTTCCATTTTGTTCTCCCTGATGTGTGGCTACGCTCTCTCTCGGCTCGAGTTCAAGGGGAAATTGCTCGTTTACTGGGCGCTTTTAGTGGGTTTCATGCTTCCCTTTGGCGCCGTGGCGATTCCGCTGTTCATGTTGATGAACAAGCTGAATTTTGTGAATTCCTATGCTGGAGTGATCCTGCCACAGATCGCGACGCCGCTATCGGTGATCGTTTTCAAGCGATTCTTCGACGATGTACCAAGAGATTTTCGCGATGCTGCGCTGATCGATGGGGCGAGCGACTTCAGGATTCTGTTTAGAATCTATCTTCCGCTCAACTGGAGCATCACTTGGGCTCTGACGATCGTCACTTTCATTGCCACGTGGAACAATTTTTTCTGGCCGTTTATTGTTACGAATTCGACTTCGATGCTTACCATTCCCGTCGGTATGAATGCAGTCCAATCCGCTTATGGGGTGTATTTTGCCAAGACTTCGGCTACAGCCGTTTTGGCCTCCATTCCGACCGCCGCCGCCTACATACTTTTCCAGAAACGGGTGACGCAGGGCGTCATGGCAGCAGCCGGGCTGAAGTAGGAGTTCCAGGTTCCAAGTTCGCCGATTGCGAGGGCCAAATTCGCCGATTTACCGCCGATGCGGCATGCCGGTCGGTGGTGCCAGAAGCTGGAACGCTGAACCTGAAACTTGAAACTTGAAACCTGAAACCTGGAACCTGGAACTCTGAACTCCTACTTGCATCCCGGCTAAAAATCTATAACTCTATAGGGATTATCATTTAATGCCATGGCCGCAAAAAATGTCGAACAAATCAAGGCCGAGAGTCACGCCTTACGAGGAACTCTCAAGGAAACCCTCCAGGCCGATAATACGCACTTTTCCGAGGAGGAGGCCACTGTTCTGAAGTTCCATGGCAGCTATCAGCAAGATGATCGCGACCAGCGCGCCAAACGGAAGCAGGAAAACCAGGATAAGGCCTGGATTTTCATGGTGCGTTCTAAATTGCCGGGAGGGGCATTAACCGCCGAGCAGTATCTCCAGCATGATCACATCGCCGGAGAACTTGGCAATGGAACCCTCAGGATCACGACCAGACAAGGCTTTCAGACCCATGGCGTACTCAGGGACGACCTGCAGGGATGCATCCGGCGAATCAATGAGGCCGGAGTCACAACCTGGGGTGCCTGTGGAGACGTTGTGCGCAATACGATCGCGCCGGCCTCGCCCATTAAGGATGCGGCGCACCTTGATGCTCAACGACTTGCGCAGGAATTGAGCCAGACCTTTCTTGCCCGCTCCTCAGCTTATGCCGAGATCTGGCTAGGTGGCGAAAAATTGCCCGTGAGTGCTCGTGAGGACGAGCCGGTCTACGGAACGCATTATCTCCCGCGCAAATTCAAGATTGGGATTGGCATACCACCGCGCAACGACGTTGACATCTATTCCAATGACCTTGGGTTTATCAGTCACGTGGAGGGAGGAAAGGTTAAGGGCTATACCGTTGTCGTTGGCGGCGGATTCGGCATGTCCCATGGCAAGACCGAAACGTTTCCCGCCCTGGCGGAACCACTTTTTTATGTGGAGCGTGAGCATGCCATAGACGTGGCGATTGCTGTGGTGACGACTCAACGTGACTACGGCAATCGCGAAGATCGGAAGCAAGCGCGCTTAAAGTATCTGATTCACAAACGCGGCATCGACTGGTTTCGCGCTGAGGTTCTCGAGCGATTGAGTGTTGCCGTAGAGCCCCCGAAGGCAGTCCACTGGGAGACGGTGAGTGACATGCTCGGTTGGCATGACCAAGGGGACGGGAAACTTTTCTGTGGCATTTGGGTACAGGAGGGGCGCATCAAAGACAGCGACCACGGAAAATATCGTACCGCGTTCCGCGAAATCGCCCAGCGGTTTGGCTTTCCAGTCAGGCTGACGACGAATTGTAACCTGATCTTTCATGATATCGATCCGGCTCTGAAGGGTGAGGTCGCCAGGCTCCTGGACAGTTACGGTGTGAAGAAACCTGACGAATTGACAACTGTCAGGCAGATCGGGCAAGCCTGTGTGGCGCTGCCGACCTGTGGTTTGGCCCTGGCGGAAAGCGAACGCGTATTCCCGTCGGTTTTGGACAACATCGATCTTGTCCTGAAGGAACTCGGGTTAGAAGGAGAGCCAATCCTGGTTCGTATGACCGGTTGCCCGAACGGCTGTGCGCGGCCATACAATGCCGATTTCTCATTTGTCGGACGCGCCCCCGGCAAGTACGCCTTCTATGTTGGCGGCTCTGCAACTGGCGAACGGTTGGCTGGCCTCTACGAAAAAGTGGTGTTACTCGACGAAATCCCGGCGCGGGTGCGAACACTTTTGGAGGAATTCGTCCAGAATCGTTTTGGACAGGAGACATTTTCGGACTATTGGGGAAGAACCCATATCAACGGACCTGCGCCCCATCCGAAGCAATTCCACTTCGAACTTTCTCAGCGTAATGCGGAGGATCTGGTGGCCGCAGACGCCTGAAGGGCCGATGTAGGGCCGGATTCAGGACGCGAAGCGCGTCCCATACGCTGAGCCCAAGATGCGGTAGGGCCAAGTTCCACCTTGGCCTAAACCCAGGAGGTGGCAGCGGCTGGATTCAGGAGGCGGCGAAGCACGCCCCTACCGTACGTTGGGCCCAAAATCCGGTACCGCCAACGTTCACCTTAACCTCCCCGCCGTTGACCGAGCTCATTTGAACGAGTAGTGGATAAGGATGGGCAAACAATACAACAAGGTGGAAAAGCGCCGACGTCGTCACGACTACTTGAGACGGAAAAAGGCAGCAGCGAAGAATACCAAGCGCTAATTGACCGTGAAAGAGACTGTCAGTGTCAGTCGAAAGAAAGTGTCAGTGTCAGTTGGAAGTATCAGTGAGAAAAAAGGCTGGTGGCTGTAATAACATGTAATTTTTATGCATATGAGGTTGCAAAGTGATCGTGACTTCGTGGTCCGCAAAAAGCGATCGATCTGACTGGCACTTCCAACTGACACTGACACTTTTCTCTCCACTGACACTTCCCCCAACTGACACCGACACTTCCTCCCAACTTCCTCCACTATGCCGCAGCCAGTAATTTTGATTATTCGGGACGGATGGGGAATCAATCCAGGCGGACGGGAGCAGGCCGAGGCGGATGGGAACGCCACCTTGCTGGGGAAAACGCCTTTCCATGACTATCTCTACAAGACCTATCCCGGCAGCTGCTTGAGCGCCAGCGGGATGGACGTGGGTCTTCCGACGGGTCAGATGGGGAATTCCGAGGTCGGTCATCTGAACCTGGGTGCTGGCCGGATTGTCTATCAGGACTTCACGAGGATCAACAAAGCGATCGAGGATGGAGAGTTGGCGCGTAATCCCGTGCTCAAAGATGCCTTCGAGAAGGCTGCCGACTCGCGCCTCCATTTCCTTGGCTTAGTTTCAGACGGAGGAGTGCACAGCCATCAGGCCCATTTGATTGCCTTGACCAAACAGGCAGCCGGCACCGGGGTAAAAGACATTCTGATCCATGCGATTACGGATGGCCGAGACACATCGCCGACGGGTGGCGCGGAATACGTGTCAACCGTTGAAGAGGCGGTTAAGGGCTTCGGCGCAAGGATTGCCACCGTTGTCGGACGGTACTTCGCAATGGATCGAGACAAACGTTGGAACCGAACCAAACTAGCCTGGGATGCGATTGTGCTGGGCAGGGGCGCAAACCCCGGTACGAACGCCGCTGAAGCGATTCGGGCCCGATACTCGGAAGATGAAACCGACGAGTTTTTGAAGCCGATCGTGTTGCTGCTGGCCAACGAGCCACGGATTCGTGATGGCGACGTCGTCTTCTTTTTCAATTTCAGAGCGGATCGCGCGCGTCAGCTGTCTCAGGCGTTCCTTTTCAAGGACTTTGATGGATTCGATCGCGAAGTTTGGCCTCGAGTGCACTACGTCACTATGACCGATTACGATAAGACGTATGATTGTCCGATCGCATTTCAACCTCAGACGCTTGAGAAGATCCTGGGTAAGGTCTTAAGCGATGCCGGCAAGCGACAGCTTCGAATAGCAGAGACCGAAAAGTATCCGCACGTGACCTACTTTTTCAACGGTGGCATCGAGGTAGCTTATCCTGGAGAGGACCGCGTTATCGTGCCATCACCGAAAGTGGCTACTTACGACCTGAAACCCGAAATGAGCGCGCCGGAGGTGACGGCAGAAGTTGTGAAACGCTTGAAAGACTACGACCTCGTGATCCTGAATTTTGCGAATCCGGACATGGTCGGCCACACTGGCGTGGTGAGCGCCGGCATTAAGGCAGTGGAGACCATTGACGACCAGGTCCGCCAGGTTATCGAGGAAACGCTGAGGCTGGGCGGTAAAGCGCTGGTTACAGCAGACCATGGCAACTGCGAGCAGATGCGAAACGCGGATGGTTCGCCGAACACCGCCCATACTACGAACCTTGTCCACTTTGTTTATGTCGCCGCAGACGCCGGACAGTACCGTCTGAAGGATGGAATCCTGGCTGACGTGGCGCCAACCCTGCTCGAGCTTCTCGGGCTGGACAAGCCAAAAGAAATGAGCGGAAGCAGCCTGTTGGAGCGCTGTTGATAGCCGGCTTCTTTGGAATTTGCCCGCCGAAGGCGTTCAGCGACGGCTGTCGGCAACGCCGTGCGCTCAAAGGGCCTGGCTGCCGCGCATGGATTCGAACCATGAATAACGCCTCCAAAGGGCGCTGTGTTACCGTTACACCACGCGGCAACAGTCAGGCAGATTAGTTAAGGCAAATCCATCAACACGCAAGGCGAATTGTGTGGCGCGAATTGACGCGAATGGTATGGCGTATGCTTTGACAATAGCGAAACACGTTTTGATATTCCGATAGTGAGCGATCTTGATTTAAATAATCTGTTAGAGGGCTGGCCTCACGAACCGGGCCAGGTGAAGGCTCGCAAAATTGTCGGGAGTGACGGCCGGGAGAAGGTGCAGCTCCGCATCGATTTGGGTTTGCTTCAGATGGAGTTGAACGGGAGACCAGACGGCCAGCGACCGCATGGCTTCGAATCGCTTTTGGAGTATCACAAGGCGCGGGCAAACAGCGCTAAGGTCGCCGGCGCCACTTACCATCTTGGTGAGGCGGAACTTCTGGGCCTCCAGCAAGAGGGTGTCCAGTATTATCATCGGTACCTGAGTTTGTTTCAGCTTGACGATTTCAGGAATGTCGCGCGCGATACGAAGCGAAATCTTGAGCTTTTTGATTTCGTCTCCGAGCATACCCAGGAGGACGAGGCGAAGTGGGCGTTCGAACAGTTTCGCCCCTACGTGATCATGATGAGCACGCGTGCCGAGGCTTCCCTCGCGATTCAAGAGGGCAAACCGGGGCGGGCGATAGATGTGATCGAAACGGGTAAGCAAACGATCGAGTCGTTCTACCGCGCGATCGGCCAATCAGATTGGATCGAGGGTAGCTCTGAGCTTGCTTTTCTCAACGAATGGCTCTCCGAAGTCCGGCAGAATCTGCCGCTGACTCCTTTAGAGTCGATGGAACGCGATCTTCAGAAGGCGATCGCCGACGAAGCTTACGAGCGTGCCGCAGAACTAAGGGACGCGATCCGCAAGCTTTCCCACAAATTGCCCGACGAAACCGTTGATCATTGAACGGTAATCAGGAGAAACGACCCTGCCAAATGCCGAAGCCCCAAGCCCGGTAGGGTCAGCTCTCCCGAGCTGACCGGCACGCTTAGCGAAAATCGGCCAAACCCCATGGAACGCCCTTCTGCGCGTCCCGAATTCAGCTCCTGGGGCTAATCGGAAGCTTTCGCCAGAATTACAAACGTGTCACGTTGGATCCGGGAATGAACAACAGGATGGCTGTTTTGTCTCCGTTGTCATGTTTCTGTCTCTAAACCGCTTTGAGCCGGATTCCGAAGCTCCGATGGCGAACCGTCACATCGGGCTCACCTGAAGTTCGCGCTAGCCAGAAGGCAAAATCACGATCGCGTCGCTTGCATTCACACTTGGCTCATCCATATTGGCGCCTTTGGAAATGGCGGCTTACCTCGGAGAAAGATGTTATCTAATTTCAGAATCCGGTTTGTCGTGCTGTTTGCCAGCCTGGGCCTGAGTTCATTTGCCGGGGCGGTTGACAAGGGTTCACTCCCGAGCGGGAAACTGACTTTTTCCGATCTGCTAACGCAAGCCGCGAAATTTCATACCGTCCTTGCGCTGCCTCAGTTCGAGTCAACTCCGGAACAAGTAGCCAACACCACCGAGTTAACGATCACCGCAGCAAATAAAGCGCTCGATGCCATCGGAGCTCTGGAGCCAGACAAGGTTACGTTTGCGAATACGATCCGCGCGCTGGACGATATCAGCTTTAACGTTAGTCAGGTAACGAATCGGATCTCGATTCTCAAGGAGGCGCACCCTGATCCGAAGATTCGCGAGGCAGCGATCGAAGCGCTGCAAAAGTTCGACGATTGGAGCGTAGGGCTGGACTACCGGAAAGACGTCTACCAGTCGGTGAAAGCGTTTGCGGACACGCACCCAAAGCTGCAAGGGGAAGATGAGCGCTTGCTCGAGGAGACGCTGCGCGACTATCGGCGAGCCGGGCTCGATCTCAGTGACCAGCAGCAGAAGGAGATAGAGCAGCGCCGCAAAGAGTTGGCCAGGTTGGAAGAATACTTCCAAATCAACATCAACAACGCGGCAGCACCAATCAAATTCACGAAGCGGCAACTCCAGGGGGTCCCGGATAGTGTCCTTAATACGCTTAAGACCGGTGACGACGAGTTCACCATCGATGCGAACGTTACTTTTCAGGTCACAGCAGTCATGGATAACGCGGTCAACGAGGAGACGCGCAAACAGCTCTATCTCCTGAGGGAAAGCCGTGCGAAGCAGAAAAACGTCGAAATTCTGCGCAGAGCTTTGGAACTCCGCGGGCAAATTGCGCATGAACTAGGCTACAAATCCTGGGCGGACTACAAGACAGAGACTCGGATGGCGAAGACCGGGGAGAACGCTCTTCAGTTTCTGGAGAAGCTTAAAGAGGGCCTCCAACCGAAGTACGAGGCTGAGTTAGCCGAGTTCAAGGCAATCAAGGCAGCCACTCCTGGCAGCACAACGCCAGAGGTCAACATCTGGGATTGGCGTTTTTGCGCAGAGCAACTGCGCAAACAGAAATATAATATCGATTCGGAGGCACTCCGGGTTTATTTCCCGTTCGACAAAGTGCTTCACGGTATGTTTGCCGTTTACGAGCGGATTTTCGATATCCAGATCCGCGAAGTAGATCCGCCCTTGAAGTACGTCGATGACCTTCGACTTTTCGCTGTCATCGACAAAAGCACTCAGCAGCCGCTCGGTCTGCTTTACATGGATATGTTTCCGCGCCCTGGCAAATTCAACCACTTTGCCAACTTTTCGATTATCGAGGGCAAGTTGCTACCGGATGGCGAATACCAGCGCCCGACCACCTCACTGATCTGTAATTTTCCGCCGCCCTCAAAGGACGGTCCGTCGCTGATGACCCACGACGACGTCACCACCATCTTTCATGAATTCGGTCACGCGATGCACGCTATTCTGACCCAGGCAAGATTTGCCCGGTTCGCCGGCACAAACGTGCCGCGCGACTTCGTTGAAGCACCCTCGCAGATGCTGGAATATTTCACCTGGGATAAGCGAGTCCTGGATGGGTTTGCGGCCGATTATCGCGATCCAACCAAAAAAATTCCTCAGGAAATCCTGGCCCAGCTCAAGCAGGCAGATCTGGCAACGAAAGCTACCGAGTACCGGCGCCAACTTTCGTTCGGAATTCTCGATCTGACACTCCACTCGAACGTCACGCCAGAACAGCTCGCCAACCTCAACGACTTCTCCAATCATATTCTTGGTGAAACCTTCCTGCAGCCGGACCCATCCACCGCGCTGATTGCGTCGTTCGGTCATCTGATGGGGTACGACGCGGGTTATTACGGGTACGCGTGGGCGGACGCCATCGCCGCGGATATGGCTTCTGTTTTCGACAAAGCCCCGGATGGCTTCCTGGACGCGAAGATCGGCGGGCGTCTGCGCGATGAAATTTACGCCCAAGGCAATTCACGCGATATTACCGTGTCGGTCGAAAAGTTCCTGGGCAGAAAGCAGTCGATTGAGCCATTCTTAAAAAAGAAGCTCGGGATTCAGTAGGAGGCTGGTAATGAAGAAACTGATCGTAGCGGTCGGCTTGATTCTCATCGGCTGTCTTGTCTGGTATGCCAGCAGTCAGACTCGCCCGATGGCAGAAAGCCGGACAATCGAGGAAGCGAACCGGCACAAGGTTCTGCTGCTGACGGTCGGGTCAGAGCCGCGGACTTTGGATCCCCAGCTCGCCCAAGGTGTCACCGAACACCATATCATCATGGCGTTAATTGTTGGTCTGGTGGAGGACGATCCGAACGATCAATCCAAAGAGATCCCGGGGCTGGCGGAGCGGTGGGAACATAATGACGATTTCTCCGTTTGGACTTTTCACATCAGGGAAAATGCAAAGTGGTCGAACGGAGACCCGGTAACAGCACAAGACTTTGTTTTCTCGTATAAGCGGATTCTGACGGCAAGTCTCGGGGCGCCCTATTCAGATGCGCTTTTCATTATCAAAGGCGCCGAGGACTACTATCACGGAAAGACCAAAGATTTCGACCAGGTAGGCGTGAAAGCTTTGAATGACCACACGCTGAGAATCGAGCTGGCCGGACCCACCCCCTATTTCCTGTCAGCGATACGCCATGACAGCTGGTATCCGGTACACCCTGAGACGATCCTCAAATTTGGTAAGATTGACGAACGGGACACCAAATGGACGCGGCCGGAGAACTATGTTGGTACCGGGCCGTTCAAGATTAAGACCTGGCGCCCCAACGACGTGATCGAGGTCGAACGCAACCCGCTCTATTGGGACGCAGGCACCGTAAAATTGAACGGGATTAATTTCTATTCGATCGATAATGAGAATACGCAGGACCGAGCCTTTTGGGCCGGGCAGCTCCACAAGACTGATACCGTCCCGCTCAATAAGATCCCCTACTATCGGCGCGAGTATCCGGACATTATGCACATCTCGCCTTATGAGGGGGTTTATTTTTATCGCCTCAATGTCGAGAGAAAGCCGCTCAATAACCCTAAGGTGCGCCTCGCGCTGAATCTGGCGATCGATCGGGAGTCGATTTGCAAAAATATTCTCCGGTCAGACCAGAAGCCCGCCACCGGATTCACGCCGCCGGGAATGGGCGACTATAAGGCGCTGGATGTGATGCACTACGATCCGGAGCGTGCGCGGCAGCTGTTGGCAGAAGCTGGTTATCCTAACGGCAAAGGCTTTCCTAAGTTTAAAATCCTTTTCAACACCCTCGAGGCTCACCGGACGATTGCCGAGGCAATTCAGCAAATGTGGAAAGAGGAGTTGAATATCGATGTCGGTCTGGAAAACCAGGAGTGGAAGGTTTACCTCGATTCGCAAAACAGCTTCAATTACGATATTTCCCGGTCTGCCTGGATCGGCGATTTTATGGATCCGGTGACCTTCCTCGGCATGTGGACGACCGGTAACGGCAACAACGATACGCATTGGGGCAATCCGAAGTACGATGAACTGCTCCGGACCGCAGCCAGTACTGGGGATCCCCAAACGCGCCTGAATCTGTTGAAGCAGGCCGAGCAGCTTTTTCTTAGCGAACCGCCCGTGGTACTGGTTTACTGGTACGTCCGGGATTACCTGATGGACCCGAGCGTCAAGCATTGGAACCCGCTCGTTCTGGACAATCACAACTACAAATTCATCGACCTGGAGTCCGGAACCCCGCTGGCCCATGATTAAAATAATAGTTGGGCGTCTACTACAGCTGATCCCGGTGCTCTGGGTTCTCCTGACTCTGACTTTTTTCCTCTCGAAGATAGTACCTGGCGGACCATTCAGCGCCGAACGGCAAGCAACCCCGGAAGTCATCGCCAAATTGAACGAGTACTACGGCTTGGATAAGCCGCTTTGGCAACAATATCTGAGTTACCTCGGGCGGGTCGTGCGTTTTGATTTCGGGCCCTCGTATACCTATCAAACTGACTCAGTGAACGAAGTCATCGCACGGGCCTTTCCGATTTCTTTGCAGATTGGTTCTCTGGCATTTTGCATCGCTTTAGTCCTCGGAGTGAGTGCCGGGGTGGTCGCGGCCGTAAACAAAAACAAGGTTTGGGATTATTTCCCGATGTCTCTGGCCATGGCCGGGATCTGCGTCCCAACCTTCGTGATGGGGCCGATTCTGGCCCTGATCTTTGGTCTCGGCTTGAGACTGGCACCGGTGAGCGGCTGGTATGGGTTGAATTACGTACCTCTTTCTCCGATGGTAATGCCGGCGCTTACGCTGGGTCTCTTCTATTCCGCTTATATCGCGCGGCTCACCCGTGGCGGGATGTTGGAAGTCCTGAGCCAGGACTTTATCCGGACGGCTCGCGCCAAAGGTGTGCCGGAGCACGAGATCATTTTCAAGCATGCGATGCGAGGCGGTCTTCTACCCGTCGTGGCATTTCTGGGGCCGGCCTTTGCCGGGTTGATCAGCGGCTCGTTTGTGGTCGAGAAAGTATTTAACGTGCCCGGGCTCGGCCAGGAATTTATTAAGTCCGTCTTTAACCGGGATTACCCTCTCATTCTCGGAACGGTGGTCTTCTTCGGCGCACTGATCGTAATATTCAACCTCGTTTCAGATGTGCTCCAAGCTTTGATGGACCCGA
>JBAUZZ010000142.1:0-5469 GCA_049585495.1 Chthoniobacterales bacterium | reverse complement strand
TCGAGCGGGTACGCGCCAAGGATATCAAGGTTCACCTGGATACGACCGCAGTCGAGTTTCTGATCGATAAGGGATACGATCCAACCTACGGCGCTCGACCGATGCGCCGTGCCGTGGAGAAATACCTGGAGGATCCGCTGGCCGAGCAGCTCCTGCGAGGGAACATCAAGCAGGGCGACACGTTGGAGGTGCACGCGGCTGGTGAACAACTGGCGTTCAAGGCGGCTCGGCCATTATTGCAGTGTGCCGACCTTTTCAAGAGTTTGCACCAGAACCCGCCTGACTGAGAAGGCCTTACAATTGACCTAAAAACGATCCTCGATGAATCTTGATCGATTGAGGGTGAGATACGTTCTGCGTGGCGTGACCTGGGCATGACTTAGAAAGGCTCAGATATGGTGATTGAAGCGCTTGGACGTCGCCTTCGGCTCGCCGTCATCGGGGGCGGTCCAGGATCCGTAATCGGTGAGGTTCATCGTACCGCGGCACGCCTTGACGGATACTACGAGATCGTTGCGTCGGCGCTCTCTTCCAACCCTGAACGCTCCCGCCAGGCAGGACGTGCTATCGGCGTTCCGGAGGACCGCGCCTATCCATCTGCGCGGTCGTTGATAGGAGGTGAGGCTAGTAGGGCTGACCGCGCCGACATCATCGCCGTGATGACACCGAACGACAGTCATTATGAAATCTGCATGGCGGCGCTCGATGCCGGATTCCACATTATATGCGATAAACCGCTGACGACTGACCTCACGACGCCCGCAAACCTCGCACGCAAGGTCAAGGCGACGGGCGCT
This sequence comes from Chthoniobacterales bacterium, assembly GCA_049585495.1. GTDB lineage: Bacteria > Verrucomicrobiota > Verrucomicrobiia > Chthoniobacterales > JAFAMB01 > JBAUZZ01. The sequence goes on along the minus strand of JBAUZZ010000142.1, from coordinate 4,672 downwards.
GAATTTTGCCTTACGCACTGCTATACGGGTTATCCGATGGTGCGCCAGGCGCGTGCCATGGTCCGGTCGGGAGCGATCGGCACGATACGCCAGATTCATCTCCAATATGTCCAGGGCTATCTCGCCTTCGACGAAGTGCCGCCCGGCTGGCGTCTCGATCCAGTTCGTGTCGGTGCGTCGATGATCCTGATCGACATTGGCACCCATGCCCATCATCTGGGCGCTTATGTCACCGGACTTGATTTAACTAGCCTGTGTGCCGATGTCGGACACGTCGTTCCTAGCCGCACGGTAGACGATTACGGCTCTTTGCTTGTGCGGTACTCGAACGGTGCGCGGGGCTCCATGTGGGTCACGAATGCTGCCGCTGGTGCTGAACACGGCCTGAGTTTTCGAATTTTCGGCGAGACTGGCGGACTCGAGTGGAACCAGGAGGAACCGAACCGATTGGTGCATCGCCAGAGAGACGGCTTTGAGGAGATTGTCACGCGCCGCAAAGATCGGCTGGTGAGCGAGAGCGTGAGACGGGTGACGCGCCTGGAGATTGGACACCCAGAAGGTTATCTTGAAGCTTTCGCGAACCTCTATTCCGACTTTGCGAAGGTCGTGGCCGCGAAGGTGTGCCACAAGTCGCCTGACGAAATAGACCGCGCCTTTCCCACGGTTGAGGACGGCGTCAAGGGCCTGGCTTTTGTCGAAGCCGCCGTGCGTAGTTCCGCCTCGGGCCACTGGGAGCCCGTTGAATCTCTGGCGATCTGATTTGACGAGATGAGATTTTGGTTATGCGTCCGAAGAATTATTCGCGGCCTCTACCCAACCGGGTGTCTGGCTTAAATTTTTCGATGTTAATCGGGCGCTTGCGAGCGCAGATGGGCTGGCAAGGCAGCCTGAATCAACATCGGAACGAAGGTAACCCCCAAAAGAAACAGAACACATGATTAAACTAAGGTCATTGATATGTCTTACGTTGGCTGCTTGGCTGGTAGCTCCAGCGGCTGTGATGGCTCAGAAGCAGCTGCATATAATAGCCGTGACGCATGGCGCGGCGTCCGATTCGTTTTGGGCCCCCGTTAAGAACGGAGCCGACGAAGCAGGCAAACAGACGGGCTGCTTGGTAGACTATCGAGCCCCGGAAAAGTTCGACATGGTAGCGATGTCACAACTCATTGAAGCCGCCGTCGCCGCCAAGCCCGATGGGTTGGTTGTTACTATCCCGGATGCCGACGCGCTCGGAGGGGCAATCAAGGCGGCACTCAATGCAAAGATTCCGGTGATCTCAACGAACTCAGGATGGGACGTCTCAAAGAAACTCGGCATTGCGATGCACGTCGGGCAGGAGGAGTTCATCGCTGGCAAGGGGGCCGGAGAAAGGATGAAGGCGATGGGCGTAAAAAAGGCAGTCGTTGTCAACCATCTGGTTGGGAACGTCGCTCTGGATCTGCGTGCTAAGGGATTTATTGAGGGGCTGGGTCAGAACGCCGAGGTTCTTGCCACAACGCTGGATTTTACCGAAGCTCGAAACGCCATTTCTGCGTATCTACAAAAAACTCCGGACCTGGAAGCTGTGATGACTCTCGGTCCGAACGGCGCGGAACCGGCGATCCAAGCGCTGGAGTCGGCCGGCAAACTTGGAAAATTAAAATTCGGGACCTTCGATCTGTCGCCGACCATCCTCCAGACTGTTGCCAAGGGCCAAATGGATTTTGCCATCGACCAACAACCGTTCCTGCAGGGGTATCTCCCGGTCGTGTTCCTCGCGAATTATATCAGGTACGGGATAATACCCTCGCAAGATACCGTTTTCACCGGGCCCAACTTCGTAACGCCGGAAACCGCAGCGAGGGCACTGGAACTTAGCAAACATGGAATTCGGTAGGATTTCACCAACGCAGATGTCAGGTTCCAGTCGGTCGATGCGAGCCTGACATCGGCACTTCTGTTCGAAATTAGCGCGTCTCTAGGGACGCGTGACGAGCGGAAAGGTGCCGTTGAAAATGTCCAAATAGTGTTGGGCCGTAGTCGTAGTACGAGCATGCCGCTGCAGTCTCGAAGCCGCAGAGATCCCATGTTTCGCCGTAGGATCCTGTGCCTGACTCTCACTGACGAAAAAGTCTCGGATTGGAAGCCAGCGGCGAATGCTGTGCACTTTGGTTGACCTCGATGGCTTCACGCATCGTCAGCGCGGCGGAGGGGGATCGGTTCGAACCGACAACATCCGCGGTTTTGAAACCAGATTAGGTGAGAATAACGGGCCGCTCAAAACCACATTGCGTGAGAATGAAACCACATTAATTGAGAACAGACCGACAACATCGCTCATTTTCGAACCACATTAAGTGAGAACGAAAGGCCGCTCAGAACCACATTGCGTGAGAATGAAACCACATTGTTTGAGAACAGACCGATTACATCCGCTCTGGACCACATTAATGCGAACGGCTACAGCGGGATCCGCCACCAGGCCGAATAGTCGTCTTGCCGCTACAATTAGGCTGTCCTCCAAAGCAACGTCTTTGTGATACGCCGTCAAAGTGCACGTAAAATCGGGTCAGTTCTCGAAGGCGAAAATCCGCTTCCAATCGTTCTTCATGCTGATGACGGTCCAGCCTTGCTTCTTCGCCTCGTCATACAACGCCTGGGTGAAGGTGCCAATCTTGGTGTCCGGTAAACCTTGGGCGGGACCGTATGCGTACTCGCGCTTCGCATCATCGTGGAGGACCAACATCGCGAGCCGCGGGCCGTCGCCGGCCTTGGTGTATTCCAGCATCTGCCGGTCACCGGTCGAGTTGCCGAACGCTGCGTATGGCCTGCGGCCGATCATCAGGTGGATGCCCTCGGGCTTGCCACCGTTGTTGTCGTTGAGCAGAAGCTTGGGTTCCTTGGTCAGGAACGGTTTGCCGTCCTTCTCGTAGCCATACTTCGTCCCGCCCATGGTGCCCACCACCTGCGCGGGTGGGATCCCGTAGACCCGCTCGGCGTACACCCGCACGAAGTCCTGGCCGCCGCCGGTCACGATGTAGGTCTTGAACCCGTTGTCACGCAGATACTGCAGGACTTCCTGCATCGGCTGATACGTCAATTCGGTATAGAGCCGGTCCCAACGCTGATGCTTGGCGTTCGCGAGCCACTTCTTTACTTCGGCGCTGAACTCGTCCACCGACATGCCGGTTAGGGTGGCGGCGAGAATCTTCTCAAGGTCCTTCATCGGGAGTTTCGCCATTGCCTCCCGGTTGCCGGAGAGGACAGTCTTGAACGGCTCGACGTTCTTGAGTTCCGGTTTCTTTTCCACCAGCGCCGGCACGCACTCCAGGCAATACATTACTTGCGTGTACATCGGGTGCTCGACCCAGAGCGTACCGTCCTGATCAAAGGTGGCGATGCGATCCTCGGGCGCGACGTACTTGGGATCGGACTTGTCAGTTACCTCCTTGACGAATGCCAAGATGGCCTGTTTGGCAGGGCCGTCGTTCCACGAGGGCAGTGGCTCCTGGGCTTTTGCCCTGGTGGTGCCGCCGACAACCAGCGCCAGCATGGCGATGGTTGAGAAGATCAATTTGATTCGTTGAGTCTTCATATTGGGTTTTCTTTCGGGCATAGTGCTGTCTCTCGGGCCTCGCCGCCCGTCCGAGGTTCTGCCTCTTAGCTGACAGGCGCCTCAGGGCTTGAACTCCCACGCCTTGAGTTTCTTCCGAGCCGTCCCGAAGTTGCCGAGTTGGTAAACGGACGCCCCCGCTGGCGAGAACGTGAACTCATCAAACGGTTCGGCAAGCATCTTCTTCAGGTAATCCTGGGAGGCGATGCCGACGGTGACGTGCGGATTGAAATCCTTGCCGCTCGCTTTCGGAACGAACGTCGCGACGCAGTCTATCGTCGGCTTATTGATGTCGGGATCCTTGGGCGTCGTAACGAACGCTGCAGCGGTCCCAGTTTCAGCCGTGAAAGGGGCAACTGCGTCGATCAATTTTTGTTGTAGTTTGAGCAAATCGTCTGTCGGCTCGACTACAATGCCCGCAAGGCCAATGTCCTTCCAGGGGATGTAGTAGTACTTGAACGCCTTCAAGCTCCACCCCGCCGGCTTCTCGTCGGCCAGGACCTTGCCGACCGCGTCGTAGACTTTGTCTAGGTCCGAGGTGTGGACGTACCGCTGCAGGATCGAGATGTGTGGATGGTGGGTCGCGTCCAGAGCGAAGCCCTTCGGGAAGACCTTGCGCAGGCGGGCGTTGACGGCGTCCGCGTGCTGGATCATCGTTGCGTCCGGCTCCAGCGCGATGTCGATGGCCGTGATCGGGTTTTGCTTCGCGCTAGACGTCTCTGCATAGCCGAGCTGCGATCCCAGGATGCCGAGTGCGGCCAAGACCTTCATGTATCTAAGCAGCATACGATCCTCCTGTTGGTGGTGAAGACTGGAAGCCACCGCCTGCGCCGATGAGCGCGGCCGTCGCTGCCACTAATGACAAACCGTAACCGACTGGATTTGGTTTATATTTCATTAATTCTTTGGTTGTTAGTATTGAGGATTGTTTGCGTCAGAAGAGACCGATTTTTGGGGGATCACACCATTCGGTGCCTACCTTGACTTGTCGGAATCAATACATCGATTGGCCTGTGATCGCACCCTCTAACGCCTGGTGAAGAAAGGCTGTCGCACAAACCTTGGTTTTCGCTACATCCT
>JBAUZZ010000141.1:0-3332 GCA_049585495.1 Chthoniobacterales bacterium | reverse complement strand
CCGGGCAAGCCGGTGGTTCTCCTGACAATGATTCTTTATTGTCTCGGCGTCTTTACCGCTGTTTTCGCCGGTCTCTATGTCAGAAGAACAAGTCAGGAATGGTCCAGTTTCTGGGAGCTCAAGTCTTACCCTGACGCGGTCGAGCGGGAAAAAATCATGGCAGGACATCGGCGGCAGGCGATAAGAAGTAAGCGCTGGTCGACCGGGCTGCTGCTATTTGGTGAAGTCTTCTTTCTCGCCGCAAGTTTATGTTTCGTAATGTCCTTGGGATAGCACTCGCCTCTGGGCGATTTTGCAGTTTTGCCCGAAGAAGAGAAAAACTCACTGCAGGATTCGTTGAATCTCGCGTAATCCGCCGACGGCGCTCTTCTTGTCCAATCGGGCGTGCGGAAAGACACAAGCAAGGTCTTTAAGTCTTTCAATTTCAACTGTTCACCCGGATTCCGCTCAGCACGTCCTGGGCTCTCGAGGAGAATTTGATAGGACGAAAGGCTTGTCCGTTTGAATCTGAAAATGCCAACCCTTCCCTCAGTTAAGTGCTTTTCAGCCTACCATCTTGTTTTGTTTCCGACCCATCTACTCCGAAGTGATAATTGCGCTGACTTTATCTCGAGAGCGTCAAACGTCCGCCGTCTTTCCAAGTACATCTGCAGTTGCACGAATCAATTCATAGGGATTGACCGGTTTGACCAGGAAAAAATCGAAGCTCGAGTCTAGAGCTTCTGCATAATCTTCGAGGCGCTGAAAACCTGTTACGGCGATCACCGGAACCGAGCCACCGTGCTCTGGTTCAATCGCGCGTATCCTCTCCAGAACCTCGTAGCCATCCATTTCGGGCATTCGAAGATCGCAGAGAACCACATCGGGACGCACGGTTTTGAATATCTCTAGAGCCTCCGCCCCGGAAGCTGCTTCGATCACGAAAGCGCCGGCCTGACTGAGGATCATTTTCAAGAGAGTCCGGGAATCCTGGTCGTCGTCAATCGCAAGCACCGCAGTACCTTTTAGTTTCATTCGCTTACGCCTCCATGCCTCTATAAAAGCAATCGCAACTGACCAGCCGCGCGGTTCTGCCTTGGATGCAATCTATTTTTAGCTGATGTAGGGTTAAGCCGAATCGGTGCACTCATTGCAAATAGAGAACCATGTGAGCCGTCAAAACCAACAGGACGGAGGAAATCCCACTGGCCTATTTGTCTCATCTCCAGCCATGAGGACGGGGCGGCTACTTAAAATCGGACAGACTGGGTGGAGTTTGCGCTGGATGCAGGTGGTGAAGTAATTTTCACTGAGAGCTCAAGAGGACCATCAGTCGAATAAGACTTGCCATCATGATTATGCGATCAAAAGCGCTCCGAAAAGTCGCTTTGCAACATGAGCAAACTGCGTCCGCCCGGCCTGATTCGGGTGCGGCACAAACCCGTTCAGAAGACGCGACCGCCGCTCTGCGTTTTGTTTTTTAGTATGGATAGCACCGGTCAGCTCAAAAGCAGCGATAGGCGGTTATTGCCGCGTGCCTTCCGCTTGCTTCGAACCACCTTCGGCCAGTGGTTGGAGGATAAAGCGCCCCAACTCGGCGCGGCTTTGGCCTATTATACCGTGTTTTCCCTGGCGCCCATGATGCTCGTGTTATTAGCAATTTTTGGGCTGATCTACGGCAATAGCGAAGTCGCCCGTCGAGAAATCCTTCACCGGCTTTACTCTTTCCTCGATCGCAGCAGCGCCAAGGCCGTAGAGGACATCGCCGCGAGTGCGGGCAAGCCTGCGGCCAGTCTGGTCGCAACCGTGATCGGAATCGCGGTCGCGCTTTTCGGTGCCAGCGGCGTATTCGGCCAGCTGCAGGATGCGTTGAACACCATCTGGGGCGTCAAACCCAAGCCGGGCAGAAGTTTCGCCAGCTTCCTGCGGGCGCGGTTTTTATCCTTCGCCATGGTCGCCGGGGTGTGCTTTTTGCTTCTAGTTTCACTTACGGCCTCCGCCATTATCACCGCTTTTGGTGGCTACCTTGAGCACTTGCTCCCCGGCGGCAGCGCGTTGGCGTGGACCATCCATTTGGCATTGGATATCAGTATCGTCACGCTCCTCTTCGCGATGATCTTCAAGTTTCTACCCGACGCGCGGCTCTCTTGGCGCGATGTGCGGTTAGGCGCGGCGCTCACTGCGGCGTTGTTTTTGGTTGGCAAATACGCCCTTGGTTTTTACCTCGGGAGCGGCGGTGCTGGCTCCGCTTACGGAGCAGCCGGTTCACTGATCACGATGCTGATCTGGATTTATTATGCGGCGCAAATCGTGCTTTTCGGAGCAGAGTTTACCCAAGTCTATGCCCAGGAACGTGGCCGCGGCGTTCGCCCGGCCAAATATGCCGTGCGCGTCAAGCGCAGGGAAATCGAGTTACCGCCCCCGGCCGATGGACCCAACAAAAAAGTCTAAAAAAACAACCTCGGAGCGGCCGGTTTTTGGTTGATAAGTTTCCAAAGTGAATCGGAGCTAGTGTGCTAACTAGAAGGAAGCCGCTGACCGTTTATCTCCCCCAGATAGAACAACTGTCCCCGGACCATCCTGTTACCCGAGCCGAGTCGACTTTCGATATATTCCAGTTGGGATGCACCTTGCCGTTTCTTGATCCGCAGGTTGCAGTTCAAATAAGGCTCAGTAGTTCGTTGAAGAACACCACTACCCATGTGAGAAAAATAGGCCGGACTCCAGCCGTTTGGGAAACTGCGATCCTTCATTTTAGCGCATCGCCGCATGGCTACTGCACAGACAGCCTGGGTTCGGCCCGGCTGCTCCCCGAATAGGAAGGGTGATTCTTTCGTCTAATTTCTACGGGAGGATCATGAGGAAGTTTCTAGTATTTGTGGTCGCGGTACTGGGAGTTCTAGCCGCGGCGCCAAACACATCGGAGGCTCAAGGCTTCACCATAGGTTTTGGGGATGGGCCAGGGTATTACGCGCCAGGTTTTTACGGATACCCATACTACGGCAACGAATACTACAATCCCGGGCACGGATATTATTACTACCACAGACGCGTTTACTATCCCGAGTCCTACTATCGAGGCTACTATTACGGCCCTCGTCATCGATATTACAAGTGGCGGAATCACGACTAAGCTTTTCAATTGGCCTACGGGGTTGCAAATGACGGTGGGATGACCCAAATACTGCGTCCGATCTGACTCGTGAAGGTCGGCGTGTCTGGAAGGTCTAGTGCGTTAAGTCCGTGACTCGTATAGCAGTTTATGATACGATGCCTGCATGAGTTCAAGTCGAGTTGTGTTGGCTCCGCCCGAGCGGAAGGAACTGGAGCGCCGTGCGCGAAGTCGATCGCTG
>JBAUZZ010000140.1:0-27116 GCA_049585495.1 Chthoniobacterales bacterium | reverse complement strand
GTATAAGGTAGAAAGAATCAATGAAGAGGAAACCGATAATCGTTGCACCGTCTATCCTGGCCTGCGACTTCCTCAGGCTGGCTGCGGAAATCGCCCGGATCGAAGCAGCCGGAGGGGACTGGTTGCATCTAGATGTAATGGATGGCCATTTCGTGGACAATATTTCGTTCGGTCCGCCGATCGTTGAGGCGATAAGCAGGGTGGCTAAAGTCCCCCTGAATGTGCATCTGATGATCGAACGCCCGGACCATTTTTTTCCGCGTTTTGTGCCCTTTGTCTCCAACATCACTATTCATGTAGAACCGGCTTACGATGTCGAAGGGACACTGAAAGCAATTCGAGGCGAGGGATGCACGGCGGGCCTTGCGCTTAGCCCTCCCACACCATTCGAGAGAGTTGAACCTTTCCTGGAGCACATTGATCTCTTGCTGGTGATGACGGTAAATCCGGGGTTTGGTGGGCAGGCATTTATCCCTGACATGATGAAAAAGGTGACACGGGCCCGAACCATCCGCGATGAAAACCGCCTCGACTTCCACATCCAAGTCGATGGCGGACTGAATCCCGAAACCGCCGCAATTTCCCGCAAATGCGGTGCCAATGTTCTTGTTGCCGGTACCGGCATCTTTCAGGCCCCAGATGCCCGGCTGGCAATTGATGCTCTGCGGGGTGAACCCTGAACAAGACATTCCCGTCGTGTGTATCGGCAGAGTGAGAGGCAATGGGGGTCGGCGTAGTTGAGGAATGTCGGTAGGGCGAACTTCATGCGAGCCGATCTGTCGGTAGCGCATTCGTCCGGCGGTTGCGGAGTTACCGTGAGACGAGTCCAATATTTAGCAAAAATGGAATGACGAGATCTTTAAGATCGCAGGCTCCGTGCCGGTTCGTTCTGCGCGGCTCTTTGATAGCCTTGCTGTTGGTCGCGGCTTTAACCGACTCGCAGGCTCAGGTCTCGATCGATGCAATCCGTTCCGTGACGCTGACGGAGCGCGGTTTTCATCATATCGTTGCCCGACACTGGCCGACAAGTGATGCGCCAGCCCCGGGAAAGTTCGCCTTTGGGATTACCGAATCGTCTCTGCAAACGATGATCGACGAGGCGGTGGCGCACGGCTGGATGCGACCAAACACGCAAGGGCGTCCAGGTGCTATCATAGAATATGATTTTCATCGCAAGATCGGTACGAACGCCCGCGGAGGTCCGGCCAGAAGGCTGCGTGTAGTAGTCGGACCGGAGAATCAGGTAATCACTGCATTTCCCTATTGAATGATGCAATTAGGTTACAAACTCTCACAGCCATCCCGAGACGAACCGATCCGGTTCGCGACAGCGACCATCGTCGACCTCCGGTATCGTGTCGCGCTCGGGGATGTAATCCTGAAAGCGGGCGACGTCGATCTGAGTGCGCCATGGGGCTGGATTCCCCTGATCGACTTCGTAGTCGGTGTCCGTGACCTCGTGCGCTCGCTCAAGACCGACGGAAGCGAAGCAGACTTCGAGTTCACGGAATCGGACGCGCTTCTTCGGTTTCGAAGGAAAGCCAGCAAACTGGTGATTTCCTCCAGTTACGCGAGTGGAGAGGCGGTCGTTCCGATTTCGACCGTTATCGAACATCTGAAAAAATTTGAGGCTGATCTTCGGGCCGAACTGCTGACTCGACATCCGGATCTTCAGAGGAACGCGCATTTCCGGCGGCTGATGCAAGTTATTGAATAATTGCTCGCGGGTAGTCGTCCGCGGTTGGTAGCGCCAGCGAGACCTAACAGAGCGCCGCCCTCTAAAGTGGAAATCTTGTTTTCCCGCGAGGATTTCCTAAACGCGAATGAACAGCAATGGACACGAAACGGATCCCCGTTTTGGGTTAAATCAGGTTTTCCGGATTTAAGTTTTTCAACTCGTCGAGAACAAACAGGCCGTCTTTCCGGACGAGTCTGCCGTCGAAGCGCATTTCGCCACCGCCGTACTCTGGCCGCTGGATACAGACGAGATCCCAGTGAACCTGGCTACGATTGCCGTTGTCCGCCTTCTCGTAAGCTTCGCCCGGCGTGAGATGGAATGAGCCGGCGATCTTTTCATCGAACAGGATATCGCGCATGGGCTCACGGACATGTGGATTAAAGCCGAGCGCGAACTCTCCGAGATACCGGGCACCCTCGTCTGAATCGAGAATCTTATTCAAAAGCGCAGTCTGATTCGCGCTGGCCTCGATGACCTTACCTTTGCTGAATACTAGCCGTACTGAGTCGAACGCGGTCCCTTGGTAGATCGTGGGTGCATTAAACTGGATGTAACCTTCGGCCGAGTCTCTGACCGGAGAAGAAAAAACTTCTCCGTCAGGAATGTTGTGTTGACCACCGCAGGCAATGGTTGGGATGCCCTTGATGCTGAAGCGCAAGTCGGTTCCCGGCCCGGTAATATGAACCTGATCGGTTTTCTCCATCAGTCGTTTCAGTGGCTGCATCGCGACTTCCATCTTGGCGTAGTCCAATGTGCAGACCCGGAAGAAGAACTCTTCGAATGCCTCCGTGCTCATCCCGGCCATCTGAGCCATCGACGAGCTTGGCCAGCGCAGCACCACCCATTTTGTTCTGTTTACGCGCTGTTCAAGCACCGGCTTCAACAGCTTCATTGCCAGTAACATTCGGTCCGATGGAACGTCCGAATGTTCCGTAATGTTGTGGCTGCCCCGCACCGCGATGTACGCGTTCATTGCCTGCATTCGTGCCATTTCATGGTTAGCGAGGGTCTGATACTGGATCTGATCGGCTCCGCGGAGCAGTTCACGATTCACGATATTGTTCTGTAAATTCACGAATGGAAGAGCACCTTTTTCTCGTGTTCGCCGAATCAGGGAGACGACCATCTCGGGCGGGATGTCAAAGACATCGATCAAGACCTTTTCACCCTTCTGCAAGCGGGTAGAAAACCCGGTGAGAACTTCGGCTAATGCATCGAAACGAGGATCAAACATGGCAAAACAATAGACTTAGTGTGTTAACTTGGTGCTGCAACTCCAAAAACGACTCGCCCTTGCCATGACCAAAATTCTGCAACGATCGGAAGCCCAGGGCATACGGGATCGCGATCCTGCTGGAACTATCGTTTTTACGAATGGATGTTTCGATATCCTGCACGTGGGCCACGTGCGGTCTCTCCAGGCTGCAAAGAGTCTAGGTGATCGGTTGGTTGTCGGGTTGAACAGCGATGAATCCGTTCGTGCCCTCAAGGGCGCGAATCGTCCATTCAATCCTGAGAGCGATCGTGCCGAAGTCCTGGCTGCCCTGGAATCGGTCGATTATATCGTTATCTTTCCTGAGCCGAGAGCTACAAAGCTGTTGCAAGAAATTCGGCCGCATATTTATGCAAAAGGCGGCGACTACACGCCAGAGAGTCTTGAACAGGAGGAAGTGCGGGCATTGCGCGCGATCGGCACCCGCATTGAGATTCTGCCGCTGGTTCCTGGAAAATCGACTACCAACCTGATTCATTTAATTCACGAAACATGAGAGCGCTGCTTCGCCTTGGTGTGCTGGGTTCGGGAAAGGGATCCAATTTTCGGGCGATCATGGAAAGTATTAACGACGGGAAGTTGCTTGCGGAAGTTCGAATCGTAATTTCAGACGTTGAAGATGCCGGCATTCTAACGTTCGCGCGCGACTATCAGATACCGGCACTCTATGTCCATCCTGGAAAATATCGTACAAAACTCGAACTGGAGGTGGAACAGGACATTGTACGCCTTCTCCAGGAAGCCGCCGTTGAGTTCGTCGTCCTGGCCGGATTCATGCGGGTCGTCAAGGAACCGCTCCTTGAAGCGTTTTCGCGGCGAATTATTAACATTCATCCGTCACTGCTCCCGAAGTTTCCGGGTTTGGGCGCGTGGAAACAGGCGCTCGACGCGGGCGAACAAGTCACTGGATGCACGGTTCACTATGTCGATAGCGGCGTCGATACCGGTCCGATCATCGCGCAGCGAAAGGTGCCAATACTCCCGGGCGATACGGCTGAAATGCTCCACGCACGGATTCAGCAGCAAGAGCATGAGCTTCTGCCGACGGTCCTTCAGCAGATCGCTGGCGGAGCGCCACATTCCGGGTGAGGCGCGGCTCTTCAACAGAATCGAATGTTAGGCCTTAACCCTTGCGTTTTCGGCACCTGTGCCTCAATCTTAGCCGGTTATGAAGAAGATCGAGGCGATCATCAAGCCTTTCAAAATGGAGGATGTTAAAGAGGCCTTGACGGAGATCGGCGTCGAAGGCATGACCGTAAGTGAGGTGAAGGGGTTCGGACGTCAAAAGGGACACACCGAAATTTATCGGGGGAGCGAGTATACCGTCGATTTTCTTCCGAAGGTGAAATTTGAAGTTGTTATTCCGGACGACAGAGTCCAAAAGGCGGTCGAGACGATTGTCCAGGCAGCGAGAACGGGGAAGATTGGGGACGGCAAAGTCTTCGTAATTTCCATTGACGAGGTGATTCGGATCCGAACCGAAGAGCGAGGCGAAGCCGCAATTTAGTGGACGTGGAAATGAAGTGTCAGTGGTTAGTGTCGGTGTCAGTTGAGAAAGGTTCCGTTATCGGGTCTAACTTGGTCGACGCGCTGAAGGCGCCCCAGATTGAAGCCTGGGCTGCAAGGCCCAGGTAGTCCAAGGTGTCAGTGGTTAGTGTCAGTGTCAGTTGAGAAAGACTCCGCTGCCGAATTTGGGCTAAATTCCCGGCGGCTTCGCTTTGTGCCAGTCGGTACTCTGCTCGTAGGCCGATGCCACCTGCAGAATCGTCGATTCATCCATGGCCTTGCCAAGGATCTGCAGGCCGATTGGCAATTTCTTTCCGTCCTCCTGCGCAAAGCCGCACGGAATGCTGATTCCGCAAATTCCCGCCATGTTCGCGGCCAAAGTAAAGGTATCGGCGAGGTACATGCTTAGCGGATCGCTGGTTCGCTCCCCGAGTTTGAACGCCAGCGTCGGCGATGTCGGGCAGAGGACAGCGTCTACTTGTTCGAAGATGTTAGCAAAATCCTGACGAATCAGGGTTCGCACCTTTTGCGCACGCAAATAATAAGCGTCATAGTAGCCCGAGCTCAGGACGTAGGTCCCAAGGATGATACGGCGCTTCACCTCTGGACCGAACCCTTCTTCCCGCGTCTTGCCGTAGTGGTCGAGCAACCCGCAAACATCTTGCGCCCGGAATCCGTACCGAACGCCGTCGAACCGGGCGAGATTCGCTGACGCTTCAGCTGGAGCGATAATATAATACGTGCTGAGCGCGTATTCGGTATGGGGCAACGAAATCTCAACGATCGCAGCTCCGAGGTTTGACAAATGATCTACCGCCGCGCGCACGGCATTTTCTACCCGGGGATCGAGGCCGGCGATAAAATACTCCTTTGGCAGTCCGAGTTTCAGGCCCCTCACGCCATGTTGGAGTTTTGCCATGAAGTCCGGCACGGGGTCGGCTAGCGCAGTCGAATCATTCGGGTCAACGCCTGCGATGACGTTCATCAAGAGAGCAGCGTCGCGGACGTTCTTTGTCAACGGCCCGATTTGGTCAAGGGAAGAAGCGAACGCGACCAGGCCGAAACGCGATACCCGACCGTAGGTGGGTTTCAGACCGACACAACCGCACAGAGCTGCCGGCTGACGGATGGAGCCTCCGGTATCGGAGCCTAACGCCGCAAACGCTTCGTCAGCAGTCACAACCGCTGCTGAGCCGCCACTGGAGCCCCCTGGGGTCCTGGTCGGATCCCAAGGATTTTTACTCGGGCCAAAAGCGGAATTCTCAGTCGACGATCCCATCGCGAACTCGTCCATGTTCGTGCGTCCAAAAGGCACCGCGCCGGCGGCTCGCAGCCTGGTGATCACGGTTGCGTCGTATGGGGCGACGTAACCTTGTAAGATCTTGGAAGCGCATCCGCAGGGGTGACCCTGGACGCTGATGACATCTTTAATCGCAACGGGTACGCCTCCGAGCGGCAGATTCAGATTGGCTTTCTCGGCATCGGCGATTGCTTGATTCTGGTCGTAGGAAAGGTAGCCGTGGATTAGCGGGTCGACTTTTTCGACGCGAGCTACCAAAGCCTCGACGACTTCCCGCGCGGAGACCTGCTTCTTGCGGAGCAGGTTCTGGGTTTCGCAAAGGGTCAGGGAGGCTAGTTCCACGCACCTACTCCACGACTTTGGTTACAACAAATAACCCCTGGGCCTGCTGTGGAGCGTTTGCCAGCGCCACGTTACGCGGCAAGCTCGGTTTTTCCTCGTCCGCTCGAAAGACGTTGTAGATCGGAAAACTGTGTGCGGTTGGCTCGACGTTCGAAACGTCGATCTGATTCAACTTTGCGACATGCTCAAGAACGTGCCCCAGTTGCGATTGGAAGATATTAATCTCGTCGGAAGTTAGTTTGATGCGCGCCAGCTCAGCAACATACCTGATGTCGAATTTGGTTGCACTCATGAGAATCGGCGTAACCGATAGAATGAGGAGCCGAGCGGGTCAAATGGAACTCCGAACTCAGAGATGTCTCATCAGCTGGATGGCAAGGAAGACGACCAGGCCGCTCGCCACGATCACCGCCAGACACATGACCAGAAGCCGGGTCCGGGCCGCTCGGCGCTCCGCGCGGCGAGGGCGCCTGGGGCGATCGGAAAACAGGTCTTCGCCGTGTCGGGAATCTTGCAGAACGTCCGGGGCGTCGAACGGGCTCCGCTTCGTCGAAGCGCGGGCGATTCGTTCTTGTTTCTGGCGCTCCAGCTCTGCTTCTGCCATTTTCGGCGCATCAGCAATGAGCCGCTCCAGGTCGTCCATCTGTTGGCGTAACTCCGCCTCTTTTTTGGCCAGCTCCTGTTGCCTGGCGGAGATTGGCGAATCGGGAAATCGTTTTCGCGCCATCGACTAAGCTATCCAGGTCGGAAAAACAGAAAAGCGAGAAGAGCGATGATCGCGAAAATCATCAGCGGAAGCGTAAACGCCAGCCCGCGTTTCAGCCAGAGAATGAAACTGCTTTCGTCAACCGCTGCATACTCTGAGTAGACAGCGGGAGAAGCGGGATCGAGAACTTCTTCGCCGGACTTGACATTGATCTTTGTGATGGACTTCGTGTACTCCGCGCGAGCCTCATCCACAGAACTCAGCGCCTTGCTCAGTTCTCTGTGGAGATCGGTGTTGCTCCAGCTCTTGGGGTTGATCCGCTCCAGCGCGTCCAGGTGATCGGCGAAAGCGAGGTTGGTCGATTTCAACTGCTCCACTCGTTTCTCGGCTTCGTAGGTTTCCCGTTCGATCACGACCAGGGATCGGCTCAGTTTCTCTATCATCTCGGACCGGCCCCGTTCGAGTTCTTCCTGCTTCCGGCTGAGTTCCTCCAGCTCCCGCTTCTGCTTCTCGATGGTCTCCTGTTGACGCTTAAGCTGCAGGAGTTGCTCCTGGGCTCTCTGAACCTGCGAATCCAATTGCTCGGGTGACTGATTTTGCCCCTCCGGCAGGTCAAGAAACGGCTCTCTTGTACTATCCGGCATCAACCACCCATTGTCAGGAAAACCTAACTTCTCGCAATGAAAATCTGCTCTGAGGCAGTGCCTGTTTCAGTGGCCAGTGGTCAGTGGTCAGTGCCAGTGGTCAGTGGTCAGTGATTCAGTGGTCAGTGGTTAGTGGCAGTGGTCAGTGCCAGAACAATGGTGTAGCGCCTCGACTCTTGCGACGATCCGAGCTACTTCGTTCGCTGCAGAGAAATCACGCTGCTTAAGGACATTCCAGCCTAACTAAAAGTATGGCGGATGACCGATCTGCAACCGCCGCTGTCCACTCGAAGCCTCTTCTGCCACTGACCACCGACACTGCCACTGCCCACTGCCCACTGCCACTGTCTTCAATCATCGCCCGGGCAGCGCTTGTAAGATGAAGCCTTTCAGGTACTCCGTTTCCGGCAAATGGGGAAGAATAGGATGGTCCAGTGGCTGCGAAAGGCATTTGAGAATACGGAGGAGCCGCTTGGCGTCAACACTGGCTTGAACGATCATCTCCAGAAACATCGCTCGTGAGACATGATGCGAACATGAGAAGGTCACAAGGATCCCTTCTGGAGAGAGCAACTGCAAAGCACGCAGATGGATCTCCTTATAACCTCGCCAAGCGCTTCCAAGCGCATCCTTCGTTTTCGCGAATGAAGGGGGATCCAAAATAACAAGGTCAAACCGCGCTTCTCGCTCCAGCAGACTGGTCAGGTAGTCAAAGACGTTGGCAGCGATGGCGGTCAGATGGACGTTATTCCGCCGAGCGTTCTCTTCAATCGCGCGGACCAGATCACCATTGATCTCCACCGCAGTGACGGATTTGGCGCCTGACCGCGCGCAAGCGAGGCCAAACGCGCCCTGGTTCGAAAAGCAGTCCAACACGTCCAGTCCGTGAGAGAGACGTGCCACCTCGCAATAGTTCTCACACTGATCGAGGTAGAAGCCTGTCTTTTGCCCCGTGAGCGGCTGAATTTGAAACCGCAAACCTGCTACCTGTATCTCCAACTCGGGTGGAGCCGATCCGTGCAATATGCCAGACACAAGCTCCATGCCCTCGGCCTTTCGAATCGGCACATCGTTTCTTTCAACAATTGATGCCGGGGAGAACAGGTGGCGGACCGCGTCGCAGATCAATCCTTTCCGTAGGTCCATCCCGAGAGTCAAGGTCTGGAGCACGACGTGCGAGCCATAGCGATCAATAATCACTCCTGGCAGACCATCGCTCTCGCTCCAGACAAGACGGCCGGGATTGCGAAGAGCGTCTAATTTTTGGCGTGCGGCTACCGCTTGGCTGATCCGGCGAACAAAAAAATCGAGATCGAGCGGTTGCTTTCGCCTGGAAAAGCGCCTCGCGACGATTTGCGATTTCGAATTGTAGATCGCGCTACCCAAGGACCGATCGCGACCATCTTTGAGCGAAATGATATCGCCCGAAGCGGGGTTTCCAAAGGTTTTTAAAACCTCGGACGAGTATACCCAATCGTGGCCATGGAAGATGCGCGCCCGCGGCCTTACAACGATTCCTGGCATCGGCAGACGTTATAGCCCTACCGCTTGCGTTCCAAGTTCCGAGTTCGGGATTCCGGGCAGTTGGCGCCAGTCAACACTGGAATCCAATTGGGTGCGCTGGGCGGGCGGCTTAGCAGGAGCTTCGCCCTACCGACGATGGGTAGGTTGTCCAGCGTCCGGTAGGGCGAGCCTCCCGGCGAGCCACCGAGCCAGGCGATGCAGTCTTCAACGAATCCAACGGGCGAACACCGAACCCCAAACCCTAAACGCCGAACGCTAAGCGCCAAACGCTCGATCAGGAGTAAAGGAACTCATCGACCCGTTCCGCGTGATGCGCGAGGGACTGTTGCGGAACACCCTCTTCCGGATACTCGAAAATCTTCCCTTCATAGTTCCGGATGATGATCTTTTCCTGATCATGATACAGGATGTACCCTGGATTGATCGGTACCTTACCCCCGCCGCCTGGGGCATCGATAACAAATTGAGGGACGGCATATCCCGTGGTATGGCCGCGCAGCGCCTCGATGATTTCGATGCCTTTTGCGACCGATGTCCGCAAATGGGCGGAGCCCTGGATCAGGTCGCATTGGTAGATGTAATACGGTCGGACCCGGCAAATTAGAAGTTTTTGAACAAGGACCTTCATCACGTCGATATCGTCGTTTACACCTTTGAGGAGCACGCTTTGATTGCCAAGCGGGATCCCGTGATCAGCCAGGCGCTCGAGAGCTGCTCGCACCTCCAACGTGAGCTCCCGTGGATGGTTAACGTGGACGCTCATCCAAAGCGGGTGAAACTGTCTTAGCATCTGGCAAAGCTCCAGGGTGATCCGCTGGGGAAGAAAAATCGGTACTCGCGTGCCGATCCGTAAAAATTCAATGTGCTTGATCGATCGAAGACGCTCCAGGATCACGCGCAGTTTTTCATCCGAGAAAAGAAGCGCATCGCCGCCGGACAGAAGCACGTCCCGGACTTCCTCGTGGGACTCGAGATAGCGATATGCCTCTTCGAAATCCGTATGCAATTCCTGTTCGCCCACGCCGCTCACCACGCGGCTGCGCGTACAATAGCGGCAGTAGGACGCGCAACGGTCCGTAACCAAGAAGAGAACGCGATCGGGATATCGGTGGACCAGGCCTGGAACGGGCATATGCGAGTCTTCGCCGCATGGGTCGGCCATCTCGGCCGGCGATCGAACCGCTTCCTGCGCATTGGGAATGACTTGGCGGCGAATCGGGCAGTTCGGATCGTCGCGATCGATCAAATTGAAAAAGTGCGGCGTCACGGCAAAGGCGAGCTTGTTTCCTGAGAGCAGAACACCGGCACGCTCTTCACGGGAAAGGATGAGCTTCTCCTCGAGTTGTGTAAGGTTCGTGACTCGGTTTTTGAGCTGCCATTTCCAGTCGTTCCAGAGTTCGGAGGCGACGTGTGGCCAATGTCCTGGCGCGTGCGAACGGAACCGCTTCTCGGCGGTTTCAGCTAAACTATGCATCTTTGGTTGACTAGTTGGTACACATACTAGAGGCTCGCCCTTGATTGTCAATCGGCGCACAAAAATCTGCTTTCCTCCAGCGGAAACCTGTTTAACTGTGCCCCCGGGGCTGACCTCGGTGAACAGAATTGCCAGTCCGAAGGCTGCCTCAAATTTCGGAGTCATTTTATGAGTGTTTGTGATCGTGTTTCGACCCTCGCCCTGGGGGGATTGATGTCAATTCTGCCACTCTGTGTGCCCGCCGCGGCGCAAGGCGGCAGCGCAAGTGCCGGGCGAGACCTCGCCCATCAATTGAATCAAGCCTATGAGGAGGTCTATGATCACGTCGCACCTAGTGTCGTCGTGATTGATGTGTCCAAATCGGGCAGGCCGGGCGGCGGAAATAACCCGTTTGAAGGTTTTGATTTTTTCTTTCGTGGTCCACACGGGGACGAAGGTGAGCAGCCCGACCAAAGCGAAGGTTCCGGGTTTTTCATCCGGCCGGATGGCTATGTTTTGACCAACGTTCACGTTATCGACGGCGCTGACAAAATCGAGGTTAAGCTAAAGGATGGGCGGTCGTTTCCGGCCAAAGTCGTGGGAACGGACGAACGCACCGACGTCGCGGTGATCAAGATTGAAACGACAGGTGTCCCGACGGTGACCCTGGCGAACAGCGACGAAATCAGGGTTGGCCAGCTCGTTTGCGCGATCGGTGCGCCATACAAGTTTGACTATACTTTTACCACCGGCGTAGTCAGCGCCAAAGGTCGCAACGACCTGCTGGCGGATAAGTATGAAGATTATATCCAGACCGACGCTGCGATTAACCCAGGTAACAGCGGTGGCCCGCTCTGCGATATCGACGGCAACGTCATCGGAATTAACACCCTAATCCATGGCTTAAACCGGGGTCTCGGATTCGCGATCTCAAGCAATCTCGCCAAGCAAGTGAGTGATCAATTAATTGCGGCTGGCAAAATCGTTCGGCCGTGGCTCGGGATAATTATCGAGTCGCTGAACGACCAGAACCGAGGCGAAGTATTCAAAGGGGTCGATAAGGGGGTTATCGTGCGAACGATCCAGGCCGACACGCCAGCGGCGAAGAGTGAACTGCGTCCAGCTGACGTCATCACCGATGTCGACGGCACTCCTGTTTCTTCCGCCCGCGAACTTCAGCGCGAAGTCTTAAAGAAGAAGATCGGCGAACCCGTGAATCTCGGAGTCTGGCGCAACGGCAAGAAAATCAGCATCGCAGTCAGGACTGAAGAGTTGCCGGGCGACACCAAACGATTGTCTGCCCAAACGACTCCCGGTCCGCAAAATGAGGGAGGCGCGGCAGCGGCCTATGGTTTACAGGTGCAAGATATAAGCCCCGATCTGAAGCAAGAATTGGCGCTGAAGTCCGACACCGGTGTCGTTGTTACGGAGGTGGCTCCCAACAGTCCGGCAGCGGTGGCGGACATTCAGCCTGGCGATGTGATCACCGAGGTAGGTCACACCGCGGTGACAAATTCGGAATCTTTCGAAAAGGCACTCGCGGACCAAACCGGTAAGCCGAACCTCTTGCTCTTACTCGATCGCAAAGGTGTAAAAACCTATTCGATTGTAAAAGCAGCAAAGTAGCCGCCGGTGCCCCATCCGGAGTTCGAAAATCCAGGTTCTGAGTTAAGCGGTTGATGCCCGGGTCCATCGCGGAACTCGAACCCTCGAGTTCGAAACCGAAACATCGAACGTGGATCCGCCAGAAGCGGAATGCGAAAAACCAGCAAACGAGTGAGTGAGGTTGGACGATCGCAACGGGTGCGTATCATTCATACCCTTAAGAAAACCCAAGGACTTTCGGTAAACCAACTTTCGGGCCAACTCGGATTGAGTTATATGGGCGTCAAACAGCACTGTGAGGAACTCGAGCGTCAAGGTTTGGTCGATACCTGGCGTCGCCCGAAGGCCGTGGGACGCCCCGAGTTGGTGTATCGCTTGACCAGCAAAGCGCAAAGCTTCTTCCCAACTTCCAGCAACGGCGCGACGATTGAAGTTTTGAACGCCGCGAAGCGTCTTTACGGTCCCGCAGCGCCCGAAAAACTTCTCTACTCCCTGTTCGCAGCGAAAGCTGCAAACTATTTGAAACAGGTACGCGGTGCAGAAGTCCGGGACCGCGCCGATGCGCTCGCGAAAGCGCGGGACGAGGAGGGCTATCTGTCGGAACTAATGACCGATCCTCGGTTGGTGATCGTAGAGTATCATTCCCCGATCCTGGATCTGTTGGAGATCTTTCCGCTAGTTCGCCGTTTAGAAAAGGAGATGGTCGAAAAAGTTCTTGGCGTGCCTGTCCATCGCGAAGAGAAGACCGCCTCGGGGCTGTATGAATGTAGATTTGTAATTGCCACCTGAGTTCTTGTGCTGTCGGCACCGCGGAAATCGATGCCTCGCTCAACGGCAAACCGCGAACGGTGAATTAGTTTCCTGTTGCGAACTGCTTCCAGGTGCGTAAATTCGCGGCTCTTTATGCCGAAACCGATTGCGAGACGCAAAACGAAAAAGGCGGTGGCGAAGCGTTTTAAGCTGACCGCCCGGGGCAAGGTTTTGCGAGGCCAGGCTGGCCGCAGACATTTGTTGGTGTCTAAGAGCGCCAAGCGCAAGCGCCAGCTCGCGAAGACCGCAGTCCTGGACAAAACTGACGAGGCGCGAATTAAAGAAAACCTGCCGTTTAGCTGAGGAATTGAGAAAATGCCAAGAGCAACGAATGCTCGCGCAAGCAGAGAGCGTCGTAAAAGGGTTTTAGATAAAGCCAAGGGGTATCGAGGACGCCGATCGAAGCTTTTCCGGTACGCTAAGGATGCCACGATGAAAGCCCAGTATTGGGCATACCGTGACCGCAAGACCCGAAAGCGAAATTTCAGGAATCTGTGGATTCAGCGTATCAATGCCCTCTGCCGTCAACAGGGTATGACCTACAGTCGCTTCATGGAGGGTCTTGCCGCTGCCGATATCCAAGTCGACCGCAAGATTCTGGCCGACCTTGCCGTGCGGGACGAAGCCGCCTTTAAGGCAATTTTCGATAAAGCTCTCGCGGCTTTGGACAGAAAAAAAGCAGCATAGGAGCGGGGACGCGCCTGCCGGTTCAGGTATTGTAGGGCGGCTGGGGCAGCCGCCGGGAGGATCCATCGCGTCGACTCGGCGCTTGTGAATTCTGGCGCCTGGTCCAGGCGCCCTACAGAATCGTGACCCGCAGCCACCACTTGAATCGCTCCGCTGGCACAATCAAAGTTGGGCTTCTCGATGGACACCGATTTGCAACACTTGAAAGAAACCGCGCTGGCGGAGATCCAGCAGGCCGCAACAGAGATCGAACTGGATAACGTCAGGGTAAAATATCTCGGCCAGTCGGGCGCAATTTCCAAATTGAGCGAAAACATGCGCAACGTTGCCAAGGAGGAGCGTCCGAAGCTGGGCAAGCTGTTGAATGAAATACGCGTATCGGTCACGGACGCCCTGGAGCAACGAAGCCGGGAATTGGAAGGGCAGCAGGATATCGAGGCGCTGACAGCTGTCGATGAGACCTTGCCAGCCACACCGGTTCGGGTGGGCGCTCTCCACCCCTTGACTCAACTGCAGGATCGAGCCATCCAAGTTCTTCGCCGCCTCGGATTTGCTCTGGCCGACGGACCCGATTTGGAGACCGAGTGGCACTGTTTCGACGCGCTGAACACACCACCGAATCACCCGGCCCGCAACGAATCGGATACATTTTACCTCCCCAATGGCATGTTGCTCCGAACCCATACTTCAACCGTTCAGATCCGAACGATGGTTGTCACGAGGCCGCCCGTCCGGGTTATTGGGCCGGGCGGCGCCTATCGCAGGGACGAAATTGACGCGACGCATCTGAGCCAGTTCAACCAGCTCGAAGGCTTGTACGTCGATCGAGGCGTCAGCGTCGCAGACCTGAAGGGTACGCTTGAGTATTTTGTCCGCGAGCTTCTTGGCCGTGAGGTCGAGAGCCGGATGCGCCCGCATTTCTTCCCGTTCACCGAGCCGAGCTTCGAGATGGATATTCGTCTGGCGGGTGTGAATGATGGCAAGTGGATGGAGTTGCTGGGTTGCGGGATCGTCCACCCGGCTGTGTTCGAACAGGTCAATCAAAAGCGCGGCGACGCGGCCTACAATCCCGAAATCTGGACGGGATTTGCATTTGGGATGGGACTTGACCGGCTGGCTATGGCGCTGTTCGGTTTGCCCGATATCAGGCTACTCATCGAAAATGATCAACGCTTTTTAGCTCAGTTCGCTTGATGAAAGTTTCCCTTCGCTGGCTGCAGGAATATGTCCGGTTGAATCGCACAGCAGACGAGATCGCCGACGCGCTGACCTTTACCGGGGTCGAAGTAGAAGGGATCGAACACAGAGGCGTCCGACTCGACAAAGTGATTGTCGCTCGGATCGATGCTTTTGAACCACACCCCAATGCGGACCGGTTGAGCGTTTGCCGAGTCGATGATGGCTCCGGTGTGCCGCGCCAGATTGTCTGCGGAGCTAAGAATTTCAAAGCCGGAGATAAAGTTCCGCTTGCACTACCGGACGCCATTTTGCCGGACGGCACCAAGATCAAAACGAGCAAGCTTCGCGGCGTGGAATCGGAGGGGATGCTGTGTAGCGCAAAGGAGCTGAGTCTTGCGGAAGACGCCGCCGGGCTGCTCATTTTATCGCCAGATGCACCGATCGGCCAATCCATTGCCGACATTTTTCCCGCCGACACGATTCTCGAGCTTGAAATTACCCCCGACCGTCCGGATCTGCTCTGCTACTACGGGATCGCACGGGAACTGGCAGCGATCTTTGGGTCGGCGCCGCCGGCTGCGATACCGGTCCGGACCGATGCCGGCGAGATTCAACGGGATCTGTCCGAAGTAAGAATCGAAGCGCCAGACGCCTGCCCTTTTATCACGTTCCGCAGGATCCGAAATGTCCACGTGGGACCGAGCCCGGAATGGTTGAGATCACGGCTGGAGGCTGCTGGGTTACGATCGATCAACAATATCGTCGACGTCACGAATTTCGTGATGCTCGAGATGGGGAAACCGCTTCATACCTACGATCTGGCGATGGTTGAGGGTGGAATTCAAGTCCGATTCGCAAGACCCGGCGAGGAGCTCTTGGCGCTGGATGGCAAGAGATATTCGCTGAAACTCGATCATCTGGTAATCGCGGACCAGCGGAAAGCGCTTGGCCTCGGCGGAGTGATGGGGGGAGAGGAAACTGGAGTCACGGAGCGTACCACTGCGGTTCTGCTCGAGAGCGCATATTTTTCAGCTTCGTTGATTCGCAAGATAAGCCGCGGACTCGATCTCATCTCGGATGCCAGTTTCCGCTTTGAGCGCGGCATTGATCCTGAGTCGGTGATCCCGGCATCGTTACGCGCGGCCGATCTAATCTTGGAATTGGCAGGAGGGGAGATCGATGGGCTGCTTCTTGCCGCGGGCGAAAAACCGGCTGCCGGCGCCATTGTCACGTTACGCCCCGAGCGTTGCGCCGAAATCCTGGGAACAGCGTCGCCGGATCCGAATATGCTTCTTCCCAGAATTGGCTTGAAGCCTGCAGGCGGGAATCAGTGGCAAATACCAAGCTATCGCCTGGATCTCCATCGCGAAGTCGATTTGATCGAGGAAGTTTGTCGCCTTTCCGGTATTCAGCATATTGAAGGCAGGGTGTTGAGCAGGGCGACACCAAGCTCCGACTTCGATCGTCAACACGATGAGCTAATGCGGATTCGCCGACGCCTCGCCGGACTCGGCCTGTTCGAAGCGCGGAGCCTCACACTCGTAGACGACTCAGTCGCAAAGGAGAGCCTTTTCCCGGTGTCGGAGCTGGTACGGTTGCGGAATCCTCTCGTGGAAGATCAACAGATCTTGAGGCCTTCGCTCGTTTCCGGTCTCGTCCGAGCTGCCGCTCGGAACTTTAATCGAGGCGCCGACTCGATATCTCTCTTCGAAATCGGGCGCATCTTCGGTCCGGGTCAGAATGAGGAGTCGACTTCTCTTGGGATTTTGCTTTCCGGCGAGCGGTTATCCAAGACGTGGAATCAGTCGGCTGCGGTATTTGACCTATTCGATCTCAAGGGGCTACTCGAGATTGTCGCCGGTCAGGGAATTCGTTTCGAACGAACAGATCCAACCTCGTTTACGGCACTAGTCTGCCAAATCGTCTCGGTCGACGGAACGTCACTCGGCTATGCTGGCCAGGTACGGCCCAGTCTCGCACGGGAGTTCGGCGCTCGCGGTCCGATCGTGGTAGCGGAGTTGGAGCTCCGGCCAGCCGTTAAGCGAAAATCCTTCCAGTTTCGACCGCTGGACCGCTTTCCGGCGGTCACGCGAGATATCGCGTTTCTTGCTCCTATGGATTTAAAGTTTAGCTCTGTGCTGGAAACGCTGCGTTCGGGCAAGGAGACGCTATTGGTAGATGTGCGGTTGTTCGATCTGTTCGTAGATCCGACAGGGCAAAAGATTCCCGTCGATGAGAAATCAATGGCGTGCAGTTTGACATATCGATCCAGCGACCGAACGTTAACTCAAGCCGAAGTGAACGCCGCGCATCATCGATTGAAGAGCCTGCTGGTCGAGAAACTAGGCGTGAAGCTTCGGGAATAGTTCTTTGCGAAATTTTGATTTGCCCTGCGGTGTTCGGGATTCAAGGCCAATGCCCCAGACCCGATATAATCATCCCAGGAGGCTAGGCCGCGCGTGTCATAATGACAGGCCTTGATTGGAAGTCAGCGTGCACGTCGGCAGTTATCCGCCCTTGTTTCGAGGGGAATGGGAGCTTCGCCTAAACGGCATCGTCGGGGCAAATCTTTCGCTTAGGCGTCGCAGAGTTCGGCAAATCCGCATTTGATTCCTTGCTAATTCGACAGCTCTCCCCTACAAAGAGCGGAGTTTTGCTGGTTAAGGAGGCCTGAGACCAGCACTTTGGAAAACGCACGATTTAAATCAGGAAAATAATCCTATGTTGAACATCCTTTGGTCTATTATCGTGGGATTTGTCGCCGGCTGGATTGCTAGGCTTGTGCTCGGCGTGCACCTCGGGTTGATTTGGACTACGGTGCTTGGGATAGTCGGTTCAATAGTCGGCGGGTTGATTGCTCGTCTTTGGTCGAAGCCGCCGGAGGGTTCGGGATTTCATCGCGCCGGATTCGTAATGTCCATTGTTGGCGCGATCGTGGTCCTGTTTCTGGTTCGTTTGATTGCAGGCTAGCATCGTGATCGCTGGCCATTTTAGCGCCCGCCGCTGACCTACTGAGCGACGGACACGCCATCCTATCCGGGAGGCCAGGCCATAGGCCGACCGCCAAGCAAATGGACATGCAGGTGCGCTACCGTCTCGCCACCGTCTGGCCCATTGTTTACGACCAGGCGAAACCCGGACTGCGCAATGCCGAGTTCCTGCGCCAGGTCCCGAGCAGTTAGAAGTAGTTTTCCTAACAAAGCTGCGTCATCCGACCCGGTCTGCGCGATACGGGCGAAGTGCTTCTTCGGGATTATAAGTACATGAATAGGTGCTTGCGGTTTGATGTCGTGAAAGGCGAGAACGTCCTTATCTTCGAAAATGATTCTCGCTGGAGTTTCGCGCGCAATGATTTTTTCAAATATTGTCATCGAATGGTTAGCAGAATTTCAGACTTCAAGTTCGCGTGCGCCATCTGAAGGCGCACGAAATCAACGATTTCGTTGCGCAACTGGGAGCAACTGCGGCTCCAGGTCTTCACTGATTGCAAGTGCCGGACGCAACTCTGGAGTCCGTAGATATGCACATTCGAAGTGCAATCGGAAAGGGCCGGTTGCATGCGTTCTTTCAGAAGCCGGAAAAACGCCAGTTCATACCCGGGGCCGGCCTCGCTAGCGAGATCGGTCAGCGAAAGCTCGAAGGGCTGATGTAAAGGCTCGAACTGAAGCGCAACTTCTCCGTAACCGATGGCCTGTAACGCCGATCGGAAGAGTTCCGTCAGTTGATCGATCGCGATGATGTTTCTGTCGTATGAGGTCGCTAGATAACTCAGAACGCTTTGGGCGACGTGTTCAGCCAGCCACCATTGATCGTAGCCCGCCCGATCAGCCGCGCGTCGAAGACAGAAACACAACCAGTCGACCCGGATCGGCGTAGTTAGGTCACCTGCCTGCCGTAGCAACGGAAGGGAGTTTCGAAAGGCGATCACGGAACAAATAGCTCAGGTTGTTGGGCGTTTCTCTTTGTCTTGCGGCCGAGTGATTCGATCTCGTGAATAAATTCTCCGATGTCCTGGAATTGCCGATACACTGATGCGTACCGAATATAGGCAACTTCGTCGAGTGAGTGGAGCCGCTCCATCACTCGAATTCCGATCGCACTGCTAGGAACTTCATGATCGAAGCTCTGCTCGAGTTCCTGAATGATTTCTTCGGCTGCGCGTTCCAAGGCATCGTAGCTGACCGAGCGTTTTTCGCATGCCTTTACCATGCCGCTCAATAGCTTCTGACGGTCGAAAGGCTCATTGCGCCCGTCACGTTTAATCACCCTCAGATCGCGGCGTTCAATTTCTTCGTAAGTCGTGAATCGATGCTGGCAGGCGAGGCATTCACGCCGGCGTCGGATCGCAGCTCCTGCTTTAGCGGCGCGCGAATCGATGACCTTGTCCTCAAGGTTACCGCATCTTGGACAGCGCATGATTGAAAGCAAAGGTGGGAGAACAACCCCAACATATTGTGGTGGGGTTCTGCCAAAATACAAGGCAAAGTTTGGAAGCCGCTTTCTTTTTCGTCCGTGGCGGCCCAGTGGCAGCGAAATCAGCCTGAAACCTAGCCTAGCCTGCGTCGCTCATGCGCCGTGGCGGAAGGCTCGTGAGCGATGCAGGTTCCCGATCTTCCCCCGAAGGGGGAGCAGAACTTAGCCCGGGGCTAAGTTCTCTTACGCCTGCGGCGCGCATTCTTTAGGTCGACGCGCATGGCCGGCCACCGGAGGCTCGTCGCTTCTATTCTTTGCGGGCTTGGAACCAAAAACTCAGAACCCAAAACTCCAAACTCCAAATTCCGAATCTGGAACCTCAACTCGCCTGTTCTCGAGCTCGATTTTCGAAGCGGGTAAATTCCTTAAGAAATGTCAGCGGTATGTCACCGGTCGGCCCGTTGCGCTGCTTTGCGATGATAAGTTCCGCTTCGCCTGCCTTCTCCTGCTTGGCCTCGTCGTCGGTTTCGTAATACTCGGAGCGGACAAGCAAGCCGACCACGTCAGCGTCTTGTTCGATCGAACCAGATTCCCGGAGATCGCTCAGTCTCGGTCTGCCGCCCTCTTTGGCGCGAGTGTCGGGCTGACGGTTCAATTGCGCAACCACAACAATCGGCACGTTCAATTCTTTGGCCAGCGCCTTCACGCCGCCGGAGATTTCGGAGATCTCGAGTTGCCGGTTGTCCTGTGCGCGTCTGCTGGTGGAGCGAAGCAGTTGAAGATAATCGATGACGATAAGCTCGACATCGTACTGCGACTTCATTCGACGTGCCTTTGCTCGGAGTTCAATCACACTAAGGCCGGGAGTATCGTCGATAAATAGTTTTGCACCCGCGAGTTTCGCCGCGGCGGTGGTAAGGCTTGGAAAATCGCGCTCTGAAAGAAACCCGTTTCGAACCCGCTGAAGATTAACCTTCGCTCGTGAGCACAACAACCGCTGCACAAGCTGTTGGCTGCTCATTTCCAGGCTGAAGACCATGACAGGTTTTCCGATATCGAGTGAGACATGCTCAGCGATGTTCATCGCCAGAGCCGTCTTGCCCATACTTGGGCGCGCCGCAATTACCACCATTTCGGCAGGATGCAACCCGTCGGTCATCCGATCCAATTCGATGAAGCCGGTTGGAATCCCGGTCACAGCATTCCGCTTTTCGTAGAGTTTTTCGATCTGCTCGATCGCCGCCATCACCAAATCTTTCGTCGGAATGACGTCAGTCTTCACATGCTCACCAGTGATCGCGAAGATCTCGCGCTCGGCATCATCCAGCAGCGCTTCAAGCTCTTCTTGGTTTTCGTAGCACTGGCTCGTAAGTCTATTGCACGCGAGAATCAGCCGGCGGAGCACGTATTTTTCGCGAACAATTTCGACATAGTAGTTCGCATTCGCCGCGGTTGGGACAAACGTATACAACTCGTTCAAATACTCGACGCCACCGGTCTCCTCGAGCTGGTTCCGATCTTTGAGGGCTTGACGGAGCGAAATAAAATCGATCGGTTTGCCCTTGTCACGAAACTCAATGACGAGATCGTAAATGATCTGGTGCGCCGGGATATAAAAGGCGTCGGTACGCAGCCGCAAGATGCAGATATCTGCTATTTCGCGGGGTGCCAAGAGTAATGAGCAAATGACCCCTTTTTCGCCATCCTCGCTCAGCGGGAGAGAGCGAGGGACTTCTCGATCGGTGGAAAGCCTGTGAAAACCTTGTGAATAAGTTGTTTTCTCCTCCGCTTTGGCCGACCCCTGATCACTCGGGAGGGTCTCGACAGGTTTAGACCCCGGCGAAGCTTTGGCCATTATTTGTTACGCAGAGGTGGTCCTCGTCTTTCTTCTCGGTTTAGCTTTCGCGTCGGTCTCAGCGCCGGCTTGCTCAGGGGGTTGCGAAGCCCTGGCGCGGACACTGACCCGTAGCGTAGCAAGAACATCTCCAAACACGCGGATTCGGATTTCCTGTTCTCCCGTTTCCTTGATTGGTCGCTCGAGCTGAATCTTGTGCCGGTCGATCTCAATGCCCGCCTCGGCCTTCAACTTATCTTCAATATCTTTAGCGGTGACTGACCCGAAGGCTTTGCCGGTTTCGCCGGTTTCCAGCTCAAAGGAGAGTCGCACTTTATCGATCTGAGCCGCGGCTTCTTCGGCCTGGTGCAATTCGTGTGCCTCACGCTCAGCGCGTTTTCCTTTGAGCATCGTAAGACGTTTCAGGTTGGCCGGAGTAACCTCGTAGGCTTTTCCGGTCGGGATCAGATAGTTGCGCGAGTAGCCGCTTCGGACCTTTACGATATCAGCCTCGGCGCCTAATCCTGGGACGTTTTCTCTTAATATGACCTCGGTCAGAGCCATCGTAGTTTTCTCTCCGAAAAGCGTGGGAGGGGATCTCTACATGGGAAGTGCGTAACTGTCAAGCCGACAGACGCAGTTGAATTTAAGCGCCGAAGGCGCCTGAGCCCGCATCGCTCATTCGCCGAGGCGGATGAGCGATGCAGGCTAGATGTTGAGCGCTTTGACCGCGCTTTCGCGGTCGTCAAAAATCTGAAACACCTGATCAAGCTTTGCGATCTCGAAGACGACGCGCACGTTCGCGCGTAGACCGGCAAGCGCGATTTTGCCCCCGTATGACCGAACCCGTTGAAGGGCGTCAAGAAAGATCGCCAGCCCGGAGCTATCAACGTAGGAGACGTTAGAGAGATCAACCACGATCGCGGGACTCTTCTTTTCAATGAGCGGCTCGAGCTGCGCCACTACATTGGGCTTCGCGTTCAGATCAATCTCGCCGCTGAGATGCAAGAGTTGCGTCGCCATTCGAAGGCGCTAGGCTAGCACCCTCCCCACTGGCCGGCAATGCTAAAGGGGAGCGACAGCGCACTCAGGACGGCTTCTGTGTTCGAGAAATCCGCAAAAAGAAAGTCGGGTGAATGGGCGGCCAGCTTTAGCATCGCTCCTCGCTCCAGGTTACCAGTGAGCAACCCGCAGACGCACGCCAACCCTGGAGCACGATCAAGCAAGGAGAAGATACCGGGCAGCGTGCCATCGATGTCAAACAGCAACAGCGTCATTCCTCCGCACCGAGCTCGTGGGGGAATTCTTCGTTGTTGGGCATGAATCGACGCTTACGTTTGTTAGCCGGAAGTGGGGAGATGGTCATGTTGATGCTCTTCCCCATTAGTTTCGGTTCCATCTCGACCTGACCCATCGTGGTGAGATCCCCCTTCAGCCGCTCCATGAGCCCGTAACCCAACTCTTTGTGAGTCATCTCGCGACCCCGGAACTGGAGCTGCACTTTGACCTTGTTTCCCTTGTCGAGAAACTCTTCAGCGTGCCGCACCTTGATGAGATAATCGTGCGGGTCGATGTTTACACGGAACTTGATCTCTTTGAGCTTTGAACCGATCGATTTTCGATCCTTTTCCTGCTTCGCCAGGTCGTATCGATACTTGCCGAAATCGACGATTTTGCACACTGGCGGATTTGCGTTCGGAGCGACCTCTACCAAATCGAGTCCAAGTGATTGCGCTCTCCGCAAGGCATCCTGGAGTTTCATTATTCCGAGCTGCTGGTTACTGCCAGCGAGAATCACTCGGACTTCGCGTGCGCGAATTCGACCATTGACTCGAATCTGCTGCTGCTGAATAAACCTATCTCCTCCAGAGTGCATCCGGAAGCTGATAAATGCACTCAATCAAGTTTTCGTTCCTCAATCTCTCGTTGGATCCTCTCCACGAACCGGTGTGCACTCACAGCTCCCTCATCGCCGCTTCGACGGCTTCGCACGGCTACCTCGCCGGCTTCTTCTTCTCGTGCCCCGAGCACCAACATATAGGGGACCTTCTCCAGCCGAGCAAGGCGAATCTTAGCGCCGATTTTGTCGGAACTTTCATCAAGAGTGGATCGAATGTTAGACTTCGCTAACAAGGCCAAAATCTGGCGGGCGTATCCGAGATGTTTCTCCGAGATCGGCAGGATTCGTACCTGCTCGGGAGCCAGCCAGACTGGAAAATTTCCGGCGAAGTGCTCAATCAAAACTCCGCAGAAACGTTCTATCGATCCAAACGGGGCACGATGAATCATCACGGGCCGGCGTGAGACGTTGTCGGCTCCCACGTAAAACAACCCGAAGCGCTCCGGGAGGTTATAATCAACTTGAATCGTACCCAGTTGCCACTCGCGTCCGATGAAATCCCTTACCACGAAATCAATCTTCGGGCCGTAAAAGGCGGCCTCTCCGATCTCTTCTGTAACATGAATTTCAACCGCGCGGGCGGACCGACGCAGGGCTTCTTCAGCCTTCTCCCATTGTTCAATTGATCCAACGTATTTCGATGCATCCGGACCTCGCAGACCAAGTCTGGCCCGGAAATGCGAGAGACCCAAGGTTCGCAGGACCCGCAACCCGAGCTCGAGGCATCGATGAATCTCTTCCTCGAGTTGTTCTTGCGTACAGAAAATATGGCCGTCGTCCTGAGTGAATCCCCGGACCCTGGTCATTCCCCCAAGCTCACCCGACTGTTCCCATCGATATACGGTTCCGAACTCGGCCAGCCGGATCGGCAGATCGCGGTAGGAGTGCGGTTCAGAAGCGTAAATTTTAATGTGCATCGGGCAGTTCATCGGCTTCAAGAGATAGCCTTCGATCTGACCCGCTTTCAGCCGGTTCGAAAGCTCCGCGCAAGAGCATCCCTCTTCCGCCAGTTGGGTGAGTGTGTCCGGTTCTACAATCGGCGGAAATTGCGAGTCGCTGTAATAAGGATAGTGGCCAGACATCCGATACAAATCGAGTTTGCCAATATGGGGGGTAAAGACCTCGGCGTAGCCTTGCTGGCGAAGTTGTTCCGAAATAAACGCCTGCAACTCCTTGCGAATGACCGCGCCTTTCGGTTTCCACAGGACCAGGCCCGGGCCGACCTGTTCGTCGATATGAAAGAGGTTCAGTTCCCGCCCCAGCTTCCGATGATCCCGCTTCCTGGCTTCTTCAACCTGAGCAAAGTACTGATCCAATTCTGCCCTCGTATTGAACGCTGTCCCGTAGACGCGCTGCAGCTGCGGATTCTTCGCATCACCCTTGTAATAGGCGCTGGCAACGCTGGTGAGCTTGAATGCCCCAATGTTGCCGGTCCGCGCGACGTGGGGGCCCGCACAGAGATCGGTAAAATCGCCATTCCGGTAGAGCGAGATTTCTTCGCCTTCGGGAATTCCCCTCAGAATGTCGAGTTTGAATTTGCTTGGCGCTGCCCGCGGTCCAAGCGCACCGAGCCGACCCTCCTTTGCCAGGCGAAGAGCCTCGTCCCGCGAAACTACGATTCGTTCGAAAAGCTGATCGTCTTTGATCACCTTCTTCATCTCGCCTTCGATATTCTCCAGGTCATCCGTCGAAATTCGGTGGTCAAGCTCGAGGTCGTAGTAGAATCCGTTTTCAACGGGCGGTCCGGCCGCGAAATGAGCCTCTGGCCAGATCCGGAGGATTGCTGTAGCTAGAATATGGGCACAGGAGTGGCGGAGCCTTTCCAGCTCAGTCATGCCCTCGCGCTCTTCCGGGGTTTTCCTTTGGTCAGCCATTGATGAGGATCGGGAAACTACACGTTCCGACTCTTTCTTTCAATTCGACACGCGGCAGTTATAATGCGCAAGGATGCTTCGTCGCTACTGGCAGTTCCTGGCGTATTTGACGAAGCTTTAAGCCAACATGGAATTCGGATTCTCTGAAATTGATGGTGGAATCACGGCTCCGCGAGGCTTTCGGGCGTCGGCCGTTTGGTGCGGCGTCAAGCCAGAAGCGTCGGAGCGCGGCGACCTTGGGCTCCTGGTTTCGGATTTTCCCGCCGTGGCCGCCGCTACGTTCACGGCGAGTAAAATTAAAGCAGCGCCGGTTCGGGTGTCTGCGGCTCATCTGCGATCGAATGATACGCGTGGCATTATAGTGAACAGTGGCAATGCGAATGCTTGCACAGGCTCAACGGGTATCCAGAACGCCAAGCGAATGGCGGGCGCCGTTGCTCGCTCGTTACGCCTGAAGGACAAACAAATGCTTGTTTGTTCAACTGGGCGGATCGGGCGGCAACTTCCGATCGAGCAAATCGAGGCGGCAGTCCCCGATCTAATCGATGCGCTAAGCTCAAAAGGGAGTGGTGGTCTGGCGAGAGCAATCATGACGAGCGATACCCTGGAGAAGGAAATCGCGGTCGAGTTGGTTCTCGGGGGCTTGCCGATCCGAATCGGTGGCATCGCAAAGGGAGCGGGGATGATCGCCCCGAACATGGCCACCATGCTGTGCTTTGTTACGACCGATGCGTCGATCCCCAAGCGAGAACTGCAAAAACTTTTCCTGGGAAGCGTGGAGCAGTCGTTCAACTGCATCACCGTGGACGGAGATATGAGTACGAATGACACCGCGATCTGTTTGGCGAATTGGCAGGCTGGCAACCCGCCGCTTTTGCCGGAGCAGGACGCGTTCGCGCGATTTGAGGAAGGACTCCATTTTGTGACTCGTCAGCTGGCGCGGATGATTGTTGAGGATGGTGAAGGGGTGACGAAGTTCGTGGAAATCCACGTGAAAGGGGCGGCTACTTATCAGGATGCCCGGAAGGCGGCAGAGGCGATAGCTAACTCGAAGCTTTTGAAGTGTGCCTGGTACGGGGAGGACGCAAACTGGGGGCGAATCATGGCTGCCGTTGGTTACTCAACGGCAAAAGTGCGCGAAGAGATGATCGACATTTTCTTTAACGGCGTGGTGGCCTCCGAGCATGGGATGGCAAGCTCGACCCCGGAGGAGAAGTTGAAGGAGATTCTCCGAAACAAAAAATTCACTGTCACTATTGACCTCCACCTCGGGTCAGCTGAATACAAGGTGTTCACCACCGACCTTACGCCCGAATATGTCAGGCTCAATTCGGCCGAATAGTTGCTGGCCGGAATTAGTACCAGATGCGGAACCAATTCGATGTCGCCAAATCCGAGGCTTTGTTAGAGGCGCTGCCCTTTATTCAACGGTTTCGGGGTCAGACCTTCGTCATTAAGTATGGCGGCAGCGCCATGGAGGACGATCATCTGATCGAACGCTTGCTTCGTGACGTGGTTTTTCTCGAAGCGGTTGGCATCAATCCCGTCTTGGTTCACGGAGGCGGGAAGGCGATCACCCAGCGGATGCGCGAGGCCGGGCGCCCACCCCGGTTTGTCCAGGGTCTGCGAGTCACGGACGGGTCAGCGATCAGGATCGTCGAGGAGGTGTTAGATCGCTCAATCCGACCGCGCATCGTTGAAACGATGCGAGATTTCGGCGGCCGGGCAGAGGGTTTTTCGGGGCGCGATGTTTTCATCGCCAAGCGGCTTCCTCCACAAACTGATGGCAAGAATCTCGTTGACGTCGGTTTTGTCGGCGAAGTGGTTTCGCTGAATCTTGAGCAGGTTCGTGAGGCCGTCGAACGCGAGGTTGTGCCGGTTATTTCGCCAATCGCCCAAACCGACGAAGGCATCATTCTCAACGTAAACGCCGATGCTGCCGCGGGAGCGATGGCGGGCGCGCTCAAAGCCTCAAAAATGATCTATGTGAGCGACGTTATGGGTGTTATGCGGGATGTGAAGGAACCCAATTCGCTCATCCCGACTGTGCATTGCGCGCAGGTCGCACAGCTCATAGAGGACGAGATCATCGAGGGGGGAATGATACCGAAGGTCCAATCCGCAGTGTCTGCGCTCAGTCAAGGAGTAGCCAAAGTGCACCTCATCGACGGTCGTATTCCACACGCTCTGTTGCTGGAGATTTTTACGGTGAGCGGGATCGGCACCGAGGTCGTGCCTTGAGTGTGCAGGCAGGTAAAAGCAGGAGCTTTTACCTGCCTGCACACTTAGGAAAACTTAGGTAGCCACTCTCTTTGAGCGGTGAGCATT
>JBAUZZ010000139.1:0-8621 GCA_049585495.1 Chthoniobacterales bacterium | reverse complement strand
TTGTGAAACCGGGCGGTTTCCAGCTTGGGCCTTTGAAAGCCTCTGTGGGCAACGTCGTAATCTGAGCCAGTGAGACACCCAGGAGCGCGGCGGTTTGCTCTAAGAGTTGGGTTTCGGTGAGAGCCAGCTCCTCGAGCTCGGGGACTTTAGGGCCTTTAAAGAACGGCTGGGGCGTGGCTCCCTCGAAGAGTTCGGCCAGGCGTGGAATCCCCTGCCAAGGGCTAGCGGAGGCGGTTTTGGCATGCAGCGCAACGTGATTGAATTGATGAATCAACAGGAAGTCGTTCTCACCCCGATTAAAAGAAAAACCCTTCTGTTTGTGATTTTTAGCCGTTTGTGCCAACATTGAATTTAACCCCCCGGATGTGAATATGAAACTCACCCGTTATTTTTTCTCTCTAGCCGTGCTTGCTCTCGTGACGGCAATCTCGGCACCGGCGATAGCCGAGTCGTCCATTCCCGCAGGTTCTGTTCGCATTCATTATCACCGGAACAACGCTGATTATACGGGTTGGACTATCTTCGACTGGACAGGGGCTCTAAATCCCAGCCCTAGTTACCAAAACCCCGGTGCTCCACCACCTGTGAGTGACGATTTCGGCGTGTATTGGGACATCGCAATGGCCCCCGGAGCAACTCAGCTGTTTTTCATCGTCCGAAATGCTGATGGCAGCGTCAAAAATTGCCAGAGTGACATGGTGCTAAACATTGCTACTAACGGCCTGGAAGTTTGGCTTCTCCAAGACGACTGCACACCGCATTTACGGATATTTTCTGCCGCGGAATGCGGCACCTGCGGAGCCTAGCGAAAGCCGGCCTGACCCACGTTCATCTGCTTCCCTCTTTCGATTTCAGCTCAGTACCGGAGTTGGCGAGTGAGCAGAAGATCCCCCAGATTATCCAGCCGATTTCCGCTCCCGATTCGGAACAACCGGAGGACGCAATTGACGCGGTCAAAGATCAGGACGGTTTCAACTGGGGTTACGATCCGTACCACTTTGGCACACCGGAAGGCAGCTATTCGACGGATCCAAACGGGATTACACGGATCCGCGAGTTCCGCGAGATGGTCGAGTCGCTGCATTCGATAGGACTCAGGGTCGTAATGGACGTGGTGTAAAATCACACCTCGGCCGCTGGGCAGGACCCAACCTCTGTCCTCGATAAAGTGGTGCCAGGATATTATTACCGGCTGGATGGCAATGGGAATATTTACACGAACACCTGTTGTTCAGACACGGCGTCTGAGCATCGCATGTTCTTCAAACTCATGCTCGACACGCTCAAGGTTTGGGCCAAGGAATATCATGTGGATGGATTCCGATTCGACCTGATGAGCTTCAGCTTTAAGGACAACCTGCTCGAGATCAAAGAGGCGATGCACGACATCGATCCAACGATCTACCTGTACGGCGAAGGATGGAACTTCGGCGAAGTAGCGAACAACGCGCTTGGAATCAATGCCACGCAGGCGAATATGGCCGGGACTGGGATCGGCACTTTCAGCGACCGTGGGCGGGATGCCATTCGCGGAGGGGGCCCATTCGACGGCGGTACCTCGCTGGTCGCGAACCAGGGATTCATCAACGGTCAATGGTACGATAATAACGGGTCCAGCCAAGCCACCCTGCAGCAGCTTTTAGACGCGGGCGACATGGTCAAGCTGGCTTTAGCCGGGACGATAAAAGACTATCAATTCGTGGACAATCATGGTGACCTCGTTAGCGGAGCGCAGCTGAATTACAATGGTCAACCTGCTGGTTACACACTGAATCCGCCGGACGTCATCAACTATATCTCAGCCCATGATAACCAGACGCTGTTCGACAATAATCAATACAAGATTCCGATGGCGACAACGATGGCCGACCGGGTGCGGATCAACAACCTGGGAATTGCCCTCGTTGCTCTGGCGCAAGGAATACCGTTCTTCCACGCCGGGGACGATATCTTGCGGTCGAAATCGTTCGATAAAAACAGCTTCAATTCGGGTGACTGGTTTAACAAGCTCGATTGGACCTATCAGACGAACAATTTCGCTGTGGGTCTGCCCCAGGAGGAGGATAACAAAAATGATTGGCCAACAATGGATCCGTTTTTGATTAATCCGGCGATTAAGCCTGGGTTCGATGCCATTAACTCAGCACACCTTTATTTCGAAGATATGCTGCGAATCCGGAAATCGAGTCCTCTGTTCCGCCTGCAAACTGGAGACGAGGTTAAACAGCGGGTGAAATTTTACAACGTAGGCCCCGGTCAACAGCCTGCGTTAATAGTCATGGCAATTGCTGACAAGGTCGGTCGTAAACTGGACCCTAACGCCGAGAGCATCGTGGTGCTTTTTAACGTTGATAAAATCGCGAAGACAATCAGCCTGCCAGATTATGCAGGGATTCCCCTGGAGTTGCATCCGATCTTGAGGAATTCCATTGCCGACCTCGTCGTGAAGCAAAGCCAGTACAACGCACCGACCGGCACCTTCACCATCCCGCCGCGAACAACAGCCGTATTCTTGGAACGGTAGGAAGGCGCTTCCACTTTGGTTCTGCGATCACGGAGTCGCGGACATCGCGAAAAATAGCGGTCCGCAAGAATCCAAAAAGAATCGAACCAGCGAAAACAAGCTGGGTAATAGTAATTAGTAAGTGTGAAAGTGCGCCAATGAGGTTTGCCCCTTGACGATCGCTTCTTCCCTCGGATAGACGGATACTTTTGGACGTAGTGAGACGGTTCAGCACAACTAATCGAGGCCATATGCACGAGAGAGAACGCAATCGCGCCGCTATTGGAGTATTGGAGTGGCGAACACCACGACTATGAGCGGCAAATCGGCCGCTGAACAAATCAATCGCGGCATGCGAATCGGGAAAGCAGAAGGTTTAGGTGTATCGCCAGTTGGCCGCGGTCCAATCCAATCCCGCGCTCGCACTTGGTCCCTTCCTCAGCGTCGATGCCAACTCGGAGAATGGTGTCGTGGGGCCGCATATTACGTTTAAGGGCGCAATCGGCTTGTCCCGCTGCTTGTTGCCGCCGGTCATCACGTCGCATCAAAACTGAGGTCGACGCTCTCGACTCAAATCCGCCGAAGTCCATAACAAAGAGCCTAGAAACGCATGGTTGAGAGCATGGTCCTGAATGCTCACGACGTTACCGGAATCGTGCTCCGCTACGGCAGCTTCTACGGACTAGGCACTTCGTTGTCAGTCGGCGACGTAAAAATCCTTATAACTCTGTCCTACCGAGTAGGATGGGGGTCTTCCAGCGATCAAGTTATGGCCCAGTATCTGGGCAAAGTAGGGATCCTCGCTGCTGTGCTCGGGTTTGAACTTGTGGGAGCAGATTTTGGCGTAGGCGCTTCGCATGTGGCCTGGTCGGATAAGAAGAGGCGTTTCACGTCGAAGGAGAGGGGGACCGAGACGGTGTTATTGACCGAATCGGCATCAGGGAAGGGTTTCAGCTCCCGCATTCTGCGGAAATGTTTCAGGATAAGCCTGGGCCAGGACGGGGATGGGGTAAGGGTCGAGTTTTTGGCGACTGGCGGGTTTTAAGCTGGCCACTGAAGATAAGGGTGGGCACCTGGGGTTTGGAGCCTTTGGGCGGGAGGGCGAAATCCCCGGCGAAGAAGATCTCGGCCGGCCGGCGGCCGGTGAGCAGCATCAGCCCGATCCCGATGTCGAGGTAGCGTTCGCTCGTGAGGAGTTTGCGGGCGGTTTGGATGGCGGCCTCGGGGTCGAGGGGCATGAGCTGGCTCTGATGCTTGTGGATTTCGGTCTGGTAGGCGGCGTTAATTTGTTGGGTTTCAGCCCGGCTGAGGGCCAGGTAACTGAAGCGTTGTTTCTTCTTGTCAAATGCGGGGCAGAATCGCTGGATGGTTGGGGTCAATGGCTCGCAGGGCGTTACGATAGTGGGAGAGGTAGAGTTTAACCGTGCGTTTTTTGCAGCGTTTCGGCCAGCATTTCACCCAGTGTTTTAAAAGGGTTCAATCTCGGGGGTCACGGACTCAACTGGGCTGCGTTTTGGTGACTAAGTTTTAACATAGAAATCCTTGTAGGACTGGCCGACGGAGAGGGCGGCAGCGCCTGGGAGGAGTTTATGGCCGAGGATTTCTGCGATGAAGATGTCCTCGGTCATGTCCTTTGGTTTGAAGCGATGGCAACAGATGGCGGCGTAGGCGCTGCGCAAGTGGCCTGGTTTCCAGTGGAGATCGCCCTGGCCGAAGGCGGTTTTTACCTCGGCATTGATGGCGTCCTTGGTGGCGATATGGGCGCGCTGGGGGTCAGCGTAGGTACGGATAGAGCGGAGGCGCTTCAAAGCGGCCAGGACGCGCTTGGGCGCGGCCAGAACGGGGATTGGGTAAGGCTCGAAGCTGGTGCCTGGAGCCTGCCGGGTTTTGAGCTGGCCCTTGAAGATGAGAGCCGGGAAAGGCAGTTTGGCTTTTGGGAGGGCGAAGATTGCAGAAGCTTTTTTTCTCATGATTCCGCGGGCTTGGAAAAAGGTTCGTTCTCTTCTCGCGCCTCCGGCTGGAGGCAGGGCAAACCCTTACGCAACTGATCGACTTCGGCCGCGCACTGGCGTCGCAGTTTGCGCAGCGCGGCGGCTTTGCGCTTGCCTCTAGCGGCTAAGTCGTTCTTTAGGGGAGCGATCTTTTGCAAAAAAAAGCTGGATCCGGCTGCCCACCGTGCCAGTGGGTGGTGGAGGTGCTGGCTGATTCATTGAAGTAGGAGGGAAGCTACGACAGAGCAGGTCTGTCAAAAATGACAGAGCTGCTCTGTCAAAAATAACAGAGCAGGAGCTGGCGGAGAAAAAGATTTCAGCCGGCCGGCGCCCGGTCAGAGCCATGAGGCCGAGTCCGATGCTTGTGTAACGCTCTGAGTCGAGTAACCCGAGTGCGGTAGCAACGAAGTGATCGGCGTCCAGGGGCATTAGCTCTGACTGCTCCCTGTGAATTTCCTTGTGGTAGGCGGCGTTAATCTGGCGGGTTTCCTCCGGGGTGAGCGCGAGGTAGCTGAAGCGTTGGCCGGAGCGATGTTTGCGGGCCGAGCGTGCTGGATGATTAGGGTCGATGGCTCGAAGAGCATTCCGGTAGCTGGAGAGATAGAGTTTGGCTGTAGCCAAGGTGTGAGCGGAACGCAGAAACTGCACCTCACGATCGCAGGGAGGCTCTTCAGAAGATTCGGGCTACACTCTCGGATTTGGCCGGTATTGCGATACCGCCTCCACCTCGAAAGACATTCGATGCTGAAGGGAAGCTGCTCAACGATACACTTCGACGAACGCTTCAGGAGCGGAATGCTGCGCTGAAAAATCTTCATGCTGCCGTGAAGAAGTTCGAGCCGTACTTGCAGCATTCAGACCTCCGAGGGAGCGAGTACGCTCATGCACTCCAAGATCTCAAGAAAGCTCTTGGCCAAGCTAACGAGTTGCTTCAGCCTTGAATTGCTCTGGGCGTACTGGCGCCTGACCAGCAGCTCAGCGGAATGCTTGACGCAGAACCTCCAGTGGAGACAAGCGGCGACTAGGAAAACCGTGCCCACTAAAATAGCGCTGATGCCACCGACCATCGCAATGGAACTGCCACCGGAGAGACCGTTCAAGTCTGCCTGATGCCGGTTCACTATGATCAGTATCCCAAGGACCGAGAACCCGATGGCCTCGCTGACTAGGCTCATTCGAGTGGCGATCCTCTGCAGCACTTGTCGGCTGAGTAACCAGTCGGTCGTTTCGACTTTCGACTCTGATGCTCGGGCGAACCTGAGGCTGAAATTGGCGGTGGCGTCCATAGGGTTTAGTCTTTTTTGATAGGCGGCTGCTGGTATTTCAGCCTTGCTATGCTGTACAAATGAATTTTTGGAGCCCGAGTGTCAGAGCTGACGAAAAAAGTGAAAATTCTTTCTGACCCGTCACTGTTGACCTGCAAGCGGGGTTCCCGATGAGAGTGAGCGACGCGCCTTTGCTTGCCGGCGCGGATATTCACTTCATGATGCTCAGGAAGCTAACGCAGCGGTTTTCCCATACGTTTTGGACGAAACCCTTGTCGGGAGAACACAAGTCCCGTGAACACAGCGGCAAACGGGGCAGGTCCGATGAGAAGCCAGAACAGCGGGTTGGCAGTTTGAGTGGCTCCGATGGTGCCGAGAAGCAGGAGAGTCAAGGTGAAACTAAAGGTGCTCATGTCGTTTCGGCCCCGGCTGGACCATTTCAGGGAGCTGGCCTTCCTCCTTGGATCGTCAGAAACGCTGCCTGAACATTTAAGCTCTTGTGAGAACCTTTGTGCGAACCCAAGGCTGAAGTTGGAGGGCGCGTCCATAGCGTTTGATATATATATACTGTTGGGCGGCTGCAGATATTCCCGCCTTGCTATGCACTACAAATGAATTTTTGGGCGCGGGTTTCAGAGTTGACGAAAGGAGCGAAAAATTTGTGCTTATACGTTAATGTCGAGTTGAAAGCGGGTTCCCGATGAGAGTGAGCGACAGGTCAATGCGAGGTGACGCGGAACCACTAGCCGAAAGATCTGAAGAGCGTTGGTGGTGTGCCGAACTGCACCGGCTCCGCGGTGTTTTTCTGGCGGCTCTCGGTTCTGGCGAGGCACAAATTGAGACTTCATTGTGCGAAGCCATCAGAATCGCAAAGGAGCAGAAGTCGGTTTCGCAAGAGAAACGGGCGGAAGCAAGCTACGCAGAATACCGTCGCCAAAAAGCGAGCGGGTCAGGAGGACGTGGATTCCGACTCCCTCTTTGCTAACTCCTTGCAACACTCTGCCTTTCGTTCAACGGATAAACGAATCTAAACCGGCGAGTCAGACTCGGATGCGAGAGGCTGTTTCCGCTAGCCGTTTTGAAGATAAACTACCGCAGTGGGCACTCGCTTACACAATGTAAGCGTCTTGTTAACCCCATCTGGCAGATGGGAACAGGATCTACGAAGAGTTGGCATAAGATTTAGGGCCTGCACGGCTCTCAATCGCCACTACCGACCTCTCTTCAAGAAGCTCGAGGGCGACAACGTGCTGAAGCGCAGCGAGGCGCGATACCAGGACGCAGAAGTTGCCTCATGTCGTATGGCTGGGTCATGAGCAGCAGAAATGCTGAAACTCGGAGTTGGCGATCCATTATAACTGGATGAAAACCGGTGCTCCGGATCGGAGGGCCCCGGGGCGCTTTAGCAACCGGGAACGGCACCCATGAAAAAGAACACGGATACAGGATTCATTGTAAGCCTACACCATGCTGCTTCCCCGGATACGTTGCAGGTCAACCTGAAGTGGCAAGGCGATCACGACATCTCCGCTTTCGATTTGGACCGGCTCGGCCACGTTTTGCACTGTGAAAACGAGAGCGAGAACACAGGCTGGGCGATCATTAAGCCTTCCCGCCTTGTGAATCCCGGAGAGGCAATTCCTTTGCGGACAGGGGCAGAAATCTTAAAAATCCGAAATCGCGACAACTCATGTCTAAGCCTGTTTCAGCTAAGCCTCTTTCAGAGATGATGGTCCGCACTACCAGGGGGCTCAGGCCGGGTAGCCGAGTCAGATATAGCTCGCAAACGCTGGTCAGATTTGGGGTGCAGTTTCAGCAAGTTTGGGCCAAGCGTACTTTCAACGCTCCTCTTTGCTCCAGGGCTACACCATCGGTTCTCGAATGCGGAAGCCCGTTATCCTTGAAAAGGAAGTTGTCCCCGATTCTATTGGCTCTCGCTTTACTCCCGATGAATCTGTTCGCCTGGACCAATGGCGAACTTTCGATTTGGATGGACAACGACCGGGCCAAGGGTCTCGCCCCTATCGCGCAAAAATTCGAGGACGATTTCGGAATTAAAATCACAATCGATACGCCGCAAAATATTACCGACAGCTTTCCAATGGCAGCGCAAGCCGGCAAAGGCCCCGACATAGTGGTGTGGGCGCATGACAAGGTCGGCGAATGGGCAGACGCAGGGCTGATCCGCCCAATGGAGGTTTCGGATGAGTTTTCGCGAAAATTCTTTCCAAAAGCCTGGCAGGCGGTTCTCCACCGGGGATGGATTTGGGGATATCCAATTGCCCTCGAGAC
This sequence comes from Chthoniobacterales bacterium, assembly GCA_049585495.1. Taxonomy (GTDB): domain Bacteria; phylum Verrucomicrobiota; class Verrucomicrobiia; order Chthoniobacterales; family JAFAMB01; genus JBAUZZ01. The sequence goes on along the minus strand of JBAUZZ010000139.1, from coordinate 570 downwards.
GGTCACCCTAATTTATAACAAGAATCTTTTGATCGGTTCCCCGCCGGCGGATCTAGCGCAGTTGGTATCGATCAGCCAACAGATCAAAACGAGAAATCCGGGTGTGATTCCCATCCTCTGGGACTACAAGAGCGCATTTTATTCGTGGGGGATTCTCGCGAGTGCTGGCGCTTATGTCTTTGCCAAAACTGGCACCGGCTACGACTTGCAGAACGCCGGCATCGCGAATCCCAGAGCTATGGAAGGGCTCTCGGAAATCATCGCCTTGGTCAAGGCTGGGGTGCTACCAAAGAGCGTCTCCTATGGCGTAACGGAGGAGTTGATGGGCCAAGGGAAACTTGCGATGACAATTTCCGGGCCATGGGCGTGGCCGAACCTGGTGAAGAGTGGGATCGATTTCGCGTTGGCTCCGATCCCGGGTGTACACGGAAACGTGGGGCGGCCTTTTGTTGGTGTATCGGTGGCCTACCTCAACCGCTCGAGCCCAAATCAGGATTTGGCCGAGGAATTCCTCGAGAATTACTTCCTTACCGAACAGGGACTTAGGGCCGCTGACCACGCAAAGCCAAT
>JBAUZZ010000138.1:0-3843 GCA_049585495.1 Chthoniobacterales bacterium | reverse complement strand
CCCCCTGTCTTGGAAAGACCCGAGTCTTGTCAACCTCGTCCAAAACCTGGTCCTGTATGATGTTATAGTCGTGGATTCTGTACTTTTAGACACACATCCTTACGTCGTACGTGCGATTGACTTATTTCCTGGTGCGATATTCGGAGTCTACCTGAAGTTGGGAATCCGAGGAGAAATTGGATCTGACCTCCGTGGGCCAATATAATCTCGCGGCAGATACTGCGCCCCAATCCTGAACCGCCTCTTTTCGGAGGAGCGACTCGGGTCGGCTCGGTAAAAGCGTTCAAAAATACGACTTTTATGTTCTTCGGGAATTTGCGGTCCAGTATTAGCCATCCGGAAAAACACGAGCGAACCGGACTTCGTCACTGAGATCGAAACGGTGCCGCCCTGCACATTGTACTTAATGGCGTTGTCCAGCAGATTCAGAAGAGTCCGGCGCAGGTATAATTCATCGGCCCAGACCTGGATTCCGGGCGAAATTTCGGATTTCGTTGTGATGTTCTGTGGGAGGGAGAGAATTTCCGCGTCTTCCACCAACTCGCGACACATCGCGCTGAAATCGGTGACTTCCTTTTTCAAAGTGAGCGCACCAGCGTCCGCACGCGAGAGCAATAGCAAGTTCTCTGATACCTTGCCCCCAGCGCCCTGGTCTTTTCTCTGGCAAGTTGACAAAGGGGCACGACGTACGCTTGATCTTCTGCAGGCCACCATACAGCGTTGCTAAAGCTTTTTCGGAGAAGCCGGTGCCGACTCTATCGGCGAAAAGGAATCCGTCCGAACCATAGTAACCCACGAGCAACGAGCCGAAGTACATGCGACTGACTTCGGGTAGCGTGTAGCCGCCGATGACAAACTCCTGCTGCTGGGTCAGTTTGACTTTGACCCAGGTGCCGCCGCGCCGTCCGCTCTCGTAGACTGAATCCGGCTTCTTTGCGACCAGGCCTTCCAGCTGAAACTGTCGTGCAAGCCGGAGAAGCTCTTCTCTGGTCCCCCGTAACCCCTCAGAGAAGCGGATATTGTTTGGAGCCTTTGCGAGGACCTTCGCTAGCAGCTTGCGCCGTTCGACAAGTGGTCGCGCGCGCAAATCGGTTCCCTCCAGGCTGAGCAAGTCAGAGGCATAATAGAGCAGCGGGATATGCTTACGGACTCTGTAAGATTGAAGGAGCTGGAACGAGGATCTCCCGTTCGGGTCCAGCGCAGCGATCTCTCCATCGATGACGAAGTTTTTAGCCGGCAACAATTTCAGGGACTCAACAAGCTGGGGGTAGTTCTCGTTAAAATTCGTTCGGTTGCGTGAGACCAGTCGCACCTCTTTGTCCGCTTTGAAGGCGAGCGCCCGGAAGCCGTCGAACTTCATTTCGTAGAGCCAATCGCCGGCCAGCAGATCATGGACCCGGAGTGCCTTCATCGGTTCAGTGAAAGAAAAATTGTTGGGAGCGCCCTTTGTTATGGTACCGACCAGCCCTTGGCCATTGCCGCGGCTAGAGTTCGGCTCACGCCAGCCGTTCCAGCCGTTCGTCAATGGCCCGTTCGACGAACTCGCTTTTGGTGATGTTCTCGCGGGAGGCAGCAGCATAGAGAGCCTTATCGGTGTCGCGCCGAAGTCTCAGGACGACGCGAACTTTGTTCAGAGCTGGCGGTCGGCCGTATGGGCGTTTTGCTTGGCGCAGGGTCATAATCGTGTACACATACCACACAAGAAGCCTTGAACATTCACGGAGGGGCCAGTGCCTAGAAGGTGCAGACGATCATTTGCCGTGGGGGGCGAGAGAAAGGGGTTGAGCGGAGTCTACAACACGCTAAAACCTTTTTCTAATGCCAGACGAGATCCCGTCAGATTCTAAAGTTTGGGAGATAGGCCGGGATCTGGCCGCGCAGTTAGCTGGAAGCGCCATTACGCTCAGGTATCCAGAGCTCGCCGTTGCGGGTGCTCTGGCCCCGATCTTCGTGAAGAACGCTCTAGATCATGCTCGAAATACGTGCTTCGGGGGCTTGCTCGCCAAAAGGGAGCAAATACGATTATCGGCGTTAGAAATCCTTGTAAGCAGGGAGATACAACGGCGGCTCAACCAGGGTGATCAACCACGTGAGGATGCTTTGTCCGAGGACTACATCCCGGAACGCTTCGATGCCGACGAAATCACTGAAGCGATATTTCGGATCGCGCAGCGTGACCCTGAAGAACGAAAACTTCCTTATATCGCTAAGCTTTTGTCCTCTATCGTGTTTAACCCACAAATAGATGCAAAGTTGGCTCATCACCTGACGTCCGTGGCCAACTCTCTGTCTTTCCGCAAGCTTTGTCTCTTAGAGTTAGCTCGAGATGCGACTCGATTCGACTTGTTCAACGACCATCTGGATAAGATCGGGCGGCAGAATATTAGCGAGGAGCTTCTTTCTATCCTTTCAGACCTTTTCGATTTGAAACAAAGGACGCTGTTGTTTACGGGATCGGATTTGGACTTGAATGCTTTCGAGATCAGGCCTGCGTTTCTTCGCCTGGAGAGGCTTGGTGCTTTACTTCACGAAACGATGGGGCTCGAAGTAATTCCACCTTGGGAGGTAAAAAGTCTGGCCAACCGGCTGAGCTTCGGGCATGGACCCTTCCCTCCGCGGGCGCACTCCTAATCGGATTTGCAGTGCGTGACGATGCCAAAGACCAAAACCTGTACCGGCTGCAGCCAGCGCAAGCCCCCTGAGAGAAATACTTTCGCTCCCGCCGTTTTGCCGATGGCCTAAACCGGCGCTGCAAGTGCCCAACTGCGCTTCCAGCGCGTCGGCCCTGGCCCGTTCGCGGGCGAGCTGCCCGACTAAATCATCTTGGTTCATGATGGTGTCTCCGTGTCCTCCGCCTTTGCGATTGAGGTCAACAGCGATTCACTGCCAGCCAGAAGTTCTAAAGTCAGCGTGATCAGGCTTGCGGGATTATCGACGTGACGTGGGTTGGTCGCCAGATCGATCGGGACCTCGACTCGGCTGGCTGAAAACGCTGCGACCTCATCGAAGGCAAGAGCCAACGCTTCCAGCGGGTCAGCCTTTAAGCCGGCCCGACGTCGTGCCTAACTGAGCTGTGAGCTGGGCGATCTCACCGCCAGAGAGTGTCGCGGCCAAGGTAGCTTTGCGTGCCTCGATTCTCCGGTTCCGTTCCCGGCTGAAGGTGGCTTGGTAAGGACGAGTCAGGCCAACCAGACTGGCTCGCAGACTTGCGGCCAGCTCGTCTTTTTTCTTGGCGTGCTGCCGGAGCTCGGCATTCAAGACCGCTTGTAGTTGCTGGGCTTGACCGACTGCTGCCGCGCGGCGTTCCCGACTTCCTTTCTCACTGACCAGGTGCCCGCCCTGAGGGCAGGGCTACCTCCGAAAATTGCGAATCAGCTTAAAATCGAAGCTGCCAGGCGCGAACCGTGACCAGGAGAAGGGCCAAAGTAGCTATTCGCGCGGAACACGGAATACGGAACACGCTGCTATTGTACTAAAGTCCAATAGCGGGGCAACCCGGATTCAGTCATTGTAGAGTCGTCAGGATGGTCTTCTCCCTCGGGCGTGCTGGCCGGCGGGGCCTCAACTCGTCAATAAAGAACACTATGAAAAAGCGCACCTTAATTGTTGCAGTCTTACCGCGAGGCGGGAATGAACCAGCCTGCTCTGGCCATTGCTCAGTCTTCGTTTGATGTTGTTATGAGGCTTTTGGCGATACTGAGTTTTGCAATCGGGTACATAACGGCGCACGCTGGTGACGACCGGTTTGGGTTCGCCACGCATTTCGAGCAAGGTTGACCGTCCAGTCCGGTGATGCAGGCTATCGCCTCGTCGGGCGTATCGTACATTCGGGATGATCTTAAT
>JBAUZZ010000137.1:0-18641 GCA_049585495.1 Chthoniobacterales bacterium | reverse complement strand
CTTCAGAGTTGCCTGAATTGCTCAACCTGGCCCGGCGGATCGTGGTGATGCGCGAAGGCTTTCTCACCGGCGAACTCAGCCATGAGCACTTCTCGCAGGAGGCGCTCTTGCATTTGATGGCGTAGGGAGGGCGACTTTAGGCGTTCCATCGCGGTTCGAATAAATTCTCGCCCTACCAATCATGAGTTCTGTCGGTAGCAGCGAATACCGTCGTCAGTCGGGCGAGAATTCGAGCCGCGGCGAATCGCCCTCCCTACGCCATCAAATGCAACAGCGCCTCCTGCGAGAAGTGCTCATGGCTGAGTTCGCCGGTGAGAAAGCCTTCGCGCATCACCACGATCCGCCGGGCCAGGTTGAGCAATTCAGGCAACTCTGAAGAGATCATCAAAAGCGCCAAACCTTGGCAGGCCACTTCATCTAAAAGTTGATAAATCTCCGCCTTAGCCCCGACGTCCACACCCCGCGTTGGCTCATCGACGATCAAGAGATCGCAACTCCGCGCCATCCATTTTGCGATGGCGACCTTCTGTTGATTTCCGCCGCTGAGTCCGGCGGTGATCGATTCGATCGAGGGCGCCTTCACCCGGAGCCGTTGCGTCAGCTTACTCACTTCCGCAACCTCCCGCTTCCGATCGACAAAACCGAACTGCGAGAAGTGACCGAGATGGGGCAGGGAAATGTTGTCTGCAATATTCATCCCAAGCACGAGGCCCTCTTTCTTTCGATCCTCGGGCAGAAATCCGATCTGGCGCCGCATCGATTCTTTGATGTTCCGCAACGGCATTGGCTGGCCTTTAATGAACAACTTTCCGGTCGCCGCCGGATCGAGGCCGAAGACAGCTTTGGCGACCTCGCTCCGGCCCGCTCCGACCAAGCCGGCCATCCCAACCACTTCCCCACGGCGAACGGAAAACGAAACATTCTCGAATTTCCCGGTGGATGAAAGCGATTCGACGCGCAGGATCTCTTCGCCAGGCTCGAGATCCAGATGTTTTGGCCGTTTTGTGAGGACCTCTCGACCGACCATTTGGCGAATCAGCCGTTCGCGACTGGTCTGCGCTGCCGGTTCAGTCGCGACGTGCTTGCCGTCCCGCAAGACGGTGATCGTGTCACACAGACGAAAGATCTCGTCCATGCGATGCGAAACATAGATCAAGCATACGCCCTTTGCTTTGAGCCGGTTCAGCAGGGCAAACAGCTGTTCGCTTTCGTTCACCGAAAGCGAGCTCGTCGGTTCGTCGAATATGATGATCCTGGCGTTTACGCCGACTGCGCCGGCGATCTGGACCATTTGCTCTTCACCGGTTGTAAGTTGTTCCAGCGGCGTTTCGACGTCGATGTAGTCCGCCGCAATTTCATGCATCAGGGCGCGCGCCCGGTCCTTTAAGTTTGCCCGATCTACGAAGCCTGACTTCGTTGGCATCGTGCCCAGTTGCAAATTCTCCGCCACGCTGAGATTGGGACAGAAAGCCAATTCCTGGTGCACCAGCGCGATCCCAAGTTTCTGAGCCGAAAGCGGGTCGGTCGGTCTGACTTCGTTCCCCTCGATTCTAATCACGCCTGCATCTGGGGTGTACACGCCGGCGATGATCTTACCGAGGGTGCTCTTGCCGGCACCGTTTTCCCCCATCAGGGCGTGGACCGATCCTCTTTCAAAAGGAACGGAGACGTCGTCGAGTGCCCGTACACCCGGGAAGTTTTTGGAAATATTATCGACGGTCAGGAAGGGCATAGGTGAGAGGAATCAGAAGTCAGGAGTCAGAAGTCAGAAGTCAGGAGCCAGGAGTTTAGATAGAGATGGAAGTCTCAGGTTTCGAAAACTTGTGAGCTGCGGCTTTTCACTTCCAGCAGGCTGAAGGTTCGTCATCTTTCTTCGGGCCCATTCCTCCGGCTCCCGACTCCTGACTTCCGGATCCTTGCGCATCGGAGACGAAACGGACTCCCGAAGAGGTGGTTTCTCCGGGAGCCCAAATTAACTAAGAGTTATTTCGTTTACTTGGATTTAGAGTTATTTCGTTTTGCCGAGCCACTTGTCCCAGTTCTTTCCGAACTCATCGACATTTTTGTTAGTCACCGGGATCAGATCCGCTTTGATGAATGGCTCGTCCGGCTTCTTGTTATTCGCCACCATGTCGTAGAGCCGGTCCACTGACTCGGTACCCCATTCGTAGACCTGTTGCGCTAACAAGATCTGGACGTGACCACTCTTGAGATAAGCCAACTGGGCCGGGAGCGCGTCAACCGCGACAACCTTTACCGTGCCCGGTGCCCATTTCAGCGCGTTGTCCGTGAACAGAGGCCAGCCGCCAACCATCGCCCAGCCCGTGATATCAGGATTCGCTTGCTGCACCTGCTCGACTTTGGCAGCGGCATCCTGCGGGGTTTCTTTGTGGTAATAAGTATCGAGGATTTTGATGCCTGGATACTTCTTGGCCTCTTCTTTCACACCTTGGACCCGCTTTTGCAGGTTAGGCGCGTTCTGGTTGCCGGCGAGAATCGCCACGGTGCCTTTGCCATCCATTGCTTTCGCAAGCTCGCTCATGACCTGATGACCGCAGCTGATGTCATCAGTCCCGAAAATTGCGAATCGTTTGCTCTTCGGCGCGTCCGAGTCAAACATGAAGACTGGAACGCCGCTGTCGACCGCTTTGTTGATTGCGTCAGTAAGCTTATTGGCGTCGGAGGCGCTGACCGAGATGCCCGACACGCCGGCATTCACGAGTTGCTCGACGGCTTCGACTTGTTTTTGGGGATCTTCTTCGTTCGGAGTACGCCAATCAATTTTGATATTTACGCCATATTTCTCGCTTAAGGCCTTCGCTTCGTCCTCAGCTCCGGTCTTCGCCGCCTGGAAGACGGGATTGTTGTTTGATTTGGCAACTAAGCCAAATACGTAGTCTTTTCCGGCAGCAAATCCGGTTGCTACCGCCAAGCCGAGAAGGCTTGTCAGCGTTAACGTTACTTTTTTTATCATTGTGTTTTTTTGGGGTTAATAGAACAAGAAAATTTCAGCCTTTGGCCGGAACGGCCGCCTCGCCCGTGGTGACTACCTCTTTCTTGTGCCGTGCCGTAGTCGCCAGGAGCCGACGATTAGCCAGGTAGCGGTTCAGTTGGTCAAGCAGGACCGCCGCGATAACGACTACACCCGTGACGATCTGGCTGTAGTTTTGCGGGATTCCCAGGATGACCATTCCGGTGGAAATCATTCGAAGGATAATCGCGCCCAGCAACGCGCCCAGCGCCGTGCCTTTCCCGCCGACGAGCGAGGCGCCACCAACAACCGCGGACGCGATGACGTCCAATTCGTAACCTTGCCCGTCACCGGAGGAAGCGGCTCCATAGTATCCAAGAGCCAGGACCGCGGAAATTCCGGCAGCTAAACCGCTCAAGACGTAGACCAGCAGTTTGATGCTCCCAACGCGGATACCGCTGTAGCGACTGGCCGTCTCGTTACCGCCGATTGCGTAAATTTTGCGGCCAATGGCCATCCGAGACAAAAATATCCCGCCGACGATGCAGACGACAACCATCACGATCAAGGGGACGAGGCTAAGGTCTCCAATGACGCCCTGACGTACAAAATCACGAAACGCCTGGGGGAAGCCCCCAATCGACTGCCCCTGCGTCAAAACGAACGCGATACCTCGGTAGATGGCCATCGTGCCAAGGGTGATGATGAATGGATGCACGTTGAATCCGACGATCATCACGCCGTTCAAAAACCCACACAGAACAGCTATGCCGATTGTCGTAAGAACGCCTAACCAGGCGCCAGCCCCACCTCCTGATTCGCCAAACTGACTCATCACCATGGCTCCGGAAACCGCCGCAAGTGCATAGGTCGCGCCGACCGACAGATCGATCCCTGCAGTGATGATCACCAGGGTCATGCCGACGGCCATGATGGCGAAGAAGCTGGTATCCTTGGCGATCTGGGTCAGCGTCTCGGGGTTGAAAAACTTGTTAACCTGCTCGAATCCCGGGACCTTCTGGCCGGATTGATCGGTCACCATCACCCGGACACGTTTGCCATCCGGTCCAGTCGCAAATTGTGGCCTTCGGATTTGACCGCCGAATACAGCCAAAAGGATCCCGAGGGCGATAATGACAATAATCAGACCCCCTTCGGGGAATTTCGATAAGCTCAATTTGCCTGGGAGGGCCATAAGGGGTGAACGCTTATTTGTTGTGTTGCGTCCTGCTTGTCAAGCGATTCCGTGGCCAACTCCGAGTCCTGGGGACCTGACGAAATCCTGCCGCCCTGACTGCGACTCAGCTAATAAAGACGTTCACGACGAATCCGAATGCAATAGAAAAGTGGCGGTTTGCGTTTGGCGTTCCTTCAGGCATATCGGATCTGTAAGGCCCCTGCCTCAGGCGCCGGAGGGATCGGGTTCGGATGCTCCCGCATCGCAGCGGCTGAGCCAACCACCTTGCAACGTTTACGCAAAGCTCCGCGCCCCGAACGCCAAACGCGAAACGTTAAGCGCCGAACGCCAAACGCCGAACGTTAATTAATGACCTGGACCGGAGTTCCAATCCTTACCCGGGGGTATAATGCTTCCGCAACCTCGGCTGGGAGCCGGATACAACCATGGGATGCTGGATATCCGGGCAGAATGCCGACGTGCAGACCGACACCCTCCCACGTAATTCGCATGAAATCGGTCATCGGTGCTCCTTCGTAATGGCTCCCGCTCGGCGCCGAATCGATCCGAGAGCTGACTCCGGCCCGAACCACTCGCCCTTTGGAGTCGACGAAGTTTCCGTATACGCTGGACCGATGATTTTTGTCCTTTTGGACCAGCGTGAAATTGCCGGTTGGAGTCATCCCCGCACGTTTCCCGGACGAGATGGGTGAGTCGATGGCCAGCTGATCACCGGCCCGAACGTACACCCGCTGCCTCGAGAGCGAAACCAGAACGGAGGCGTTCTCGGGAGTCAACCTGTCATAGACGGTCCGATTAATCACCGGAGGCGCCTGCCTCTGGATCAAGGTTTGCGGGTTTGCTACTGCTGGCTTTCTCCCAAATAGTTGCGCCCGACCGGGTTGAATTGCCAGGAGCGTTAGCCCTAAAACGACTGCAAATGTTCTCTCCCCTCGCGCAAGGTGCTTCATCTGCTGCAAAATAGTGCGCTAGGGATACTGAATTTCCAGTAAACGAATCAATCTTATTTGACGAGGCGATCCAGGAGGCGCGGGAAGAGCTCCCTGGAGTTTGGCCAATTTTGGAGTTCGCGCCTGGCCGCCGTCGTTTGACGGCAACTCCGCTACCCCGAAACTCGGGTTCGCTCTGGAAGACCTGGGTGTGGCGAAGACATCGAATCGAGTTCGCGAGATTCCAGGCAACTATGGAATCTATCTCGTTTGGGAAGAGAAATTTTACGAAGCCAACCCTGGTATTGAAAATGGACTGTACGCCTTCGCCCGCGGATCAGTTCTTCCCGCTGACCGCAATATTGGTTCGGTAGCAGCCGAGGCAGGAGCAGTCTACAAGGGAGTCTTCCGGCGCGAAAAAGACACGCTCGACTCCTTTGGCGTGGGCTTCGGATACAGCGGCATCAGCAACAACGTAGAACATGCCAATAGTATCGCGCGACAGGCCGGGGTGGCTTCAGCTCCAAACCTTAGCTTTGAGTCGGTTTTGGAAGCCACTTACGCTATTCCGATTAACACTCACTGGCAGCTTCAACCGGATTTACAATGGGTCATTCACCCGGGCGGTTCTGACCGGTTTCACAACGCGGTCGTGCTCGGACTGCGCTCAACCGTTACCTTCTAGCCTGAATATCTCACACTCCCTCGTAGGCGTCTTACAGAACGTTGCGTCGAGAGTGTGAGATATTCAGGATGCCAAATGACACGCTGGAGGTTCTGGATCCCGTCGTCAAGCCAATCGAATATAGTACTCAAATCTTATGACCACGGAAATTACCGCCCTTAGCGAGCAAGAGATTCTCGCGCTGGCCATTTCGCTTGAGGAAGAAGACGCTCGGATCTACCGGGACCTTGCGGAGAAGGTACGAGCACGGTTTCCCGGCACTGCTTCCATCCTCGACTCCATGCGAGAGGAGGAGATATCGCACCACGCTCGTTTGCACGAGTTCTACGTTCGCCGCTTTGGGAACCACGTTCTTTACCTAAGGAGGCAGGACGTGAAGGGCTTTTTGAAGCGCCGTCCACTGTGGCTGCACCCCGCGCCAAATCCCCGCCAAGTATTGCGCTTGGTGATGGCAATGGAGGCCGAAACGCGGCGATTCTACCAGGATGCGGCCAACCACGCGCCATCGGAGGAGGTGCGAGCACTGCTCACTGACTTGGCTGACGCCGAAGAGGATCACCAGGACTTGCTGGCAGCCGAGACCAAGGAGAAGAAACAGCCATCAGAATCGAAATAGCCAGGCAGGCTAGAATCTGAAGCGGAGACGCGCGGAAAAAATATTGATAGGGCCACGATCCGTGTTATACGCCGGATTTACCGCAAATTGATAGTCGAGGGTTAAATTGATGCCTTTGAAAATCTCGCAATTGTAGTAGGTCTCAACAACGTTTTCCAAACCGTAGTGAGGCAGTTTCCCGTCTCCGATCAAAATGCCAAGGCCACCGTCGTTGAAGAATTCGCGTTGAGCGTGGCCCAGCCCGTTCAACATGTCGGCCAAGCCGACCGTGTCGTTCGGGCGATTCCACGCCGTCCCTTTGAGTGAGAGGCCGATTTCGAGACTTTTCGAGACATCGGCGAACTGGTAGACCTCGTAGTTCGGGTCCCGAAATCCAAGCCGGAGAAAGGCGCCGAGGTCCTTGGCAATCTCTTGCTCGACGTTGAGCACCAATCCGTAGGTATATCGGTAGCGGCGCGTGGCGGCCATATTTGGCATACCGGCGGGAAAGTTTTCCACCGCTGCTCGATAGCTGCCCATTCGCGCGCTCTCCAGGTAACCGAGGAACCGCACTGTTCCCGGATGACCGCACAGCGTGTAGCGTCCTTCCAGTTCAGCGACTTGTTGCCAAGCCTTAGTATAGTGACCGTCCGTAGCATTTACATTCGGAAGGCGGGGAATCGTAAAAATACCCCAGCGCGCCGCCCACGCTTTCTGATTTATTTCCAGTGATGCGCCCTCCTCGAAACCGAGCGAGTCCGCGGCATAATCAAAGGCCAAAGCGTCAACCGCCGCCCAGTTCAGAAAATCTCCTCTTGAATCGTGGGCATAGGTGTTATTGTCAAAAACATCCACAATGGAGAACCTGCCAGCCTGGAGAGTCAGACGCGAAATGTCCACTTTCCCGGCGAGCTGCAACGCATCGGCATCAAGCTGCTCCTGCTCCCCCCCGAATCCCCAGACCTGTCGTAGAAAAATGCGAGGGATGTTAAAGTCGCCGCGAAACTTACCGGCTTTGTAGGCCTGCGAATTCGGAAAGGCGACTAAACCATGAGTCGCCCCGAAACCGAAACCCTGGTAATACTCCGGATTAAAATAAATCTCGCCGCCTGGCCAAAGGCGTGCAGCAAAAAACAAATCAATCTCCGAAGTCTGGCGAAAATTATCGTCCGGGACCAGGCTTTGGGGCCCCTGGTAGGGTGAGTGAAATCCCGGCTGTCCCTGGATTACTTCAACTGCGTCAAAATGAATCGCCCAGTTCTGATGCTCGCCTCCACTTTCGGCCTGAATGATCGGTATCTTAGTGTCTCGTGCTGACTCTTCCTCTCCAGAGGCTTGCCCAAAACCGGGAAACGCGTAACGAAGACCAACCCGCGTGGTGATAAACTCGTTCCGCGAGTCCTTGGTAAAGTTATATCGAGCGTCGGCGAAGATCCCAAGATTAGGATTTAACCGGTACTCAACGCCTCCGCCGACATCCGCCAGAACCCCGGTTCTCGAACCGTATCGTCTCACGCCAGGCGTCGATGTCGGGATGCCAACTCGGTCACTATAAAATTGGCCGGCTCCGCCGAACAGATAGGGCGCGAGATGGAAATGGGCGAAGTAATCGTCCAGCGGAAGACGCAGAGTAAGGTTGCCCGTTATCGTACCGCCAAAATTGTCTCCGGGGGTCTCTTTAGACACATTGCCGTCAACCGACAACCCTACGTACTTAAAGTAAAAGTAACTCGCTTCCAGGCCGCCTCCCCAAGCGCGGTTCCCGATACCTTGATTGCTGTCTCCGTAAGTGTCCAAATAACTACCAAAAACTCCGACATTCAGTTCGTTACTTCGGAAATAGCTGGTTGGAGGAGGTGGCGCGGGCGCAGCAAGGTTCTTGTCGACTTGCGCGTCCGCGAACGCGGCATACGACCCGAATGTTGCGATGACTGACGCGATCAGCTTCCTCATATCTGAATTCGGACTAGTTCCTACTTCTTCATAGTCCCTGAGTATGATCTAGGTCCGATTGGTTGGCGATGCCCAAGGTCCTGGCGCGGGTTTGTTCGATCCGGCTTTCCGTGCGCTAATAGATATCCGGCAAAATTCGGATAACGACTGAATCGATCACTCCCGCGGTGAACCGCAGATAAACCGCCCAATGCGTCAGCCGAAGAGACCAGGCTTCGACAGAGGTTGGATCCTTGGCAAACCCGGCCGCCGTAAGAATTCTGGCCTGGTCCGGCAGCGGTTGCCCCGAACGCAGCTTGATTCCGAGACAAGCAAATGTCCCCTGATACTGTCCGCTTGGGGTGATGCCTTGGCTGGCAGCACCAGGCGCAGCATAGTTAAAAAGAACGGCAAATGGTGTGCTCCCTGGGTTGGTTGCTTCAAGTTGAATTCCGTCGTTGTCCCAGGTGATACGCTGCGTCTGGCCTTGACCGCCAGTCCGGCTCGGTGCACCGAGTATCTGGACAAATGCTGGCAACGACAACTGCGCGCGTTCATCCTTGACCTCACCAACTACCACTTCATTCAGCGACAGAGTGTCATTGCCAAAGACAGCTGTGTGCTCGGCTGCGCCGGCCGCTAAGAGCGAGGCAAGGAACGTCGAGATGCAGATACACCAGAAGCGATACCGTCCGCCAGCGCTCCAATCGAGCCGGGGAAGCAGGTCAAGGGTTAGCATTTTTCCAGGCACTCAAAATTGGCAGAGGCCAGCGGCTAGAAATTAGCGGTTGTTTAGATTGACAGTCAAGGCTAACAATATGATATGACGCTAATTTCCTGGCGGAGCATTCTCTCTTTTTCCTCTCCGTTGCGGAAGCATCCCTGCAGCCTCTGAGGAACCAGGGACCATTCGGCCAAAACCACTACATTCGACGAAATGTGAAAATTTTGTAACATTTGACCGGTTACCCCTTTCATCCGTCTTAGTTTTCATCGCCTTCCTCATAGCGACGCGGGCGTCGCCGGGTGACGGGAGCGTGTGTTCTCGCAGCCCTTAAAGCGGCACCGCGCGGCAAGGGTCAAGTCTTTTTGAATTCCATAAGTAGGCACTGGTTGGTAGAAGGGCGCGGGGAAAGTTTCAGAGCCATGCACCAAAATAACCGAATGAGCAGGGCGACTCTCTATCAGGTCATTGCGGCTATCGTTGGCTCGTGGATTTTGGCGCCGGCGGTCATTGCTGACCAACAGCAACCGATGCCGGGGCAGCCTATCAAGGTAACCGATCAAGCCTTGCGGGAAAAGCTCACGGTTGAACCCGTTAAAGTGGAAATGGTCCGAGCGGAACTACCAGAGCCTGGGGTGATCGAAGCGGATCCGACCTCAGTAGTACACATTTATCCACCCGTCACCGGTCATCTGGTGAAAATTTGGGTTCAACTGGGCGACGCGGTCAAAGAAGGACAGTTGCTCGCTACGCTCACCGCACCGGACTTTATGACGGCGCAGGATAATTTCCTCAAGGCGCGGAGCGCGCTGAATCTGACCCAGAAGCAATTGCGGAGAGAGCAGGCATTGTGGGACGCGAAGATTGCCTCAACCGGTGACTTGGAAACGGCCAAGGCAAACAACGAACAGGCGCAAAGCGATTACGACGACACCCTGTCCATTCTTCGTTCCTACGGATTCGACCCTGATAAGGATAAATTTGGTGAGCCGTTCCGGCTAACTTCTTCGGTAAGCGGGAAGGTGGTCGATATGACGACGGGAAAAGGGGAATACAAGACCGACCCGACGCAGCCATTGATGACAGTGGCTGATCTTTCTCACGTCTGGCTAAGCGCTAATGTGCAAGAGAAGGACCTCCATTTTCTAAGTGTCGGGGAAGACATCGGAGCGACTCTGATGGCGTATCCCGATGAGCAGCTAACGGGGAAGGTTCTTTATATCGGCGACATGTTGGATCCGGACACACGGACCACCAAGGTACGGCTTTTGCTCGATAACCGGGATGGCCGGCTCAAGCCAGGCATGTTTGCCACGGTCCAGATCAAAGACATTCCAAAAGAGGAAATTACGATTCCAACGGCTGCAGTGGTCCAAGTCGGAAGCAGTGCCTTCGTATTCGAACAAACCGATCCCACGACCTATCTGCCCCGTCTGGTCCAACTGGGCCAGCAACACGGTGAGAGGGTTGTGATCACGAACGGCCTCACCCGCGACGCCAAAGTCGTCGTCAAGAACGCCGTTTTGCTGGGGCAATGATTTCCGGGCTTGTTAGCTTTTGTTTGCGACGCCGCTGGCTGATGGTGTCGATCTTTTTTGGCATATTCATTTTCGGAGTTTACTCCGCGAGCCAGCTCTCCATCGATGCTTACCCCGACATCAGTGATACCACGGTACAGGTGATTACTACCTACCCGGGACACGCCGCGGAAGAGGTAGAAAAGCAAATTACGATCCCCTTGGAACGTGAATTGAATGGTGTTCCTAACCTGAAGATTATGCGTTCCAAGAGCACCTTCGGGCTTTCCATTATTCAGATGGTCTTTCAAGAAGGCACAGAAGATTACTTTGCCCGTCAGCGAGTCCTGGAGCGGGTGAATAACGTTACCCTGCCGCCGGGCATCCAGGCCGGCCTCGATCCGCTAACCTCCGCTAATGGCGAGATTTACAGGTACACGTTACAATCCCGACTGCGAAGTCCCAGAGAACTGCGGGACATCAACAACTGGGTCGTGTTCCCGGCCTTCAAACAAGTGCCAGGGGTCGTGGATGTCGATCCATTCGGCGGTGAAAATTACCAATATCAGGTGATTGTCGATCCGGACAAACTGGCGAAATACGGGCTTTTTCTTCCTAACGTCATCAGCGCGATTTCGTCCAATAACGTCAATGCCGGGGGCGGGAAAATGAACCGGGGCGAACAGGCCTTTGTCGTTCGCGGTCTTGGTGCGATTACAGACATGAAGGATATCGGGAACATTGTCATTACCCAAAAAAGTGGTACCCCGATTTTCGTTCGTGACATTGGCGAGGTGGTCCAGGGAGCGCTCCCTCGCCAGGGGATTCTTGGCTTTAACAATAATGACGACGCGGTGTCGGGGATCGTTGATATGTTGCGGGGCTCCAACCCCTCCAGGGTGCTGATCGGAGTGCATGAAAAGGTGAAGGAGCTCAATTCCAAGATCCTTCCCAGGGATGTTAAGATAGTTCCCTACCTCGACCGGACCGAACTGGTCAACACCACCTTGGAGCGTGTCACTCGCACCTTGCTGGAGGGCATCACGCTGGTTGTGCTCGTCCTCGTATTTTTCCTCGGTAACGTCAGAGGCTCGCTCATCGTTGCTCTCACCATTCCGTTCGCGCTTTTTTTTGCTTTCACCATGATGAATCTGACGAAGATCCCCGCCAATCTTCTTTCGCTCGGCGCGATCGACTTCGGGATCATCGTGGACGGAGCGATCGTGCTTCTGGAAGTTGTTTTGCGGCACGCTGAAGAGCAGCCCGGCAAGGGATTGGAAGAAGCAGACGCACGAAACGCCGCCCTGCAGGTCGCCAGACCCATGTTCTTCGCCACACTGATCATCATCACCGCTTACCTGCCGCTTTTCGCTTTCGAAAGTGTCGAGAAAAAGCTCTTTACTCCAATGGCCTACACCGTTGGCTACGCTTTGTGTGGAGCCTTACTCTTCGCGCTCTGCATCATCCCAGGCCTGGCGTTTGCTACCTATCGCAGACCCCGCAAAATTTTTCGTAGCCCTATCCTGGAATGGTTGGGAAAGCGCTATGACAGGTACCTTCGCTTTCTCGTCAAACGGCCGGCGCTGATTCTACTCCCTATTATTGTCTGTGGTGGTCTGGTCGTGCTCTTGGGAATGTCGCTGGGCCGAGAGTTTTTGCCCTATCTGGATGAAGGGTCGCTCTGGCTGCAGGTGGAACTGCCTGGGGCAATTTCCATTGAAAAAGCAACCGAGATGGCTGGAGAGCTGCGGAAGTCTTTACTTACCTTTCCTGAGGTTCGTGCCGCGATCACTCAAACCGGCCGAAACGACGACGAGACCGATCCGTGGACTTTCTCCCACATTGAAGCCGCCGTGACCTTGAAGCCTTACAATCAATGGGGTGGCGATAAAGCAGCGCTGATCGAGCGGATGAGCAAGAAATTGAGTATCGATCTTCCCGGGGTGAGTTTCGGATTCTCGCAGCCGATTTACGACAACATGAACGATCTGCTGACCGGGGCCCACAGCGATCTCGTGGTCAAGATCTTCGGAGATGATCTTGTCGAGACCCGGCGGATTGCTCAAAGCATCGTAGACGAGCTGCAGCATGTTCCAGGAGCCGCCGACGTTGCGGTGGATGAGGAGCCACCGCTGCCCCAATTGCAAATCAATATCAATCGGGAAGCCGCAGCTCGGTTCGGAATTAACGTGAGCGATATTACCGATCTTATCCAGGCTGCGGTCGGCGGTGTGGCCGTCACTAATTTCTACATCGGCGAAAGGAGTTACGACATAGCCGTACGGGCTATCGAAAAATACCGAGGAAGCCCCGAGGCTATCTCCAACTTGACGCTTCCGTCCTCCGATGGCGCCCCGATCTCTTTGGGCGAGCTGGCGGACCTTCGCCTTGGCGCCGGGGAGACGACAATCGACCGGGAGATGTCCCACCGGTTTATGAAGGTCCATCTGAATCTGCGGGGCCGCGATCTGTCTTCCTTTTATGCCGAAGCCCAAAAGGCCATTGAGGAAAAGGTGAAGTTTAATCATGAGGCGAATCGAATTGAGTGGGGCGGCGCCTTCGAAAATCAACAACGAGCTGAGAACCGACTCGCGGTAGTGGTTCCCGCCACGATAGGACTTATTTTCCTCCTGCTCTTCTTTGGCTTTGGCGAGTTCCGCCACGCGGCGATGATCCTCATCGTGATTCCTCTGGCACTGCTGGGTGGCTTGGCCGCGCTGTATCTGCGAGGAATGACCATAAACGTTTCGAGCGCAGTGGGGTTCATCGCGCTCTTTGGGGTAGCCGTGCAAAACGGGGTGATCATGCTTTCCAATCTGAAGCGAATGCATAGGGACGAAGGCCACACGCTGGAAGAAACGGTCCGTCGCGGTGCCGGAGTCCGATTGCGACCGGTGCTGATGACCGCAACGGTGGCAACGCTCGGCTTGCTACCTGCGGCCTTGGCTCGAGGCGTTGGTAGCGACGTCCAACGTCCGCTGGCAACTGTCATCGTTGGCGGACTCACGACCGCTACCCTGCTGACATTGTTGGTGTTGCCCGGTTTGTATTACCTCGTCGAAAGGCGATACGACAGGCTAATGGAGCAACAGGTTAATCGAAACAGTGAGTCAGGACCTTCATCTCCTCCCGAGACGACTGCCTAGGCGGAAACGCTCCCTATGTTGATGCCACCTCTGATTGTCCGGTGCACGCTCTGTCTGGGCATTTGGCTCTTGGCCGTAGAGCGTACCCTGGCTGGCGAGCACGGCCCGGGTGGTGAGCAAACGGCAGCTCCTGAGTTCCCCGTCCAGAAGACCCGGACCCAGCGATTAACTCTTGACGAATTCCTGGCATACGTTGCGGCAAATAACCTTGATCTCGCTGCCCAGCGATACAATATCTCGATTGCGCAAGCCCAAGTGGTTGCGGCGAAAGTCTCGCCTAACCCTGTTTTCGCTGTAACCTTCAACAAGGACATCTCTCACCGGGACCAGGCGACTGCATACTCGGAGGGATTCACCGAAGAGATCGAGGTTGGAGGGAAACGAAAGTTTCGTGTCTCGGTTGCACAGAAGAATCTCCTCTCTGTCTCAGCGACCGTGGATGATTTCTTTCGGACACTGCGGGGAACCGCCTCCACCGCGTTTGTCACGGCGCTGGCCGGGCAGTTGACAGTCGATGAAAAGCGGCGCGCCTTTGACGCGCTCAATAACCTAGCGAAAGCCAACGAGAAACGATTGAGCCAGGGTGATTTGGGCGAGGCTGATGCCGATCAAGCTCGGTTGGCAGCCAAGCAAGCTGAGGGTGATCTGGTGGTCGCTCAGTCTGCCCATAGTGCTAATCTCTTTGCGCTCGTCCAACTGCTCGGCAAAAGAGCCGCTGCGGTGCCGAACCCTGTGGGCAACCTGGTATTCCCCAACAGGAACCTCAGCCTGGCATCGGTTCTGGCGGTAGCGATGCAAAATCGTCCCGATGTACGGGCAGCTCATTTTGCGCTCGAGTCGGCGCAATCTTCGGTCAAGCTGGCAAAGGCGAATCGGCTGCCAGATCCGACGATTGGACTCGCCGTAGGAGAGACCGGCAGAATCACCAACCAGATTGATCCGGCCCCGAGCTACAACACGCTTAACCTCTCGCTCTCGATACCACTCCCGCTTTTCAATAGCTACCGCGGCGAATATGAGGCTGCCGTACAGGCTGCTTTACAGGCTCAAAAAATGCTGGAGTCCGTTGAGCTAAAAGCCGAGGTCGATGTTCGGACGAATTTTGATCGCTACCAATTAGCCAAACAGCAACTCGCTAAATACCAGGGAAACGCCATCGAACTCGCTAGAAAAGTGCTGGAAGCGAAGCTGACCAGCTATCGACTCGGCGCCGCTTCGTTGCTGGATGTATTGCAAGCCCAAAAAGACGACACCGACGTGCATCTGAATTACATTACCGCCCTGACCGAAAGAGCAAACGCATTGGTTGCACTGGAACAGGCAGCCGACTTTTGGGACATCAGTTTTCCACCTGGTCAGACGATAAACAAAACCCAGCCTGCCTTGGAGAGATGAACCTCTGCGGCCAGGTAAAAGCTGGACCTTTTACCTACGATCCTGGAACGAGCCGGGCATCAAGGACCCGCGGTGATTAACTGGAGCAACACCAAAGCGAGCATTGTGGCAATGCCAATTGTCAGGATGGCGATGATCCCAAAAAAGATGGGGCTGCGTTTGCCTGGTTGAGACGCGTGCTCAGATGGCCCCTTTTCCGTGACTGGCGCCGGGTCGCCCCTGAAGCGCGGGAAAGCAACCTTCATTGCCGCAATCTATCACAAGATAGGAGGCGGTGGTAGTTGTTTCCTCGGAGCCCAGGGTTACAGGATTCGAAAAATCCCGGTACTGCCGCATTATCGTTGGCATGTGGTGATCAAACCGCTTTTAGCCTGTCACGTTTCTAAGTGGACTAGAATTTGGCACTTTCCCTGCCCTCTATTGCGGGGCGGTGCCGGCGAACGTTTGCCATAACAGGTAGGCATTCAGCATCGCGATAACGAGGGCTAAGGCCCAGCCGGTATGTTTCACCCAAGGCGGATTCACGAACTCGCCCATCTTTGATCTGTCGTTGGTGAACATGACCAGCGGAACCACGGCAAAGCTGAGCATCATGCTCAGGATTACCTGGCTGAGAATCAGCAACTGCGCCGTGCCGTGTTCGCCCATCATGGCCGTGACAATGACCGCCGGAACAATCGCTAGCAACCGAGTGATCAGGCGCCTGAGAACAGGAGGTAACCGCAGGTGCAGAAACCCTTCCATGACAATCTGGCCGGCAAGCGTTCCAGTCAGCGTAGAATTCTGCCCTGAGGCGAGAAGCGCCACCGCGAACAACGTGCTCGCTACGCCGACCCCAAGAAGAGGGCTGAGGAGCTTGTACGCATCCTGGATTTCCGCGACATCGTGATGCCCGGTGGTATAGAAAGTGGCTGCAGCAACGATCAGGATCGCTGCGTTTATGAACATGGCAAAGAAGAGCGCTAGCGTTGAATCAATCGTACCAAAAAAGATCGCCTCCCGCTTCCCTTGGGATGTCAGGCTATAGTTCCGCGTTTGAGCGATCGACGAGTGCAGGTACAGATTGTGGGGCATAACTGTCGCCCCTAAAATGCCTATCGCAACGTAAAGCATAGCGGGCTGATGCAGAATGGCAGGTGACGGAATAACGTGGCGAGCCATCGCGCCCCAGTGAGGATTAGACAAAAAGACCTGGATAGCGAAACTTCCAGCGATAACGCCAATAAGGGTTATGACCAGCGCTTCGATCAGCCGGAACCCTTTATGTTGCAGGTAGAGAACGGCGAGTACGTCACAAGCCGTGAGGCAAACGCCCCAAACTAAAGGCAAACCGAAAAGCAAATTCAGGGCGATAGCAGAGCCGATGACTTCTGCCAGGTCGCAGGCTGCGATTGCAATCTCTTGACCCACCCAGAGAATGAAACTAATTGCCGGGTGGTAACTATCCCGGCAAGCTTGCGCGAGATCCCGCCCGGTAGCCACGCCAATCTTTAAAGCCAGATGCTGCAGGAAGATGGCCATCAAGCTGGAGATCACGACAGCCGACAACAGCCCGTAGTAAAACTGAGAACCTCCCGCAATGTCCGTGGCCCAATTCCCCGGGTCCATATAGCCGACGGCGATGAGGTAGCCCGGCCCCGAAAAGGCCAGGAGTTTTCGTAAAAACCCTCTCCAACCAAAAGCATCCCTGGGCACGGAGACAGACCGGAAGACTTCCGGCAGACTTGGATTCTTCCGACGCAGGCGCCAACCCGTCTCCGGGGCGACCGTTTCGGATGGGTTAATAGTTGAGTTCATGAAAAGCCGGCCGGAACGATTCGCCCTTTCTAGTCCTACCTGAAAAGATTAGGCACACCTACATTAAATAGCAAGTGCAAGCATTCTTTTTCTTGACTGAAATACTCTCCGTGGCTTCGGCCAACACGTTTGGGCGCGCAACGCCTAGTCCCAGAGCGGACATCAGGTGTCCCGGCACGGGGATCTGGCTCCTGTAACTCCTTCCGTAGCGGCTCAAATAAATTTTCGCCCTACCGGATATCCCGAGGTATCGGTGCACGTTATGATCCACCTCATCGACGCTCTTCATCTCGGCCGCCCCAAGATTATCTGTGTCGCTCTTCTCGAAGCCGCGGGGAACTCCCTGGCGATGATCGATTGCGGGCCAGAGAACGTGTTCGAGTCACTGGTCGAGGCAATTGCCAAACTCGGGTTCAAGCCCTCTAACGTGAAGCATCTGTTCGCCACCCACATCCACCTCGATCACAGCGGCGGCGCCTGGCGCTGGGCGAAGGAATTTGGAACGAAGATTTACGTCCATCCGAAAGGGGCTCCGCATATGATCGACCCGCAGAAATTGATCGGGAGCGCAACCCGGATCTACGGCGACAAAATGGAATTTCTCTGGGGAAAAATCGAGCCGATTCCAGTGGAACAAGTGGTTCCCACAGACGATAACGCGCATCTCCACCTCGGCGGTGTGACCCTGGATGCGCTCTATACTCCGGGTCATGCGCAACATCACAACGCTTACTGGCTAGCCGCGGAACGGACCGTTTTCGCCGGTGATGTGGCCGGAGTTATTATCGACGACGGGCCCGCTGTTCCCCCTTTTCCCCCGCCCGACATACAACTCGAAAGTTGGCGGCAATCGATCGCAACCATCCGGGCGTTGAACCCGCAAACGCTTCATATCACTCACTTTGGAAGGATTGAATCGCCCCTAGAACGACTGGCCGAACTGGAAGCCAGGATCCTGGTTTGGGCAGACTGGATGAAGGAGCGTCTTCGTGAGGGAAAATCCGAAGACGAGATCGTTCCAGAATTCGCAAAATTTACCGAGCAGGAACTTCTTACCGCCGGGGCAGCGCCAGGGAATCTTGGGACTTACGAACAGGCCGATCCTGCCTTTATGAGCGTCGCCGGCTTGAGCCGTTACTGGCGAAGGTTTCACCCGGAAGCGCTCGCTTGAGAAACTTGGTGTGCAGATTGCAGATACAACTGGTTACGGACCGCAATCTTGGTTTAGTAATTGTTTGAAACGTATGAATTCTACGGATCAAGCGAGCGTAACAACGAATGAATTCCGGGAACGGCTTCGCCGCGAACCTATCAAACACGTAGCTATCGCGCTGGTAGCGGGGTTCGTCCTCAGCCTCTTCCCCATCCGCCGGATCCTGGTATTGACCGTGCGGACTGCCTTCCTTCTCATAAAGCCGACCCTCATGATCCTGGGTGCGATTAAGCTCTACGAATACTTTAACGACCGCTCTTCATCGATGCCGACGAAAACTCAAGCTTTGTAGGGCGCCTGGCTCAGGCACCGAGACCGAAAGACTCGAGAGTTCCATCAACTAAGGTTGTTCTATCCCGAGCAACGCTCGCTCCGGCGCTGTTTTATGCCGAGCAACGCGCGCTCTGGCGCCTGAGCCAGGCGCCCTACAAGGCTCAGCAGGATTCGAAACCTTCTGGCTCAGGAATAGGGCCGGAGAGATATTGTCAAAAGTTGTGTATCGGGGACGGGCGCATCCTTGTTAAAATGACTGGTTAGGC
>JBAUZZ010000136.1:0-4631 GCA_049585495.1 Chthoniobacterales bacterium | reverse complement strand
TCGAGCGGAACGACCTAGTCAAGATTGTGGATCTCGAGGTGGCAAAAGTCCTCGAGCGGGTACGCGCCAAGGATATCAAGGTTCACCTGGATACGACCGCAGTCGAGTTTCTGATCGATAAGGGATATGATCCAACCTACGGCGCTCGACCGATGCGCCGTGCCGTGGAGAAATACCTGCAGGATCCGCTGGCCGAGCAGCTCCTGCGAGGGAACATCAAGCACGGCGACACGCTGCAGGTGCACGTGGCTGGCGAACAACTGGCGTTCAAGGTGGCTCAGTCGGAACAAGGTGAACCGGCAAACGGGAGTCCGCTAAGAAGTCGGGGATGATGCAGTACCACCCCGGGACGAACGGTGCCATTGCCGAAACGTCAACTCCAAATCTCGTTGAGCACTTTCGTGTGGATCTGTAGCAGCAAACGCGCGCCACGCGTAACGAGATAAAGAATAGAATCTTCACCTATCGCGGCACAAAGTCTTCACACAGTCTGCTGTGGTGGCAGCAACAGATGTCCACATTTCCAACCACCTGGCGACTGAATCGAGCTTCGCGCATCCCATTGATCCGGTCAGGTTGCCTCCGCTTTTTTCCGCTCTCCAGGCTGAGACGAACACCGTTGGCGAGGCGGATGATTTTCGAAATCGCCAGCCCATAGTCACTTCTCCGAGCTTGGTCCTTTGGCCGATTCGAGAAACGCAACCGCTTCCTCGAGGGTAGCGAAGCTTCCAAGCGAGTAACACATGCTGGTCTTCGTGTTGTAAGAGTCGACCGTCCAAAACTTCGGCGGCCCCTCTGCTCGATCACGCTCCGATAAAAAGCCGGTGAAAGTGATCTCGGTCACGAAGTCGCCGGATTGCTCGCTTTTGACTACCTTCCCACCTGGGTTTGCCTCCCACCACGCCTTCCAAGTCTCTCGAGAGCAGAACACGGGAACATTCCCCTCACCTAACGTCGCGTAGACCGCGAGCGCGTAGTCTTCTTCGATCTTAACAACTGCAAGGGCCTCGTCAGCGGTGCCTAGGTCGCGAGAAATCGCTCGGCGGCCGTCCGTGCGTGTTACGAGCACACTGTAATCGCCGTCCACGTTCGGCACGACCTCAGCGGACAGAACAGAGGTAGACTTATTGAATTCGTTCGCGACAAACTCGGCTTCCTGGAGAGTCATGGCTGATGGTACTCTCTTGCTTAGTTCTTCACGGTACTCTCGAGGGCGAGAGGATGCTACAAAACGCGCCGCGTTCCGGTTTCCCAGCCAGTCACGCACCCAGTCTGATCAAAATGGATGGTTAAAATCGTCGCCTGGGCAAACATGGCTGTAGCAGGGCTTAAGCAGCTTGGGTTCACGCAGAACGCAGACCCAGGTTTTTCCATCTTCACTGTCGTGGCGAGACCGCTGATCAGCCTCTGGAAATCCTTCTTCGGTGCAACCTGATCCTAGTTTCGGGACTCCCCGAAACCCGACACTCTAGAATCGTTTATAGGCGCGTTTGATGAGTGTGGTCGCTATCATGACCCTCGGAACGGAGTGCCGAAATTATTGCTGTAAGGCAATACGGTAAGCGATCAAAACCGTCCTGCGCTCCAAGTCTTATAAACTATCGATAAGATACTTATAAGATAATTTACGCGCCAAGCGTGTTAGGTGAAAGGCGGCTGACAACGGCACTTATCCGTGGTCCGCGGTGCTCTCAACAAGGTCCCGATAGCCTAAAGAGGGACGAACACTAGGCTGTCGGGCCCCACTCTCTCGACTCCGCGCACCAACCGTGAACTCAACGGCACCGTCGAGAAAGTAAAGAAGTTCATCCCAAATCCCGCTGTGGAAAGCACGCCTTGACCGGGGGCACAGCGGGTAAGCGTTTCAATTGTTACAAATGCGTAACAGTGTGCAAGCTATTGCAATTTGCATTGAATGGATGACGTCTTTGTATAAAGAATCAATCCATAAGGCAGGCACCGCGCTTAGCGGCCGCGCGCTGAATCGGTATAACGCCTGGGCAGCAATCCGCAAACGAGCCCGGAACGCCGGCTTTCTGACGCCGGTTGGCTGCCATACCTGGCGCGCGACCGGTGTGACGGTCTACCTGGAGAACGGTGGTCGGCTCGAGCATGCCCAGCAGATGGCTGGACATGAGTCGCCCCGGACCACTAAACTCTACGACCGGACCAAGGACGAGATCACAATCGGCGAGGTTGAACGGATTCAACTGTGAGTGCGGAGATTGCTTCTTTAGGGTGGGTTCCTGACCGAGGGCGGTATCCCCAAGGCCTCTACCACACGCGGTCCGGCGACAACTGTGTCTGGAGCGCGCGCAAACTCATACAATTCGTCAATGAGCCGGTCAAGTTCAGCGCGCGAGGCGAGGCGTTCTGCCAGAACCGCATCGGCAATGTTTTCCATCGTGAGCGGAGCCATAAGGGGTATCGCGTCCATATAAATCCTATAAGGCCGTGCGCACGTCTTCGGGGTCCCGCCGGCCCGGAAATGAGTAACCAACCCAACCTGCCAACCGCTAACTACTTAGAAGGACTCTCCCACCATCTCCTCACTTTTCTTCCAAAGCGCGGCGGCGTTGGTGGAATCGAGCGCATATCCACGTACGCCTTCGCTAATGACGCTGATGATGGCGTCGTCCGGTACGACCCGCCCGACGTGGCAGTTCTCGCAGTACTTACCGCCGACAGCGTCAGCGGGCGCGACAACGCCGGCCCAGACTGAAGTTGCAGCTCCCTGCGGGATCGTCTTCCATTGAAAAGGCGCCTTACCCTCTGCTGCAAGTTGGTTATTCAACTGCTCGATGATCGCGTGTAGTCGGGTCGGGTCCAGGTGACGGTCCAATTCGGTTCGGATGCCTCCCGGATGGACGGCTGCAGCGCGTACGCCGCCGCCCCGGTGCCGTTCGTCGAAGGCGACGGCAAACAAGATGTTTGCCGTCTTCGACCGGCCATAAGCAACGAACGGTTCATAGGGCGTCCGCTCAAAGTTCGGATCGTCTAGGTCGACATTGGAGTAACGATGACCGGAGGAAGACAGATTGATTAGCCTTGATCCGGCTCGCATCAACGGGGCAATCCGGTTGACGAGAACAAAGTGGCCCAGATGATTGGTGCCGAACTGAGTTTCAAAACCGTCACTGGTATGCCCGAAGGGTGTAGCCATGACTCCCGCGTTTGCGATGACCACGTCGAAGAGTTCACCCTTTGCTAGGAGTCCGTCGGCACAGACGCGCACGCTTTTCAGATTGGCGAGATCAAGCTCGACCAGATCAAAACTTCCGCCTCCGTTCGCCGCATCGGTTCGGACTTGAGCGGTTGCCGCTTCCGCCTTAGTCAAATCCCGGGCCGCCCCCACGACGTGTGCGCCATGCGCTGCTAGAGAGCGCGCGGTCTCGACCCCAAGTCCAGCGGAGACGCCGGTAACTAAGACTCGTTTACCTTGGAGATTGACTCCGGACAATACCTCGTCCGTGGTTGAAGTGACGCCAAACACGTTTGTCATTTCTTGCTCCGGTTTTACTAAAAAATCTGAGTACAGCTCATTGACGAGCAGGGCACGTTTTTGTTAAACGGAGAATATCTCCGCAAAAGATAATAAACGGAGACTGTCTCCGATTGCAAGAGATTTCCGTATGCCTTTAAAGCGTCCAAAAGGTCGCCCGCGAAAGCCGCGGGCTGATGCCCAACGCAATCGGACCCGCATCCTAGAGATAGCCAAGGATGCCTTTGCCCGGTCAGGTGTGAACATCAGCCTGGACGAGGTTGCGCGACAGGCGCACATCGGTGCTGGCACTTTATACCGCCATTTTCCGACGCGCGATTCACTGCTTGAGGCGGTCTATCGCACCGAGGTGGAAAAGCTGGCGGCAGCAGAGCGCGAGTTTGCTGAGTCCATGCCTCCGGCCGAAGCATTGCAGGCGTGGATGTTACTCTTTGTCGACTATATCGCAACGAAACAGATTATTGCCCCGGCTTTAAACAACATTGTGGGAGGACCTTCGAAGCTATTTGAAACCACGGGTGCTCAGATCAAAGGAGCTATCAATGCCTTGGTGAGGCGAGCGATCGAAAGCGGCGACATCCGGCCGGACCTCGATCCACTCGATCTGCTCCGGGCGCTCATCGGCGTTTCCAACGTGGCCTCCGGGCCGGATTGGGCGCAAAGCGCCAAAAGACTGGTGCACATTCTCATTCTCGGCTCGCGTCCGATCACCTAGACCGGTGTCTGGCTGCGTTGCTGATTGAACATATCCGTTCAGCCAAGCACACGGGTTAGATTGCTTCGGCGGCAACGCGACCGTTCACGCGATTGACTTGAGACAGATCGAGCGCCCTTGATTAAGGTTCGTCTGCTATGCGTTTATATACAGCGATTCTTAAAACGGGCCGGAGACTCGTGGATCGGCTGGGTCGAAGGAGGTCCCGGGCGTGTCAACGCCCAGGAACGGTGAGGTGAAGAGTTGCTGATAAGCCTCCGCGCGATTTAGGCTGAAGCGGTTGAAATTTAATCGGAACGAGGCATGAGCAGCTGAGAGCGATTTTGAAGAAGAGTTCCTGTCAGTATGAAGCAGCGCGAGCTGGCTCTTTTCCTCTTACCCGCCCCTTTCCACCGCTTCATCCGCCTCAAACCC
>JBAUZZ010000135.1:0-2913 GCA_049585495.1 Chthoniobacterales bacterium | reverse complement strand
GCCGAAGAACATGGCTGCGTCCCGGTGTTTCTCAGCGAAGAAGAAGCTACGGCATTCTACGAGGGTTTTTCCAATTCCAGCATCTGGCCTTTGCTCCATTACCTGCCCAATTATCTGCGTTACGAACCTGCCTGGTGGCAACATTACCAGAATGTAAACCGGACCTTCGCTGAAAAGGTGCTCGAGACCGTGCAGGAGGGCGATCTGGTCTGGGTCCATGATTACCAGCTCATGCTTCTCCCCGCGATGCTGAGAGCGGCGGCTCCCAACCTCAGAATTGGGTTTTTCTTGCACACGCCTTTTCCCGCCTACGAGATTTTCCGCTGTCATCCGCGCCGACGCGAACTGGTTGCGGGAATGCTGGGCGCGAACCGGATTGGGTTTCACGCCTTCGGGTATTTGCGGCATTTCTGCAGCACCGTCCAACGGCTCCTGGGCATCGAAACGGAGCTGACACATATCCCGAGCGAAGGACACGTTACCGCCTTAGGCGTTTATCCGATCGGCATTAACGCGCCTAAGTTTGAGCAAACGCTCGACTCGGAAGAGTTTCACCAGCGTCGGGAGGAGTTCCGCCTGGCACACGAAGGCAAACGGCTTGTCGTTTCAGTCGAGCGCATGGATTACACCAAAGGCATTCTGCACCGCCTTGAGGCCATCGACAATTTCCTGGCCGGATCGGACAAGATCGATGCGATCCGTTTCATCTTCGTGAGCGTCCCTTCGCGCGAAGGGATCGAAGAATACCAGCATTTGGTAGAGGAAGTCGAATCGCGGGTCGGCCAGCTAAACGGCAAATACGCCACGTTGCTTAACAGTCCGATCCATTTCATCCATGGCTCGATCCCTTTTGTCGACCTGTGCGCATTGTATGCCTTAGCTGATATCGCGCTGGTGACGCCGCTGATTGATGGCATGAACCTGGTGGCCAAAGAGTTCATTGCCTGCCAGCGAGAAATCGCCGGACTACTGATTTTGAGCGAGTTTGCCGGCGCGGCCGAGGAACTCTTCAACGCCCTCCTCGTCAATCCTTATGACTCCGCGACTGTGGCCGGGACCCTGACTGACGCCCTGGCTCTGCCCACGGAGGAAAAACGAAACCTTATTCTGCCGATGCGGGAGCGCGTCATGCGCTACGATGCCCGACACTGGGCGCGTTCTTTCATTGACGACTTGATGTCAGGCCCAATCAGCGATGCTCGCACGGTGGAGGCCGACATCAGAGAGGCGCGCGAGCAAGTCGGACGGGCTGTCTCGGCCGGTAAACGGATCGCTCTCTTTCTGGACTACGACGGCACGCTGCGCGAAATCGAACTTGACCCTCGGGCGGCGACGCCGAATGCCGGCATTGAAACTTTGCTGCACCGGCTCGGCCAGCAGCCGAACGTGGATGTTACCGTCATCAGCGGCCGTTCCCAGGAGGACATGGAAACATTTCTGGGCGGCCATACTTTCCGGCTCATCGCCGAGCACGGCGCCAGCTTGCGGGGGCCAGGCAAGAAGGAGTGGGAACGATTGGATCGCAACATTAATTACGCTTGGAAGGAGGAGCTCCTGGCGATCCTGCGGCTTTACGAACAGGCAACTCCGGGCAGCACGATCGAAGAGAAACATTCTTCGATCGTTTGGCACTACCGGAAAGCCGACCAAGAATTCGGTGCTTGGAAAGCGAACCAGCTAACGGAAGAATTATCTGCGTTGACCGCCAACTACCCGATTAAAGTGCGTTACGGCAAGAAGATGGTGGAAGTGACTGCAGCGGAAAATAATAAAGGGGCCGCCGTTGCCCGGGTGCTCGAGCAAAACGATAATTACGACGTGGCCCTCTGTGCCGGCGATGACCTCACCGACGAGAGCATGTTTGAACTCAATAGACCGCGCTTGCTGACCATCAAGGTAGGCATCGGACCCACCCAAGCCCAGTTCAGGGTATCCGACCCCGCCACTTTCCGACAGTTTCTCGTCAGCCTGTTCGGTGACTGAAATAAGTCGGAGTGGCAAAATTTTAACAACTCATCTCTATGTTGTGCCGATAATGGCGCACAAACCGATTGCTGGCCCTACTCAATCACTCCAATACGCCATCGCAATCTCCACCGTGTCTGATGAATTAAGCGTCATTTTGCTTCCGATGAACGCTCACGAATCCGAGAACTGGAACGTCGGCTTAATTGTTTGGATCGTTTCTTCAATTTCCGCGAGCGCTTCGATCAGGGTCGGGCTTAAGTGCGCTAGCTTCGGAACGGCTTGTCGCAAGGTTTCTGCCATCGAGCGCAAAAGATTTTCCGTCGTACCGAAGTCACCCACGTAAAAAATTCGGTTTCTATCCCAAGCGTTGCCTTTTGCTTCTTCGCTGGTGGGTTCGCCGAAACGTATCTGGACAAGCTGACGAATTAGCTCACTGACCAGGTAACCGTCCCGGCCGTGATATTTTCTGTCTGCTCTGCGCAGCTTCTCCATGGAATTTATTGTCCAGTCCTCGTAGTAAAGCTTTGCCGCGGTGAGAACCAATCGCTGACCTTCTTCGCTGGTCGCTAACTCCTCAATTATCTTTCCGAGCAGAGACTCGTAACAGCTCTCCGCGTTCTTGAACCGAGCGCGCAAATCCGGTGACCGGTCATAACGTTTTTTAACAGTGATGACCTGGACCGCGTGAATCATTTCTTCCCGAATCGCGGATCGAATCCGCCAGCGATAGCTGTAAGTCTCGCGTTGCAGCAAGTCCCAATCTGCGAGCAGTGGGTAATAAAAGGCGACAATATTGACGTTGCCGAGGTTTCCCACGTTGTAGCAACAAGCAAAATACGGAGGTCTTTTCGGTTTACCGTCTCGGGTTCGGACTTTGATTCGGGAGATCGAGAACCCAACCCCTAAAGCGTCCAAGCAGGGCTTCGATCGCCGAATTTCTTCAAC